>JAITNU010000156.1 GCA_031290325.1 Treponema sp.
TCTTTGGTTTTCTCTGCGTTCCTCCGTGTCCTCTGCGGTTACATTCTTTTTCTGTTACTCGTCCCATCATTCCCATTTTCATCACTGACTGGATACTAGCAGCAAGGCTCGGCAAACTATCGTCACCGGCACGGTCTCCCAGTCCGACGACGACCTCCGGGGCGCGGAGGAGCTTATCAAGCGCTACGGCTCCGTGGGGGGATCATCCAGCATGTTACCTATCCCGATCATGGCCCAGCAGGAAACCACCATCACCCAGGCCGACGATCCCCATACGGAACCGCTGATCCGGCAACTCATGCGCCCGTACCTTCGGTTCTCAATAGCCCATCTTTCGCAAGATTTCAAGGTTATTCCGTGCATGAGTATGATTGGGATTAAGCCGTAACGCCTCGGTCCAGTCGGCCCCGGCACGAGTATAGTCCTTTTTATTGTAATAGGTGGTGCCCCGGTTATTATATGCCTCAGCATAATTGGGATTTATCCTGATAGCCTGAGTGTAATCAGCAATAGCCCGGTCATAGTCCTTTTTATTGTAATATGCGAGGCCCCGGCTATAATAGGCAGCAGCATAATTGGGATTTATCCTGATAGCCTGAGTGTAGTCGGCTATGGCACGGTCATTATCGCCTTTGTTGTAATACGCAAGTCCACGATTATAATACGCAAAAACATACTTGGGATTGAGACTAATAGCCTCAGTATATTCGGCTATGGCCCGGTCATACTCGCCTTTGAAGTCGTTATATACAACTCCGCGACTATTATACGCAGCAGCATACTCAGGATCGAGCCTGATAGCCTCGGTATAATCGGCTATGGCACGGTCATACTCGCCTTTGTTTTTATACATTTCTCCGCGAGCATAATACGCATCAGTATACTTTTGATTGAACTTGATAGCCTCAGTATACTCGGCTATGGCCCGATCATACTCACCCTTGTTGTTATACGTATTTCCACGACCATAATACGCATTAGCGAACTTAGGATTAAGCCTGATAACCTCAGTATAATCAACCATTGCCCGGTCATAGTCTTTTTTAAGTTCATACGCAATGCCACGAACAAAATACGCATCAGTATACTTTTGATTGAGCCTGATAGCCTCAGTATACTCAGTGATTGCCCGATTATAGTCACCTTTGTTTCGATACTCTTGCCCGCGTTTATAATATTCTTCTGCTGTCATACCTGGCGGCGTTACCGGCGCAGGGACCAGTACTACCGGCGGCGTTACCGGCGGTGTAACCTGGGGGTTCAGCGAGTAGTAGTCCATGCTGATGATACTCCCCTCTTGATAGGGGCGCTGCTGGTTGTTGGTGAGACTGAGGGTTTCACGGGTAATGCTCCGCACCACCAGGCTGAGGTCCAGGGGGCTTTCGATATGTTTCAGGAAAGCTTCTGCAAAGGGACTGTTCCGCTTCCCCCGTTCTCCGTCAGAAGCCTCGGTGCCCGCAGAGGTGGAGAAGAGGATGAACAGATCAGGCGGGATGTTCTCCACCACCGCAAGCCCACGGGAAACGCCCCGGCGCCCGCCGGTGGTATTTTTGAAGGGGTTGTTCCGGCAGGCGTCCAGGAACACCACGTTCACCTTGTTCCGGGCGATCTGTTCAAAGGACTCGATGAGCTGGTTCAGGGGATAGGAACCGTACTTCACCGCCACATCATCCTCTGCCTTAATGTCCACCGGCAGCAGGTAGTTCTCACTGTTGAGCTGCACCCCGTGTCCCGCATACCAGAAGAACCCCTCGTTATCCTGACTGGAAGCGAGCCGCCGGACATAATCGGCAATCGCCCGGCCCATCTCGGCGTTCCCCACATTCAGCTTGAGTTCGGTCTGATACCCCAGCTTCCTGAGTTTAGCAGCCACGTCCGTAGCGTCGTTCTCCGGGTTCGTCAGTTTTTCGACATACTGGTACTTACTATTGCCAATAACCAGGGCAAACCGGCGGTTTGGTTCAGCGGCAAGGAGCAAGGGTGTAATCAAGAAAAGTACCATCCAGAACCGGACACGTTTCCAAAAATACTGCGTTTTCATTATGATGCCTCCTAAAATAGTATAGAAGAATCCCACGAACAAACAGTTTTTTAGTGTGGTTCGCGGGACTTCCCATAGTTAAAATCTATGTGCTTTTCCTGATTGCAAGATGCAGTTCGTCAAGCTGCTTCTGATCCACTTCCCCGGGACAGTCGTCCATGGGACTCACGGCAAAGGAATTCTTGGGAAAGGCGATCACCTCTTTAATCGAGGTCTCACCGGCCATGAGCATCACCAGGCGGTCCAGCCCAGGGGCAATGCCGCCATGGGGAGGCGCCCCGTACTTGAAGGCATTGGTGAGAAAGCCGAATTTCCGTTCCGCTTCTTCCCGTTCAATCCCCACCACATTGAAAACCCGCTGCTGGAGTTCCGGGTCGTGGATGCGGATAGAACCAGAGGCCAGTTCATAGCCGTTGAGCACCAGGTCGTAGAGGTCACCCTTCACCGCACCAGGGTCCTGTTCAAGAACGCGGTGGTACTGTTCCTGGGGATAGGAGAACAGGTGATGCGCCGCCTCCCAGCGGTTCTCTTCCTCGTTGAACTCGAAGAGGGGAAAATCCAGGATCCACAGGAATTCAAAACGGGGAAGCCCGTCAGCCCCAGGCCCGGTAAGGCCCAGGTCCTTGCCGAGTTTGGACCGCACCGCACCCAGGGCAATGTTGGCAATGCGCCGCCGCGGATCCGCCACCATGAGGATGAGGTCCCCGGCTGCTGCTCCGAGGCCCTTGAGGATGTCTCCCGCAAGGGGTGCGAAAAACTTGGAGACCCCGCCCTCAAGGGTGGCTCCAACCTTCATCCAGGCAAGCCCACGGGCCTTGTAAATCCGGGCATGGGCCTCAAGCTCCTCTATCTGCTTCCGGGAGTAGTCCGCCTTGCCTGGCACCACCAGGGCCTTGACCCCGCCCCCTGCAACGGTGATGCCTTTGGCCGCAGCCGCGGCTTTATCCGCTTCTCCAGCGGCCAGGGCATCCTTGAAAGCCTGGAAGCCCCCTGCTGCCACAAAGGGGGCAAAATCCTGAAGCTCCAGAGCAAAGCGCAGATCAGGCTTATCCGAACCGTACCGTTCCAGGGCGTCCTCGTAGGTGAGCCGGGTGAAATGGGCAGGAAGCGTCCGGCCCAGGACCTTTTGAAACACGTGGCCGAACAGCCCCTCGGTCATGGCAAGGACCTCATCCCTGCCCACAAAGGACATCTCAATATCAATCTGGGTGAACTCAGGCTGCCGGTCCCCGCGGGCGTCTTCGTCCCGGTAACAGCGGGCGATCTGGAAGTACTTGTCGAACCCCGCTGCCATGAGGAGCTGCTTGTAAAGCTGGGGGGACTGGGGCAGGGCGTAGAATTTGCCGGCATAGAGACGGGAAGGCACCAGGTAATCCCGTGCGCCTTCGGGCGTGGATCTGATGAAGGTGGGGGTCTCGATCTCGTAGAAGCCCTGGCCGCTCATCCATGCCCGCACCGCAAAGGCCGTCTCATGGCGCAGGCGTATCCGTTTCTGCATACCTGCGGACCTGAGATCCAGGTAGCGGTACTTGAGGCGGAGTTCTTCTTTTACCTCTGACTCCTCATCAATGGGGAAGGGAAGCACTTCCGAACGGTTCAGGATGAGGAGCTGTTCCGCCAGCACCTCAATTGCTCCGGTGGCCATGTCGGGGTTTACCATGGACTCAGGCCGGGCGCGGACCCGGCCTGCCACAGCAATACAGTACTCATTCCGCAGTTCCGCGCTCAGTTCCGCAACCTCAGCGGAATCTATCACTACCTGGGTTATCCCGTACCGGTCCCGGAGGTTGAGAAAAGAAATGCCCCCGTGGTCCCGTTTCCGGTGTACCCAGCCGTTCAATATCACCTGTTTCCCCACATCGGACTTCCGCAGTGCGCCGCAGTCGGTGGTACGCTTCATTGTTTCCATCCCCAGACTATAGCCTGGGGAACCGGCCTGTGACAAGGCGTTACAGGGGTTTCGACAACAGAACCACCATGCTCCGGGCCTTCATCAGGTAAAGCTCCGGTTCTGGTAGTGGCTCCTCCGTACCGGGGATGCAGATATCCTGGGGGGACGGCAGGGCCGTATCCACCGCCCGGACCCATTGTTTCCCTGGCGGGGGAGCGCAGACCATAAAGGTTGCCTGTCTATTTCCCGCGTTGAACATGATGAAGAAGTCGTTGTCATCCCGGTCAGCGAGGGTGTCCGCTTTACTGCCGTCCATACGCAGGGCAAGGCAGGTCTCGATCTTTTCCCAGTCCGGAGTCGCTCCGGTTTCATCAAACCAACTGATATCCGGGATGGCGTTGTAGTTCCCATCCCTGCCGGTGTAGAACTCAGGGCGCATGAACCCCGGGTGCCGCAGGCGAAAGGCGATCATCTCCCTGACAAAGCGGAACAGGCCCCGGTTCTTCTCCTGGAACGACCAGTCATACCAGGAGATGGGGTTGTCCTGACAATAGGCGTTGTTGTTACCACCCTGGGTCCGGGCAAACTCATCGCCCCCCAGCAGCATAGGGGTTCCCAGGGAAACCATCATGGTGGCAATGAAGTTTTTAAGCAGCCGCTCTCGGATCGCCTCGATGTTGGGATTGGTTGAGGGACCTTCAAAGCCGTTGTTGGTACTGTAGTTCCCGTTACTGCCGTCCCGGTTCTGCTCCCCGTTTTCCTCGTTATGCTTGTAGTTGTAGGACACCAGGTCCTTGAGGGTGAAACCGTCATGGCTGGTGATGAAATTAATCGAATGGAAAGGCTTGCGTCCATCCCGCAGGTACAGATCAGAACTTCCTGAGAGTCTGGTTGCCAGGAACCGGGTTTGCCGGGGATCACCCCGCCAGTAGCGCCGCACATCATCCCGGTAGCGGTCATTCCATTCCGCCCAGCGCCCCCCGGGGAACCAGCCCACCTGATAGGCCCCTCCTGCGTCCCAGGCTTCGGCGATGATCTTGGTATGACGCAGGATAGGATCCTCGGCGATCCGTTCCAGCATCGGCGGGTTCTCCATAAGCCTGCCCTGCTGGTCCCGGCCCAGGATGGAACCGAGGTCAAAACGGAAGCCGTCCACATGCATCTCCATCACCCAGTAACGGAGGCAATCCAGAATAAAGGATCTGACCACCGGGTGATTACAATTGACCGTATTACCACACCCGGAGTAGTTTTTATAGTACCGTTTGTTTTCATCCAGCATATAGTAGATAGTGTTATCCAGCCCCCGCAACGAAAAGGTCGGTCCCCGTTCATTCCCCTCTGCCGTGTGGTTGAAGACAATATCCAGGATCACTTCCAGCCCCATGCGGTGCAGTTCCCGGACCATTTCTTTGAATTCCCGTACCTGGCCCCCGGGGGTCTTATCCGATGCATAGGTGCCCTTGGGGGCGAAAAAGGCCACAGTGGAATACCCCCAGTAGTTCACCAGCAACTCCCCGGTCCGGGGATTGATGTGGGGCAGTTCCCGTTCATTGAATTCCTGGATAGGGAGGAACTCAAGGCCCGTAACCCCCAGTTCCTTGAAAAAGGGGATCTTCTCGATCACCCCCCGATAGGTTCCCGGATGCGCCACAGCGGAACTCTGATGCGCCGTAAGACCCCGGATATGGGTTTCATAGAGCACGCTGAAACGGAGGGGATAGTTGAGGGGCACATCCCCCTGCCAGTCAAAGGTATCATCCACCACGACGCAGCGCGGCTGGGTGAAGAGATCCTCCTGTGTGGAAAAGGAGAGATCATTGGCAGGGTCACTGTAGCCCATACAGGCCTCAATGTCCCAGCCCTTCAGGTCTGTCATAGCCTTAGCATAGGGATCAATGAGGGATTTATGCACATTAAAACGGAATCCCTTTTCAGGAATATAAGGCCCGTCCACCAGGTAGAGGTAGAGTGCTCCGGCTTTGAGGTCCCGGACGCGGCAATGCCACATATCGCCAGTCCGGTTTTTCCGGGTATCCAGCGCCAACTTTTCATACGTGCTATCCGAGGCGAAGGACTCAAACAGCACCAGGGTTACCGCCGTGGCATGACGGGAAAAGAGGGAAAAATTGACCCCCTTCTCGGTTACCGTAGCGCCCAGGGGCAGTGCTTTTCCGGCTTCAACAACAAAATTTCCAAAACTCATGGGGGATACTCTAGCATAAAACATCGAAATGAGTAAGGGAACAAGCGCGGCCATATCAGGAGCTTTCCATACTTTTTTTTCAGCTATTTTTTTTCAATCTATTTTCTCTAACTACTATCTTGCTTTTCTGGAGTATGCTATACTTTTCATTAACACGAAACTCGACAGGAAAAAAAATGATACAGAACATACTAGGAAATTATATATGGAGGGTTTAGATGGCAAAACGGAAGAATGTTTTTTTCTTCGGTGAAGGCAAAGCGGAAGGAGACGCCGGGATGCGGGATCTCCTCGGCGGCAAGGGCGCTAATTTAGCGGAAATGACCAATCTTGGAATTCCGGTTCCCCCGGGGTTTACGATTTCTACGGAAGTCTGCGCCGCCTATTACGAAAACAAGAACCACTATCCGGCAGGTCTTGAAGACGATGTGTTGAAGAACCTGAAAAGACTGGAAAAGGTGATGGGGATGCACCTGGGTGATCCCCTTGATCCCCTGCTGGTTTCGGTGCGTTCCGGTGCGCCGGTTTCCATGCCCGGTATGATGGATACCATCCTCAATTTAGGGATGAACGACGATGCCGTTCATGGACTTGCTGCAAAAACCGGCAATCCCCGGTTTGCCTGGGATGCGTACCGGCGTTTTATTCAGATGTATGGCGATGTGGTCATGCAGGTACCTGGTGAGGCTTTTGAGAAAGCCATCAAAACCATAAAACAGGCCCGGCAGGTTCAGCTTGATACTGAATTAGATGAGCAGGATTTAAAAAAACTCGTGTCCCGGTATAAAAAAATAATTAAAAATCAGACGGATCGGGATTTTCCCCAGGACCCGCTGGATCAACTCTGGGGCGCCATTGACGCGGTGTTCGGTTCCTGGATGAACGAACGGGCCATCAAATACCGCCAGATCAATGACATCAAAAACCTGAAAGGGACTGCCGTCAATGTACAGTCCATGGTGTTCGGCAACTTTGGTGATGATTCAGGGACCGGGGTTTGTTTCAGCAGGGACCCTTCCACTGGGGAAAACAAGTTCTATGGCGAATACCTGATGAACGCCCAGGGAGAAGATGTGGTGGCTGGTATCAGAACCCCGGAAAAAATCGCCACCCTGGAAGAGAAAAGCAAGCCCCTCTACGACCAGCTCGTGAAAATCAAGAACAAGCTGGAACGGCATTTCCGGGATATGCAGGATATGGAGTTCACCGTTCAGCAGGGTAAGCTCTTCATCCTCCAGACCAGAAACGGCAAGCGGGCCGGAGCTGCCGCGGTTAAATGCGCCATTGATATGGTGGCGGAACGGCTCATTGACAAGAAAACCGCGATCTTCCGGGTTACTCCGGATCACCTGGATCAGCTCCTCCACCCCATGGTCGATCCTGATGCCCTGAAAGCTGCCGCCTCCTTAACCCAGGGACTCAACGCATCCCCTGGTGCGGCCTCTGGGAAGATCGTGTTCTCCGCCCAGGACGCGGAGGATGGGCATGCCCAGGGGGAAAAGGTGCTCCTGGTCCGCAAAGACACCAGTCCCGAAGATATCGGGGGCATGGTTGTTTCCGAGGGGATACTCACCTCCACCGGCGGCATGACGAGCCACGCAGCAGTGGTTGCCCGGGGCATGGGCACGCCCTGTGTCGCCGGTGCCAAAGGCATTACGGTCAAGACTAAAACCGTGGAGATCGGAGACAAGAGCTTCAAGGAAGGGGACTGGATAACTATCGACGGTTCCACCGGCGACGTGTATGAAGGGCAGCTCCCCCTGGTGATGCCGCAAATATCCCAGGATATGCAGACCTTCCTGGGCTGGTGCGACGACATCCGGGCTGCTTCATTACGGGGTAATCTCAAGGGCTTTGAGGTGCGGACCAATGCAGACCAGCCAGAGGACGCGAAGCGGGCCTTTGATTTCGGTGCCCAAGGGGTGGGACTCTGCCGCACGGAACACATGTTCTTTGATAAGGACAAGCTCATCCACTTCCGGGCCATGATCGTGGCAGATACGGTGGAGGAGCGGAAGGAAGCCTTACAGCAGATTCTCCCCCTCCAGCAGCAAGACTTTTTCGGCATCTTTAAGGCCATGGAAGGCCGTCCGGTAACCATCCGGCTTTTAGATCCGCCCCTCCACGAATTCGTTCCCCACACCGAGGAAGAGATTGCCGAGCTTGCGGCTCATCTCCAGGTAAATCCCCGGAAACTGAAGCCTAAGCTCGAAAAGCTCTATGAAGCCAATCCCATGCTGGGGCATCGGGGCTGCCGCCTCGCGGTAACCTACCCGGAAATATACGATATGCAGGTTGAGGCCCTCGCACGGGCCGCAGTGGCGTGCATCCAGGAAAACATCCCGGTGGTTCCTGAAATCATGATCCCTATTGTTTGTGATGAAAAGGAACTGGCCCTCCTTCGTCCCAACGCAGAGCGGATCATCAAAGCGGTATTTGAGCAGGCCGGTGTCAAGCTGCCTATCAAAATCGGTACCATGATCGAGGTTCCCCGTGGAGCACTCCTGGCCGACAAGATTGCCGAATACGCGGACTTCTTCAGCTTCGGCACCAACGACCTCACCCAGATGACCTTTGCCTTCAGCCGGGACGATGTGGCATCCTTCATGCCTGCCTATCTTTCAAAAAACATCCTGGAAGTGGATCCCTTTAAATCCATTGATGAAGCAGGGGTCGGCTCCCTCATCCAGTATGCCACGGACAAAGGACGGAAGGTGAACCCAACCCTCAAGATCGGTATCTGCGGCGAGCATGGTGGTGATCCCAAAACCATTGATTTCTGTTTCCGTACAGGCTTGAGCTACGTGTCTTGTTCTCCCTACCGAGTACCCCTTGCCCGGCTTGCCGGCGCCCAGGCGGTGATCAGTAATGCGGTCCCGAATAAGGCCAGCCCTAAAAAGACCCGATCCAAAGCCACTGCTCAGGGGAAACCGGCGCGGAAGACGCAGGAACCCCGCAAGAGAGGATAACTATGTTGCTTTGCTCTGTAGTTGCTAAGTTCATGTAGTGTACTGTTGAGTATACCCAAGCGATGAGGTATACTCAACATGCATTATACATCTGGGGTACTTACTGGCCCGGAGGTGCGGGACCGTTTTTTCCAGCTTATCCTGTACAGCGGTAAGGAAGGGTACACTCAAACCGGTGGTGTTCATATCTGTACCGTAAATACGCTCCCTTTGCCGTTTTCACTTTCAACACTGATACTCCCCCCATGTGCCCCAACAATGGTCGCGGCTATGGTAAGGCCGATACCGGCCCCGCCGGTATTGTGGTTCCGGGATTTATCAGAACGGTAGAACCGTTCAAAAACATGGGGGATATCGCTTTCCGGTATACCCATACCGGTATCAGCAATCCTTATGGCCCAGTTTTTTTCCCCCTTTTCGATACTCACCATAACGCTCCCGCAGTCGGTGTACTTGATCGCATTAGACAAGAGGTTAATAAAAACCTGTTTAAGCCGGTCATAATCGGCAATGATGGGGCTTTCCCGGAGCTTTACCGTGAGGGCAATGCCCTTCTCCTGGGCCAGGGGCATGAATTGTTCCACCGTAAGGTGCAGTAATTTTGAAAGATCGAAATCGGTCTTATTAAGGTCGATATCGTTCCATTCAAGATGGGTCAGGGTATTCAAATCTTCCACCAGTTTGGTAAGGCGTATGACCTCCTCATGGCAACTTACCAGCCGTTCTGTGTCCGGTTTCCAGACCCCGTCAATCATGGCTTCAATAGTCCCCTGCAAACACGTGAGGGGAGTGCGTAATTCATGGGCAATATCCGCCGTGAGCCGCTTTTGGCGGCGTTCCCCTTCTTCCAGTTCTTCTGCCAGTTCATTGATTGAGTGGGAAAGTTCCGCCAGCTCCCGCATTTTATAGGTATCCGGTATTCTGATGCCCAGAGTATGATGGGTGCTCCCGCTGGTGTAACCCAGCGCGATCTGCCGGGCCGCTTCCCCTGCTTTGAGTATGGGACGGGCTATGGTCCTGGACAGCAGAACAGAAACGACGATGCTCAAGAGGATAAAAACAACGCTTGCCACTAAGAGCAGCCGGTTTATTGAAGTCAGGAATTGTGTTTCTGTTTCACTGTAAAAAAAAGGGCCGTAGGTTTCTATAGTTACCGTCCCGATAGTCCGGCCATTGTAAGTAAGAGGGTAGTGTTGGTTCTGCAATGCTCCGTTTAAACTAAAGGTGGTTTCCATCCGTTCGGTAATATCGTTTAATACTTTGGCACATTGCTGCATATCACAAGAACGGGCATCCCAGATAAGCTGCCCCTTTTCATCTTCCAGGCTCAGGATATACCCCTCATGGGCAAAATACATACCCATTGCTTCAACGGTGATTTCATCAAAACCATTACTATTCGGATCGTACTGTTCATCCATTATCCTGACTATTTCACGGTTCTTTTCAGCAATGTTTTCCTTTATCAACCCGGTAAATATTAAAGCGGTAAATTGGTTTACTATCATGGTTAATACCAAGAGGGCGATACTGATAAACAGGGAGTATGTCAGGGTTAGACGGTTTTGCAGACTAATCATATTTTTTTCCTTGCATTATTTCTGTCCGCCAAAGCGGTATCCCATACCATAAACGGTAACAATATATTTGGGCGCCTTCGGATCATCTCCTATTTTAGAGCGGAGGTTTTTTATATGCGTATCAATTGAGCGGTCAAAGCCCTCATAGGTTTCACCCTTTATATGTTCCAGTATTTCATCCCGGGTAAATATTTTGGTCTGCCGGGACATAAGCAGGGCAAGGATATGGTACTCATCACGGGTCAAGGTAATGGTTTCCCCCTGAAGGCTGAGGCTCCGCTTTTCCGTATCCAGGGTTAAATCATCATAGACAAGGCAAGTATCGGTCTTTTGAGTATTCCTGGTTCTCCGCAAGACCGACTCGATCCGCGCCATGAGCTGCCGGGGGCTGAAAGGCTTACACACATAATCATCCGCCCCGATATTGAGACCCTGGATGATACTTTCCTCATCCACCCTGGCGGTGATCATTATAATAGGAACATCCGAGACTTCCCGGATTTTCCGGCACCATACTTCCCCGCTCAAATCCGGGAGCATGAGGTCAAGGAGTATCAGGGATACGGGATTTTTGTCAAAAAGCTCCATCCCCTCCCTGCCGTTTTGGGCACACAGGCCCGTGTATCCGCTTATTTCCAGGTAGGATTTAACCAGGGAACGGATTTTTTCTTCATCATCTACGACTAAAACCACCGGTCTGTCTTTCATAATTTTTTATTTCCTCATAATTTCCTCACAATAGTATATTATATTATAAACAGCAAGTGGTAATTGTTTTTATATCTGTTTTTTCCAGGAAAAGGAAAAAAGAATAAACTGCGGAGGTTCAGAAATGAACAGATGTTTTATTACCCTGTTGCTGTTATTGACAGCAGGGGCTTCGGTATTTGCACAGAACTCAGGTGCCTTGAATATGGTAAAGCCAGTCATCACCGACCGGGACCTGGTTATCAACATTGGAGAAATTACGGAGAACGCCGTCTTTTTCCCGGTGGATATTCAGGGGACCCGTATCGAAGTATTAGCGGTAAAGGCCCCGGATGGTACGATACGAACGGCCTTTAATACCTGTCAGGTTTGCTATGGTTCAGGCCGGGGCTTTTACAAGCAGCAGGGAACGGTGCTGGTATGCCAGAACTGTGGCAACCGGTTCAGAATGAACATGGTCGAAAAACGATCCGGCGGCTGTAATCCGGTTCCGATCTTTGCGGATAATAAAACGGTAACGGATACTACCATTACCATCAGCAAAATATATCTGACCAGGGCAAAGGAAATTTTCGCCCGGTGGAAGCGGAGTTAAAGGGGGATATACATGAAAAAGCATAAAACGCCGGTATTAT
The DNA here is from genome assembly GCA_031290325.1 of Treponema sp. GTDB lineage: Bacteria > Spirochaetota > Spirochaetia > Treponematales > Breznakiellaceae > JAITNP01. The sequence continues at coordinate 12,031 of JAITNU010000156.1, forward strand.
ACCTGGGGGCGCTTCTTCTTGCGTTGTCATCATGCGGCAATTT
>JAITNU010000198.1 GCA_031290325.1 Treponema sp.
GGAATCCAAAATGCGTTGTTTGCCATAAACAGCCAGCCAAAATAGGGGAAATTGGGGCTAAAAAGTCTTGTTTCACCTTTCTTTTGCGAAAGTATGTTTTCTGATAATTCATCCAAAACCTTGCCTAAATTTTTAAGCGGCCCATGTCCTAAGGGAACCTTTGTGATAACGCTCATCATTTCACCGGCTCCCTGACCTATGCCTTGTCCGTAGCTCAGGCCGGAACGGACGCACCAGTTTTCCACAATTTTTAACGCGATATGATTTGCCTTGCCTTCATAAAAGCCATTGTTCATAATCGCATAAACAGAGATATTTTTTTTGTTTCTGTCATTTAACTGTCTGTACTCTTCAAATTGTACCATCATTGCAAACAAATGCGATGGAATCGCGTCAACATACAGGGGAAAAGATAAAACAAAAACATCCATAGTATTCAGTTTTTCAAATATTCCGTCGGATATTTTATCTTTAATAACATGGTAATCAAAAACGGTATGTTCTTTCCCTATTTTTGATTTTAAAAGATTCAGCATAATACCTGAATTACTTTTTGCCTCTGGTTTTGGACTTCCGTTTATAAAAGCAATATTCATTACAGGACCTCTTTTAATGCTTCATATTTGTTATAAAAATATGTTTTTATGGTATCCGGCATATAATTGACGCTATTTGCCTTTACCAGTTGTTCCGCAGTTTCTTTTTCTGCGCTTGTTATATCGTCTCCATAGAAAAAAACGGTAATAGTTATGCGGTTTTTATATCTTTTTTTATGGTGTGTTTCGCCATTTATGCGGGTAAAGAAGGGCAGTAAATAGGAAATGCTTCTATCCCAAACATTGCAGATAAAAGGACTGTAGCTTCCATATACACATTTGCTGATAATAATCAGTTCATCTGTTTTTGAGAGCAATTGACCAATCGTACTGTAGCCGTCTTTGATTACGCAGATTCCCGGGGTTTTAATCCAGCAGCCATAACAGCCAATACAGGGTTTTATTTTTCCGTTATTACCTATAACGGTTGTATCGGCATTCAATTTTAAAGAAAGCCCGTTAAAATCCTGTTCCGTCAAATCATGCCAAACCAGTTTCATCTTTTTTGTTTCTCCTTGTTTTCCAGGGTTGCAATAATTTTATCCGCCCGTTCAGGATTATCCCTTCAATTCCCGGCAGATCTGACTGGTCTGCCCCTGCCAGAAAAAATTAATCGAGTCTTTGAATGTCTTGTCAAGATCGTACCCGGTTTTTTTCCATAGTCGTATTTTAACGCCGTATATTCACCTTGTTTTATATTATACAAGTAGAATATAAATTGTCAATAAGAATTTTAAAATTACATCTTGAAAAAAAAAGACAGATAAAATACGTTATGCTATATTAAAATAATAAGCTAAATAATTGATTTCGGGGGTGTGTGTATTTTCTGGTTTGATCGTTTGTATTTTTTTGAAAGTGTTAATATTTATAAATATTACTTTCTATAAAGGTAAATACCCCCGGGGCTGGTCAGTATAAAGGTGCAGAGTATCTAACTCAGCCTGCCGCTCTGGCGGTAGCTGAAGTAGTTGGCATCGGAAAAGACCAGGTGATCCAGGAAATTGATCCCTAGGATTTCCGCAGCAGCCTTGAGACGCTGGGTAATCTCATCATCCTCACCAGAGGGAATAAGCTGTCCTGATGGGTGGTTGTGGGCCACAATCACTGCGCTGGCCCGGTCAAGGATGGGGTCGGCGAACACTTCCCGGGGATGTACGATGGTCCGGTTCACGAGGCCAATGGTAACGATCCTCACCGCCAGAACCTCATGGGCGCCATTCAGGGAAAGACAGATGAACCGTTCCTGCCGGCGGTCCGCATGATGACGGATGAGGTCGAAAATATCCTGGGGATGTTTGATCCGCGTCCCTGCAGGGCCCCATTTCCGCCTGCCGAATTCCAGCATAGCCACCACAGTACAGGCCTTGGTCTCCCCAATCCCGGCCATAGTGGAAAGTTCCTTCACCGTGGGGATCCCCTTTTCCTGGTCCAGGCGTTCCAGTAATTCCTTTGCCAGGATGATAACGTTCTTGCCCCGGATACCAATATTGAGGAGTATGGCCAGGAGTTCCTGATCCGAGAGGGCCGACGGGCCGGCACCGATCAGTTTTTCCCGCGGACGCTGATCAGGGGGGAGTGAACGGGGACCCTGAATGGAGGAATCTTTGCTGCCCCCGTCCAGGACTACCAGGATTTCACCAATATCGGAATAGATGTTGTTATTCATATAGATAATAAGAGATTTACCCTGCAATTTGATTGAAAATAAACCGATAAAAAAAACTATGGGACAGCGTATTTTGTTTTTTTGCATCCTTTTTCTATTCTCAGGAATCTTCTTTACCTGCACCGGTTCACCGCCAGTCCGGGAAACTGAAGTTCCCGCAAGTCTGGAACCTCCTCAGCCAGCCGAAAGACCGGAGCCTCCCCAGGTAGCTGAAAAACCGAAAACCGCCGAAGTGTCCCGGATAAGCGAACGACCTGAAACTCCCCCACAAGCCGATAGTGCCGCACCACCTGAACTACCCCCGATACCCCCGGTTCCTGAATACATCATGGGGAAGGGTCTGACGACTCAGGAGCAGCTCGTGTCCTTTTTCCTGTCGGTAAACGCCGAAGCGGTGGCCCCCTTTGTACGGAATTTAGCGGCCTTTTATATTGAGGAAGCGGCCATAGAAGGGGTGAATCATGATGTTGCCTTTGCCCAGATGTGCCTGGAAACGGGGTTTCTCCGGTATGGAAACCTGGTAACGCCGGATATGAACAACTTTTCCGGCCTGGGGGCCATAGGGCCTGAACAGCCGGGCCTCTCGTTCCCGGATCCCCGCACCGGTGTCAGGGCGCAAATTCAGCATCTCAAGGGCTACGCCACAGACACGCCTCTCAAGCAGGAACTGGTGGATCCCCGATACCGCTGGATCCGTTACGGCTCGGCCCCGGCAATCACAGGACTTGCCGGAACCTGGGCCGCAGACCGGCAATACGCCGTGAAGATCTCCAAGATCCTTGAACGGCTCTATGCCTTTGCTTTCGGGAGTCCTACCCGATAAGGAACGGTATAAAATGCGGGGACGTTCGCAACAGCGCGGCCCCCTGCTGGGGACCCGCCATTCTTGCTCAGGCACAGCTACCCTGTACTTGTAGGGCCTTTAAAAAAAATTATAGTGTCTGCTTGAGGGATTGGATATGTTCAATCACCGCGTTACCAGATACCAAAAGGGCGGCAGATTCATTCTTGATCTTTGCTATCAAGCCGTTGACATCATGCATCGCCTGAATGACTTGCTGACTGCCGTTATTCTGGGTTTCAACCGCATTCTTGATGGTCCCCTCTTCATTTTTTACCGAGTCAACCAGGGAGACGATGAGATCAAACTGCTGCTGGGCCTGGAGTGAAGACTTGGTGGAATTATCGATCAGAGCTTTAATGTTATTGAGGCTCTTGGCAATTTCCTCGGCCTGATGCCCGGAATTGGTGGCAAGTTTCCGGATTTCCCCGGCAACCACCGCAAAGCCCTTACCAATGGCGTCCCCTGCATGGGCGGCCTCTATTGCCGCGTTCATGCCGAGGACACTGGTCTCGTCAGCAATGTCACCGATAACCTTACAGGCTTCGATCAGCGCGTCGGACTGGATGGCAACCTCGGCGATCAATCCCCCGATTTCAGAGATCCGGTTCTTCCCCTCAACAGAAGAAGCATTGAGTTTCAGTACGGTCTGGGCGTTATGTTCCAGATTTTCATAGATGGACCGGATGTTTTGCACCATCTGCTCAACCGCATTAGAAGAATTCTGGACACTCGCAGCGGTTTCATTGATATTACTGGACAGGGAGCCAATACCCTCGATGCTTTTATGCATCTCATCCAGGGTATGACCATAGACCGTGGTGATCGTATGCTCAATCTCCTTTTTATGCTGTTCATTGATCATCTTTTTCTGGATTTCAATGAAATGCCGGCAGTTCTCAGGCTTATTGAGGCCGTTAATGATAGCCACCGCCATCTGTTCACAATTCTCATACCCGCAGGAACCGCAATCAAGGATATCCTTTGGACCTTTCTTGTACATTTTTAAGAACAGCTCCTGGATCTCCTGCCGAGATGGGAATTTAACCATCCGCTTGAAAATCGCGGAACGGTCGGTATAGGAGCGGTCATAAAGCCCCTCCTCCCAGTAGTCATTGAGGAGCTTTTCAAGTTTGCCTTTCCGCAAGGGCCGCTTGTATCCCCTGGTATTGCCATAATGGGCAAGGGCCGCGACGCTTCGTTTTTCAACGCTCTCTTCCAGATCATCAATATACTTTTTCCGGGCAGTCGTGGCAGGCCCGCCGTTACAGCCCATCCGGCAATTAAGACAATCCACAAGACTGTACATAGGGGTCTTCTTGTTCTGAATGGTTTTTCCTAACTTGACCAGGTAATCATAGACTTCGGGAGACCCTTCTATCTTCCTGGTATAACTGGCCACATCCCGGTCATACCGTTCAATGGTACGCATAAGACCGCCGGGAGTGGAAAATAGCACCGCCCGTTCGGCAGGAGGATTGTCGTAGGGAAGGCTTTCATATTGGGAGATACGATCCTTGGTGCGGTCCAGGTAATCCTGGATGGACTTAAAGGTTACATTGTAATCGCCAATACCGACAGCATCGAATTCCCGCCGTTTTGAGTAACAGGGTGAAATGGCGGCGATTTTATGGCCCGTGTATTGAGGATAATATTTTTTAATCATCTTCATGATATGCATCATGGGGCTGTCCGCCGGCGCCAGATGGGGAATGAGTTCGGGCCGGTACATTTCGATGAAGGACACCAGGGTCGGACAGGGCTGGGATATGATGAGGGGAGGATGCTTCTTATGCCGATAGGCAAGATAGGACTTAACCGTAAGCTCCGCTCCAAAACTGACATCAAAGATCGCCTTGACCCCGAGTTTCTTTAAAAAACCATTTATCTTGAGATAGTCCCTGCCGAAACTGGCGGCAATAGCCGGGGCCACAATAGCCACTATTCTGGTTCCTGCCTTGAGATCCTGGAGAAAAGTGTCAAAATCATCAATGCCGATCCGGGCATTATGACTACAGGCATGGATACATTCGCCACAGCCGATACAGAGATCGCTGTTAAATTCAACCACATCCCCTACCCCACTATTACACATCTTCACCGGGCACGCCATGATACAGCGATGACAGCTAACACAGTTCTCTTTAATAATCCGGATAACCGGCCGTAATCCGTTGTTGCTCATTGTATCAAATCCCTCCTCCCCCACCTTCATACTGACTCAAAAAGAGTAAGTCCATCATATCTATTTTTATTATAACATATTTTTACAAGTTATTTTTATTTTTATATTTTAATTGTATAAAATACTCCTAAACAGGTAAAAAGACAAGGCCGCTGATAACCATAAAACGAGGGCAAGGGACTTGTAAGCGGTTCCTACTTTTGGTATTATGGAAATAACGAATATTATGTATTTATTGATGTTTCTATAAAACGAAGGAGACCTTATGAAGGTACAAGAACTTAAACATCCTGCATTAAAAAAGTGGGTTGAAGAAGCGGTTGCCCTGATGACCCCTGAATCAGTTGAAGTCTGTGATGGAAGTCAGGCTGAATATGACCGGATGATCCAGATCACCATTGACGAGGGACTTGCCACCCCCTTAAATCCGCAGAAATTGCCGGATTGTGTGTTGTTCCGCTCAGACCCCTCTGATGTCGCACGGGTGGAAAATCGCACCTATATCGCCTCGAAGCACAAGGACGACGCAGGCCCCACGAACAACTGGATCGACCCCAGTGAGCTGAAAACAACCATGAGCGCCCTCTACAAGGGAAGTATGAAGGGTCGTACTATGTACGTGATTCCCTTCTCTATGGGGCCGGTTGGCTCTGATATCGCCAAGATCGGGGTGGAAATCACCGATTCCCCCTACGTGGTGGCGAATATGCACATTATGACCAGGGTGGGGACCACGGTACTGGATGTCTTAGGGAGTAACGGTCCTTATGTGCCCTGTTTCCACTCCGTGGGCAAGCCCCTGGGTCCTGGTGAAAAAGACAACGGCCAGTGGCCCTGTGCGCCGCTGGACAAGAAGTACATCTCCCACTTCCCCGAAACCCGGGAAATCTGGTCCTACGGTTCAGGGTACGGCGGCAACGCCCTCCTTGGCAAGAAGTGCCTGGCCCTCCGTATCGCCTCGGTACTGGCACGGGATGAAGGCTGGCTCGCCGAGCACATGCTGATCCTCAAGATCACCAATCCCCAGGGGGAAAAGAAGTACATCACCGGCGCGTTCCCCTCGGCCTGCGGTAAGACGAACCTCGCCATGCTCGTACCGACCCTTCCTGGCTGGAAGGTTGAAACCGTGGGGGATGACATTGCCTGGATGAAGTTCGGTAAGGACGGCAGGCTCTACGCGATCAACCCCGAGGCGGGCTTTTTCGGTGTGGCCCCGGGAACTAACCGGCAGTCCAACCTGAACGCCATGGAGACTATCAAGAAGAACACGATTTACACCAATGTGGCCCTCACTGAAGACAAGGATGTATGGTGGGAGATGATCGGCTACGATGCCCCGGGCAAGCTCATTGACTGGAACGGCAACGAGTGGATTCAGGACAAGAACAACAAGGACCAGAAGCCTGCGGCCCATCCCAATTCCCGGTTCACCGGCCCTGCCAAGCAGTGCCCGGCCATTGCGTCTGAATGGGAAGACCCCAACGGGGTGCCCATCAGCGCCTTTCTCTTTGGCGGACGCAGGCCCAAGACTATCCCCCTGGTGAACCAGGCCAAGAGCTGGATCCACGGGGTGTTCATGGGATCAATAGTCGGCTCCGAAGTAACTGCCGCGGCCCTGGACGTCAAGGCCGGTACCATCCGGCGGGACCCCTTTGCCATGCTTCCCTTCTGCGGCTACCACATGGGGGATTACTTCAAGCACTGGATATCCATCGGTCAGAAAGGGGATCCAGACAAACTGCCCAAGATATTCTTTGTCAACTGGTTCCGCAAAAGCCCGGAGGGTAAATTTATATGGCCCGGGTACGGCGAAAACTCCCGGGTTCTGGCCTGGATCTTCGACCGCTGCGACGGGAAAGGCAAATCCGTGGACACCCCCATCGGTATCCTCCCCACCCCTGATGCCATTCAGCGCCCTGAGGGAGTGAGCGAATCCGATATGGCCGAAATCCTCAAGGTAGATATCGAAGGCTGGAAAGCGGAGATCGCCGATGTCAGGCAGAACCACTATCCCAAGTTCGGCGACAAGCTCCCGAAAGAGCTGTACAGCGAGCTGGAGGCCATTGAACAACGGCTGAATGCGTAAGGGCGTAGTGCCCTGAGTGTTTCTTGTGAAGGTGGCCTCACGCCACCTTCTTTTTACCCCAATGGGCATATAAAAGGAGTTTTAGATGAAAAAATTACTCTCTATTGTTGTTCTCATGTCCTTATTGGTAATTCCTGTTTTTGCACAAACCAAATCCCGTTTTGCAGTAACCCTTGATCCCTTTCCGTTAATCGTAGGACCCATATTCGGCGGTTTCGGTATTGCCAGTAGTTTTGAATGGGCTCCCATCAGGTTGTTTTCCACGAGATTGGAGGTCTATTATTTGGGAATCAGGTATGAAACCTTTGTTTACGACGATTATGCTGTGGATGAAGCATCCAGTACTTATGAAACCAATGATATCCTGGGATCGTATTTTAAAATCTATGGGGAAGGCCGCTATTATCCCCTGAAGACCGCTCCCCAGGGACTTTTTCTGAATATAGGACTGGGGTTTATGTCCCTGGAGGTCGATAATTCCGTTTCCACCGAAGAGGATAGCGACTTAAAAACATTTTTTGGAGACCTGGGCTTAGGGTATAAAATTACCTTTAACCGGAAAACCAAGATCGCCTTTTTTCTGGAGCCATCAATTAAGTATCATGTCCCCTTTACGATGAATAAAGAAATACACTCCATAAGCGGTGTCTTGTTAGGGGTATGGGGATTTGGCGGCGCCTTAACCCTGGGGCTTACGTTCTAAGACCGTGAAGTGTTCGTCCATACGCCGCAGCCGCCGCGAGAGGTCCCGGGCCAGGTTCATAATGATGAGGGAAAATATCGTGGCGTCGGTCTTGTAGATTTCCCGTAAACCCCGGTTGGAAATAGCCATGACCGTGGTGTTTACCAGGGCTTTGATAGTCGCCACCGAGGGCATCACATCGAGCACTTCCATCTCCCCAAAGAAATCCCCCTCCCCAATTTCGGCAAGGGTAACCCCCTTTTTTATCACCGCCACCCGGCCGTCCAGGATAAAACGGATCCGGTCATTAGTCGCCCCTTCAACCATAATAGTATCCCCTGACCCATAGGCTTCCAGTTCCATCATGGGACGAATCTGATCGATTTGATCTTTTAAAAGACCACCAAAAAGAGAGTATTTTTGCAAAGCAGAGGATTCTATCATGGTACTCTATTTTATAGACCTTCATGTGAATAGTCAAGTAAAAAATCTATTCCAATTTCATTATACATATAGTGGCCCGGTCCCCGAACCAGTTTAGTTTCCAGGAGTATTTTTCCGCGCCGTAAGAAGCGGACAAATGGGTGGGTCCTGCCATTGGGGACGTGCCACTGCCGCATATTGTACTGATTGGGGAGGTATCCGGTATTTGAAAAACCGCCCTTTATCCGCAGTCCCTTTTCCTGTCTTTTGAGGGTGATAATGTTGATGCCCAGCGTCCCGGTAACATGGTATCTGAGCCGCCGTAGATAACCTCGATACGCTCCACATTGGAAAGGTCGATTTGGCTTACGTCAAACTCCCCGGAGCGGGGTGAATTGGCGGGAACTCCGTCAATCAGGATGGCGATATGCTCCGTATCAAAGCCCCGGATGTTGATCTCCGTCTGGCTAGGTCCCGTAGCCATGTCCAGGGTTTCTTCAAGGAGGGTCGCCAGATCCGGCGCCTGCCGCTTTTCAATGTCTTCTTTGGTGATAACTTCCATCTGCTGGGTTGTCAGCCCACGACCGTCATTCCTCCCCCTTCCATGATGTCTTCATCGAAAGAATCATCCTCAGCAGTGCTGCCGCCAGAACCGTCATCAACTGCAAATAAAAGTACCGCGTTCACGGTGAGTAACACAAACACGTGCCGCTGTTTCATTAATTACCCCCGGCCTGCAGCACACAGTCCTTCACCGCGTCCATGATTCTCCGGGAAGTAACCGTGGCGCCTGATACCACATCAACATC
>JAITNU010000003.1 GCA_031290325.1 Treponema sp.
CATGGGATAGCATTGTCCGGAATGTTGGTATGGATCGGCTGGTTAGTGAAGTTAAAGACTGCGGACTTGTAGCATTGGTGAATTGGAGCTCGCTCCGCCACGGAACTGAAATCTGGAGATATTTTGGATGCGAAGTGATGCCCCGAGCCTGTGGGGCTGGTGACGGCGAACCTCGACGGAACATATATTTTGACATTACGGACATGACCAAACACAGTCGAGCCGCTATCCTGGAATGTCTGGATATCATCATGTCTTACAAAGCTTTCGGAAAGGTAACGCTGGGATTGAATGAAAACGAGGCCCTTCTGCTATACCAGGCTATCGCACAGGATGTCCCAGCCGAACTAAAGTCGGTAGTCCAAACAATTCACGCACAGGGTATGGCAGATGTGGTATTAGTACACCCGATCCATGGTTGTTATGTTGCAGATGAAAATGGAGTCCGTTTCATTGACGGGTCTTTTATAGAAAACCCGCTTGTCACCACAGGCGGCGGCGACCATTTCAACGCCGGCTATGGTTATGCCGTATTACAGGGGATGGAAATAGATGCAGCGGTAAAGTTTGCGCTAAAGGTTGCTTCCTCTTTTGTTGCGTCCGGTCATCTTTGAAAAGTGTACATTGGTTTGGTAAGGAGAAAGGATTAATATGAAGTTGAAATATTATGGGACCGCTGCCGCGGAAGGGTTTCCCGCCATGTTCTGTGAATGTCAGCATTGCAAACAAGCATGGTCGGCAGGTGGAAAAAATATACGCACACGCTCACAGGCGCTGGTTGATGGGATATTATTGATTGATTTTCCCGCGGACACACTGGCCCATATCTTTTATGGAGGACTCCCGCTCACAAAGATACACGACTGTATCATTACGCACACACATCAGGATCATTATTATCCGGAGGACTTGGCGAATAGGCAAAACGGCTATGCGTTTGGAGAACGGCCTGAACTTGGCGAAGAAAACACAGTGGAACAAGACAATAGTACAGTTCCGGATACGCTGGGTACGCTGACAGTCCATGGCAGCTATGCCGTTGGGGAACTTTTTACACCAATCAACCAGAACAATCAGCTTTATATAAAATCGCGCGTTGTATTCCGGGAGGTTAGTGCTTTTATGCCGTTTGCCGCCGCAGGATTCCTCGTTACCCCATTGCTCGCCCAGCACCCATCGTGCCCAAGCCCTTTTATCTACTTGATTGAAAAAGAAGGGGAAACAATTCTATATGGGAATGATACTGGATGGTATCCAAATGAAACATGGGACTATCTTGAAAAAACACGACCCCATATCCGAATTGCCTCTTTTGACTGCACCGACGGGCTGGCGGATTCCAGAACCGGTCACATGGGGCTCCCATGTGTCATCGAAACTCGTAACCGTCTCATTGAACTGGGTTGTATTGATTCCGGAACAATCTGTATTATTCATCATTTTTCACATACAGGCAGACTAACTTATGATGAAATAAAGCCGCTTGCTGAAAAAAACGGTTTTGCTGTTTCATATGATGGGATGGAAGTCTCGTCAATATAGTATTACATTATAGCCATCCCGCGTCATTTCTTCAATGTTTTTGACAGGCTTTGGGATCATGTAGCGGTTTTTATGGAAATCGGGGTCCGTATTAAGTTTCCAATTAATTACGCTTAAAAAGTAATCAAAATTTCCTATTTCTCAAAGCCCTTTCTGCCCTGGGTTTATGGTACCTATTACGGCTTAGCCCTGGATGGAAAGACCATCGTTGAACAGTACCGGGACCCGGAATTCCGGGAAGCTCTAAAGTTGATGTCCGGTTATATCGGACCCAAAAATGTGGGCTGGTCCGAACCGGACGCAGGCACCTTCTCCCTTTCGGGCGGGACTCCCCTCTACAAGCTCCTCGTGACTTATGGTTCCCAACCGTTCAACTCGCAATGGGATCAGGCCGAGCCCATGATCCGGTCAAGCAAGTTCCGGCTCGGTGAACAGGCGACGAATACCAAAGAAGCCGAGGAATGGCTAGCCATCAGCAATCCCGCCCTCCGGGATGGGCTTTTGCGGAATTCGTGACCGGTACCCGGGACATCAACAGCGACACCGCATGGAATACCTATCTTTCAGAACTGAACCAGATGAGTTCTCCTGAGTTGATTAGTATTCTGCAAAAATATATAAAGTAAAGTAAACCCTAAGGGTTGTATTTCCAAGACGCCGGTTTTCTCCAGAGAAGACCGGTGTTATTTTACTTCATTTTTTCAAGGAGTACAGTATGGCAACGATTCTTTCAAAACCCGAGTACGAGGCGTCAATCGCGGCGACCCGGGACAAGCGGATGGCATGGTGGCGGGACGCCCGTTTCGGCATGTTTGTGCACTTCGGCCTTTACACGGTATTGGGGCGGCATGAATGGGCCATGGCTATCGAAAGCTGGCAGGTAAAAAAATATGAAAAACTGGCGGATAAATTCCTGCCCAAGCCAGGGGCGCCAAAGGAATGGGCTAAGCTCGCCAAGGCCGCAGGGATGAAGTACATCGTTCTTACCACAAGGCATCACGAGGGCTTCAGCCTCTGGGATTCTAAGGCGAACCCCTATAATGCGGTCAATTACGGGCCCAAGCGGGACATTGTAAAGGAATTCGTAGAGGCGGCCAGGGAGCAAAAACTCAAGGTAGGTTTTTATTCTTCGCTTATGGACTGGCACCATCCCGATGGGGGCGCCGCAGCCTACGACAGCGCAGCCAGGAAGCGTTTCAACGATTATATATACGCCCTCAACGAAGAACTTCTCACCCAGTACGGCAAAATCGACATACTCTGGTACGATGTGCCGGAGCCCATGCAAAACTGGGAAGGCTGGAATTCCCTGGAGATAAACCAGCGTCTCAGGGCCATCCAGCCGGATCTCATTATCGACAATAGGAGCCGCCTTGACGAAGACTTCGGCACCCCCGAGGAGCACATTACCGTTGAAAAAGACCGCGACTGGGAAGCCTGCATGACCTTCAACGGCCTTTCCTGGGGCTATGTGGACGCAGCCCAGGTCGGGCCCTATTCATACAACGCCCAGCGCATTTTGAGAATGCTCTCCACCTGCGCCAGCGGCGCCGGAAATCTCCTCCTCAATATCGGCCCCGCGCCTGACGGTTCGGTTCCCCCCGAAGCGGTGGAACCCCTTACCACTGTTGGCAAATGGCTTGCCAAAAACGGCGAATGCGCCTATGGCAAAGTGGATCGCATATCCGGCAACTGGGGTTACGGCAGCGGGATCTGCTCCATAAGCCAGAAGAAGAACAGGGCATACCTATGGAATTGGATTTGGCCCAGGGACGGCGAGCTTGTCGTCGGTGGCTATACCACAAAACTCAAGTCCGCAAAAATCCTCGCCACCGGGGAAAACATCGCTTTCACCCAGGAAAAGTACCGTATCACCCTCAAAGACATGCCCAAAGAACCACAGGACAAAATCGCCGGCGTGGCGGTGATTGTTCTTGAATTTGAGTCTACACCTGAGACTATACGCTTCCCCGCCCGGCCGCCCCTCACCCAAGGGAGAATTTATACCTGATGACCATACAGGAAAAACTAAAATAGATCGATGAAGTAATCGCCAGAGGATCGTACAAGAACAGATGGAAATCCCTCTGCAAGTACGAGCCTCTCAGGTGGTACGCCGACGCTAAAGAAATACATGTACTGGTAAATCACAGGCTGTTCAAACTTGCCGGAAAAGATATAATCCTAATTTTCCAGGGGCTACAAGATCCAATTTACCTTTGCCTGCCAGATCGGCTACTGAAAAGGTTTGACCTATTCCCGAATGTCCTTCATGTGGTTTACCATAATCAATGATATGACGATAAAAACCACCATCCTGTATTTTGTAATAGCAGATGAAAACATCATCCTCGTCGCCCTCGCCGGGATCTCTGCCGTTATGCGCCTTATAACGTTTTCCGGCCACAAGTTCTGGAACGCCATCATGATCCAAATCGGCAAGTTCGATAGTATGATTTTACTCCCCTATAAACAAAGACTGTCCACATCATAGCACTCATTTTTTCATAAGGCAATAGATGAAAATGCGCTCTTTGTGGATCATATTCAGATGCCCACCAACGGCATTTCCGTATTTCGCAGATTGGTACAGCCGTAAGGTATTAAATCGCAGGTTACGGCTTCGCCGGTTACTTTCCCCGAAGGGAGCGGCTCACAGACGCCGTTTTCCAATTTCCATTCAATCGGCGCCATTTTTGTACGGATGCTTACCGGCGGATTATCCGGTGAGAAGGGAAAACCGGACAGGGGCTTTTCGATCACTTCCATCGGACCGCCGGTAAAGCCGAAGTTCCAGGGCGATTCAGGGTAGATTTCATAATCGCAGTA
>JAITNU010000040.1 GCA_031290325.1 Treponema sp.
ACCCGTTTGCCATAGCCGTATTCTGAAAGGAGGAGCATCGTCTCCGTATCGTCCACCCGGAGCAGCCCGGTGAGGGCGTCGTCGTCATCGAGCTTCATACCTGCGACACCCCGGGAGGCGCGGCCCATAGCCCGGATGTGCTCTTCACTGGTACGCAGGGCCTGGCCCTTCCGGGAGATCAGGACCACCTCGTCACTGCCGCCGGTGAGGATAGCGCTCACGAGTTTGTCCCCTTCGTCCAGCTTGATGGCAATGACTCCGCGGGTCTTGGCCTTGGCGAACTCGCTGGTCATGACCTTCTTGACCACCCCACGGGCAGTGCCCATGAGGAGATACTGGTCATCCGTAAAGTCCAGGAGAGACACTACAGTGGTGATGTCTTCCTCAGGGGAAACCGTGAGGATACTCTTGATGTGGGTACCCTTTGAGGTCCGGGAGCCTTCCGGGAGTTCATGGACCTTGGTCCAGTAGGCCTTCCCTGCATTGGTAATGAACATGATGTATTCATGGGTGGAGGCCACAAAGACTTGCTCCACAAAGTCATCTTCCGCGAGTTTGGCACTGACCATACCTTTACCCCCCCGGCCCTGGTTTCGGTAGGCTGATACGGGAACCCGTTTAACATAGCCAAGGTTGGAAATGAGAATGACCACTTCCTCTTTTTGAATAAGATCTTCGATATTAATAGTTTCTACCTCCCCGGCCACAATCTCAGTGCGCCGTTTATCCCCATATCGCTGGGAAATACTCATAGTTTCGTCCTTGATGACTCCAAGGAGTTTCCCCTCATCTGCCAAAAGGGATTTAAAATAGGTTATGCGGGTTTTTAGCTCCAGGAGTTCCTGCTGCAACTTTTCGTTTTCCAGACTCGTGAGCCGTCCCAGGCGCATATCCACAATGGCCTCGGCCTGGGCCTCGGAGAAGAGAAAGCGCTCCCTCAGACCAGTCCTGGCGGTGTTTACATCCCGGGATCCCCTGATGACCACCACCACCTCGTCGATGTGTGTCAGGGCAATCACGAGACCATCAAGGATATGGGCATGCTCCTCAGCCTTACGCAGCTCGTACTGGGTCCGCCGGGTAACCACTTCCACCCGGTGTTCCACGAAGTAGCGGATCAGCTCCTTTAAGTTGAGACACTGGGGTTTGCCCCTTACCAGGGCCAGGTTGATGATCCCAAACGAGGATTGCAGGCTGGTATGGGAGAAGAGCTGATTCAGCACCACCTTGAGGATGGCCCCTTTTTTCAGTTCAATGACAATACGCAGTCCGTCGCGGTCAGATTCATCCCGGTGCTCGGCAATACCGTCTATCACCTTGTCCCGCATCAGCTCCCCGATCCTGATGAGCAGGGCGGCCTTGTTCACGGTATAGGGGATCTCATTGAAGATAATCACCTCCCGTCCGGCCTTGGCGCTCTCCACGGTGAACTTGCCCCGGACCAGTATCTTCCCCCGGCCTGTACGATAGGCATCCTTGATGCCCCGTCTGCCAAATATAATGCCCCCAGTGGGAAAATCCGGCCCTTGAATATACCCCATGAGTTCATCAATGGTGATATCCAGGTTGTCAATGTAGGCGCAGACCGCCATACACACTTCCCCCAGGTTATGGGGGAGCATATTGGTAGCCATACCCACGGCAATACCGCTTGACCCGTTGATGAGCAGGTTCGGCACTGCCGCGGGAAGCACCGAGGGTTCATCCAGGGAGTCATCGAAATTGGGGATGAACGCTACGGTTTCTTTACCCAGGTCCTGGAGCATCTCATCGCCAATACGGGAAAGCCGAGCCTCGGTATACCGCATGGCCGCCGGTGGATCACCATCCACCGAGCCGAAGTTACCCTGCCCCAGTACCAGGGGATAGCGGAGGGAAAAGTCCTGAGCCATCCTGACCAGGGCATCATAGAGGGCCAGATCACCGTGGGGATGGTACTTACCCATCGTATCCCCAATGATACGGGCGCTCTTCTTGGTAGCGACATTGGGACGAAGCCCCAATTCCTCCATAGCATAAAGGAGCCGCCGGTGCACAGGCTTGAGCCCATCCCGCACATCCGGTAAGGCTCGTGCCACGATAACGGACATGGCATAGTTAAGATAGGCGGTCTTGACTTCCTCTTCTATCGCGGCAGGTATAATTTTTCCGGTATCAGCCACAGAATCGTATCCTTACATCTTTGAGGCGCCTTCAAAACCAACAGGTATTGAAAACAACCGTTTTTTAATATGTAAGAAGAACAATATTATAAATCGAATTTTTTGTCAAATGCCTGAGCACCGGCTTTTTGGTGTAACAAGCCAGGAAACCCGTAATTTTCTGATTTCCCCTAGACTTCCCGCAGGAACGCGATATAGCCCTTGTAGGTGGTGTAGAGGTCTATCTTGCTTATCACCTCAAAGGGGGAATGCATAGAAAGCACGGGAATGCCGCAGTCTAACACGTCAAGCCCCAGGTTGGCGATAAACTGGGCTATGGTGCCGCCCCCGCCTTTATCGACCTTGCCCAGGTTTCCGTATTGCCAGCGGACCTTGTTTTTATTGAGAAGTCCCTGAACTTTCTGGCAGAACTCGGCGTTGGCATCGCTGCCCCCTACTTTTCCGCCCCTGCCGGTGTATTTACTGAGTACAATGCCCTTACCGAAGTAGGATGCGGTTTTCTTATCGTAGACCCCATCGTAGTTCGGATCGTAGGCGGCGTTCACGTCCGCCGAGAGCATGGAGGACTTTCCTAAGCATTGGCGCAGGGCAATCCCGGAATAGGCAGCAAGGGTTTTCGAACAGAGATAGGCGATGAAGTTTTCAAAGAGCCGGGATTGGGCGCCGGTGTTCCCCATGGAACCGATCTCTTCCTTATCGGTTAAAAGACAGACCACGGTTTTCTCAGGCACCGGAACGGAGGCGAAGCTCAGAACCGCGTGCAGGGCCGCGTAAGCGCAGCTCCGGTCATCATGGCCATAAGCGCCTATCATACTCCGGTCAAGGCCGATATCCCGGGCTTTATGAGCAGGGACGAATTCAATTTCAGCGCCTGAGAAATCCTCTTCCTGGATACCGTATTGTTCGTATAACAGATTGAGCAGGTTGAGCTTAACCCGGTCCTTGGCCTTGGGGTCCTTGTAGGGCCGGGAACCGGCGAGGATATCCAGGTCTTCACCATCAAAAAATTCCGCTGCCTTTTTCTGCATCTGTTCCCGTGCAAGATGGGGCAGGAGGTCCGTAATCGTAAAAACCGGATCCCCTGGATCTTCACCAATACACAGCTCACGCTTCTCCCCATCCTTTCTGATAAGCACCCCGTGCATGGCCAGGGGGATAGTGGTCCACTGATAGGGCTTGATTCCCCCATAATAGTGGGTATCGAACAGGGCCAGGTCGGTATTTTCATACAGGGGATTGGTCTTGAGATCGATCCGCGGGGAATCCACATGGGCGCCCACGACATTGACCCCCTCACTCAAAGGCCGATTGCCGATTACCGCGAAAAGGAGGGATTTGCCCTTGATATTCTGATACACCTTTGCCCCAGGCAGCAGGAAACCGCTTTCTCCGAGGAGGGCCTCTATATCGGTAAAGCCCTGGGTGTTCAGCATATCCAGGCTCTGGCGGATAAACTCCCGTTCGGTCTTGCTTTGGTCCAGGAAGGTCTTATACCCTTCTCCGTAGCGCTGGACCGCTTCAAGCTCCTCATGTGCGGCAGTATCCCAGCAATTTTTTATTTCAAAAAACAGCTTTTCCGCCAGCAACTGTCCCTCGGTCTTTTCTTTTTCGGCTTCGTTTCCCATGGCCTAGGTATCCTGCTCCTTGATTATTTCAATTTTTATCCCGTCGCTTTGATCCGGCTCGTCCTTGGGAGGAATGGTAACCTTGAGGATACCGTTTTTGTAGACCGCCTTCACCTGTTCCTGGGCATATTTATCCAGGGGGACGTAATATTTCTGTTTTTCAATGTCCTTCATCTTGAGGCGGCGTTTAAAATACCGGAAGTTCTCCTCTATTGGCATCTCATCCAGTTGCCCCTGGGTGGCTTCCCCGATCTTCGCGGAGAAGACCATATAATCCCCCTGGAAGGAGAGGTTGATGTCTTTCTCTTCGAAACCGGCCAGGGCGAACTCAAAGATCATGCTCCGATCCTGGGTCATATAGACATTCATGGGAGGATAGGAGTAATTGGGGTAATAATCGACGTTTTCGTCAAAGGGCCGGGAACCAAAAGGTCCCCGTGGTCCACATCGGGGATCAAAGGGATCAAAATTACGATGAAATTCATTGCTGAAATTCTGGGCAGCCTCGAAAATTTCGTCAAAAATCGTACCCAGGTCCATATAACCTTTTGTACCTTTCATGCTAGACTCCTCTACACACGCAGGATGACCTACAGGTGCTGTTTACCGGCCTTACGGCCCGGTGATGATTGAACCCTCATGGGAGCGGTTCTCAAGGATATACATCCTCTTGAATAAAGCTACTATGCTTTAGAAAATTTGTCAATAGGTATGCAGCCCTCCATTGATTTTATCACGATGAGCGGCTATAACCCTATGCAATCATTATATAAAAGAGGATAGTATGGCCCATTGTATTGTGCCTGAGGCAGAGGCGATTTTAGACCGGGAATTCCCGGTTTTAGATAAGGGATTCATCAGACTGGTGGATTATTTAGGCGGTGATGAACGGGTGGTACAGGCTGCACGGGTATCTTACGGGGCAGGAACCAAGGGGTACCGGGAAGATGCGGGACTTATTGATTACCTCTTGCGGAATCGTCATACCTCGCCTTTTGAACAGGTGATGCTGACCTTTCATGTCAAGCTCCCCATCTTTGTTGCCCGCCAGTGGATACGGCACCGGACCGCACGGGTCAATGAAATTTCCGGGCGTTACTCGATTATGAAAGACGATTTCTATGTACCCGCCCCAGGGGATATAGCCCTCCAGAGCACCGACAATAAACAGGGCCGTTCCGCTGAAGCGCTGGACACCCAACGGGCCGGAGCGGTTCAGGCTTCCCTGACAGAAGAACAGCAACGGGCCTATACCGCGTATTCCAGCCTTATCCAAGGGGGTATCGCACGGGAACTGGCGCGGATCAACCTGCCGCTCTCGCTCTATACCGAATGGTACTGGCAGATAGACCTGCACAACCTGTTCCACTTTCTGGAACTCAGGCTCCATGCCCATGCCCAAAAGGAAATCCGTCTCTATGGGGAGGTGCTCCTGGGAATCACGAAAAAAGTAGCTCCCCGGTGCTGCGAATCCTTTGAGCGCCACATTCTGGGGGGGATCTCCTTCTCTCAAGAAGAACTCGCTGAACTTAAACGCCGGCTGGATACCCCAGGGGCACCGGTACTGACCGGAAAAGCCCTGGAACGGTTTGAGGAAAAACTCCGCCACTGCGGTATATCTTATGCGGATTGAGCCTGGAGGAAGCTCAGGAGCGGGGTTTCCCAGGACGCGGCAACGGTCCCTTCCCGGAGGAAACGCCGGTACAGGTCCAGGATATGGCTTCTGATGAGGCTGCTGTCCTCCTGAGTGGGCAGGACGGCGCGGATAAAGAGGCGGGAAACAAAGTCCTCTGCCTCCTCGGGGGAAAACAGGGAGGGGTCAAACCGGGTCATGGTGTACAGGGTAGCGGCAATGCAGTTGACGCTATGCTGCTTCACATAGAGGATCGCCTCGGTAATGGTCAGCGCCCCCTGGCGGATTTCCTCAAGCTGGGGGGCACATTGAGGTTCATCCCCCAGAGCACGGATCAGGTCCCTGAAAAGGGTATAGGTGCGGATGACCACCATCACATGGAGACTGGGGATACACATCAGGTGAGGGTCGGTTGTGTGGATGAGCACAAACTTGGGATGGGCAAGGTAATGGGGACGGTGAGTCGTGGAAAGGTGTTTGGTATAGACCTCTGCGGCAAAGCCATATATCTTCCTTATGGAATCCATAAACACCACCGCTCCGGTAATCCCCCGGCGGCAATAGGTGTCCAGGAGAAACCCAAGCACCCGCACCCAGAAGGCGATAAAGTCAAGATAGACCGCGACCTTGCCGGGGATAAAGGGTATTGCGTCATCCAGGGGATGATCCACCGCTGAAACCGGTATACGCCCTGGCAACAAAGCCGCCTTGTACTGCAGAAAGAAAAAATTATACAGCATCGCCTTTATGCACCTGATACCGGCGCGTCTGAGGCACGGATTGGCTGCTATTTTGATACACGTGTGCACCAGAGATGCATCAGCCACCTGTTTCATCATAATGTATCACCATAAACCGGTATCCCTTATCCTGTCTATATGGAATAATCATGGCATAATTTTTGAAACAGGGAGGATACGATGCCCTCTCGTGAATGCCCTGGCGATGTGGGGTCTATGCAGAGCGGGCTTCAGGGGAACCACGAAACCCTCTTTGCCAAGTCCATCCTGGACGGTTCCATCTCAAAGGAAATCCGGGTGGCCAACCCCTGCAATCTTCATCCCCTGACTCTACCTGGGGATTGTTGGGCACTGAACTGCGGTTTTCCCTTGGAGGAAGGAATGAGACAACGGGGCGTTCTCCGCATATACCGGTTAAAAATCCTCCAAAGGCGCATCGGTATCCATCATTTCCGGAATGGTATAGACCAGAGTTCCGGTCTTGCGAACCCGGATTTCGGCAAAGCCCTTGGAAACCAGGGTATCAAGGTTTTTTTTGGCTTCTTCGATGGAAACATTCGCCGCCAGCGCCACTTCACTGGCACTGAGGACGCCCTTTTGCTCTTTGGCCAATTTAAGAATAACCCGCTCCACGGTTTCCTTCTCTTTGACAATCCGGGCATCTCCATCATTCACATACCGCCAATTCCTGGCTCCCTGCCGGACGACGATTGGGTTAAACAGGGCATTCCGAATATTCGCCTCCCTGACCTGTCCAGGCAGGGTGAAAAAATCATAAATCGCGCCTACCATGCCGAGGCCGCCGGTACACATCCAGAGAAGGCCTGTGGGGATTTTCCCCAAATAAAAACGGTGAAATCCCAGTGCACCACAGCCTGAGACCAGCCAGAGCAAATACGCAATGCCCACACTATACATAATAGAACCTCTCCAATAGACTCATTTAACTATAGCACAAAGGCCGATGTTTGGGAACCCCTTGTATTTTTTTCCCGTTGCCGGTAGCATGATGCTACTCTATTATTATTGAGGCTTGCTATATGCTCGTTGTGTTATCCAAGGGAATTTCGCTCCGTGATAAGGAACTGGTCCGGGTTTACCTCCAGGACCGGGGTTTTAGTATGCGGGAACAACAGTTTGGGGAGGATGCGATCATCGGCGCCACCGGCAAAGGTACGGCGGATATCCGGGAACTCAGCCTCCTGCCAGGGGTGGAGCGGGTAGCGGCCACCTCAAAGCCCTATGAACTGGCCTCCCGGGAGACTAAACCGGAGGATACCATCGTTACGGTGGGGCCGGTTAAGATCGGGGGGTCCCGGATTTCGATTATTGCCGGGCCGTGTGCGGTGGAAAGCAGGGAACAGATCCTGGAAACCGCCGCCCTGGTCCGGGAGTCCGGCGCGGTGATGCTCCGGGGGGGGGCGTATAAGCCCCGGACCAGCCCCTACGCCTTTCAGGGCCTGGGAATGCAGGGGCTTGAATACATGAAGGCCGCCGGGGAGGCCAATGGGATGCCCATCGTTACTGAGGTGGTATCCCCGGAACTGGCAGTTCAGATGCGGGACCTTA
The DNA here is from genome assembly GCA_031290325.1 of Treponema sp. Classification (GTDB taxonomy): domain Bacteria; phylum Spirochaetota; class Spirochaetia; order Treponematales; family Breznakiellaceae; genus JAITNP01. Next base: position 7,730 of record JAITNU010000040.1, read on the forward strand.
CCGATATGTTTCAGATTGGTGCCCGGAACATGCAGAACTTTGAACTCCTCAAGAAGGTCGGCTCCCTGGGAAAGCCGGTGCTCCTCAAGCGGGGATCCTCGGCAACCATTGAGGAATGGCTCCTGTCGGCAGAGTACCTTCTGGCATCGGGGACCAGGGACGTGGTTCTCTGTGAGCGGGGGATTCGGACCTTTGAGACCTACACCCGCAATACCCTCGACATTTCCGCCATCCCCGTGGTGAAGGACCTTTCCCACTTGCCGGTCATCGTGGATCCGAGCCACGCGGTGGGGATTCGCGCCAAGGTAAGCCCCGCGGGACTCGCCGCCATTGCTGCAGGGGCCGACGGCTTGACCGTAGAGGTTCATCCCCGGCCTGATGAGGCCCTTTCCGATGGGCCTCAGTCCCTCTACCCCGAACAGTTTGAACGGCTCATGCGGGATATTGAGGCCCTGGCCCCGGTGGTGGGAAAGGAACTGCTGCGGACCCCCCGGCCTTATCAGGGACCAGGCGTACCAGAGCGTGCCGTAGCCAGGGGCGCCGGATCCGAGCGGATCGCCTTTTCCGGGGAAAGTGGCGCATTTGCGGAACAGGCCCTAATGCGCGCCTTTGGTGAGGAGGCGCCTCAGCTCCATGTTGCCTCCTTCGCAGCGGTTTTTGACGCGGTCCTGGATGGTTCCGCCGCTGCCGGGGTGGTTCCAGTGGAGAACAGCCTCACCGGTTCGATTCATGAAAACTACGACCTTTTCCTGCGCTATCCTGATATAGCCATTGTAGGGGAACTCAAGCTCCGCATTGTCCACTGTCTCATCGCCTGCGAAGGGGCCAGCATTGATTCCATCCGTATGGTGCGGAGCCATAACCAGGGGTTTGAGCAGTGCCGGGAATTCCTGGATCAGCACCTGTGGCGGCATGAACCCTACAACAACACCGCCACCGCAGTGGCCTCCATTCTCCGGGAGGATGGCACGGACCTGACCACCATCGCGGCTATTGCCGGGGAAGCGGCGGCTCGTGCCCATGGGCTGAAAGTCCTCAAGACGGGAATCGAGACCAATCCCTCAAACTATACCCGCTTCGTCATCATCTCCCGGCGGAATGGCGGGGATCGTGCGCCAGTGCCTCCGAGCCTGGGTTCCCAGCCCCCCACCAAGGCGTCTCTGGTGTTTTCGGTGCCCGATACCCCAGGTTCCCTCTTCGCCTGTTTGCAGATCCTGAGCGAAAAAGGTATCAACCTTTCAAAACTGGAATCCCGTCCCATCCAGGGCCAGCCCTGGCGCTATCTTTTCTATGTGGATGTCAGCCTTCCGCAAACAGAAGGGATCTTTGAGGCGGTGATGGAAGCATTGAAGACGAAGACCGAGGACTTCCGTTTCCTGGGGGCTTATAGGGCTTCATTGTAATGATCTTCTATAATAACCGAGGAGTACCTTATGGATAACTGTATTTTTTGTAAGATTGTAAGCGGTGCGATACCGGCCAAGAGGATCTACGAGGATGACGAGCTTTTGGCCTTTCATGACGTATCCCCCCAGGCGCCGGTACATTTTCTGGTCATCCCCAGGCGGCACATCCGGAACATCATGGAATTGGCCCCTGAGGATGTGGCCCTTGTCGGACACCTGCTGCACAAGGCCCAGGAATTGGCGGCAAAACTCGGCTGTGCAGAGAAGGGCGCCCGGTTCGTAATCAACTGCAAGTCCGATGGCGGACAAACGGTGGACCATCTCCATATTCATGTGCTGGGAGGACGTCCCCTGGCATGGCCGCCGGGATGAAGCCTGTTGAGAACCACCATCAAGGCAAAATAGGTTTATCACCGGTATTTTAGGAAGTAGTCAAGGTGTCTGATCAAAAATTGAATCAAAACCTCAAAGCCGATGCTGCGGACCGGCTTGGTACAGAGCGTGTAGGTAAGTTGCTATTACGGTTCTCTGTTCCGGCAATTATCGGGATGCTGGTAAACGCCTTGTACAACGTGGTGGACCGCGTCTTTGTGGGCCGGGGGGTCAATGAGGTGGCCCTTGGGGGGCTATCTCTGATCCTGCCGCTGATGACCATAGGCATGGCCTTTGCCATGCTCTTTGGCGTAGGCTCGGCAAACATGATCTCCATGCGGCTGGGTCAAGGGCGGCGGGAAGAAGCGGAAAACGCCCTGAATCACTGCTTTGTACTTCTGGTCGCCGCAGGTCTTTTCATGATAACCATGGGGCTTATCTTTCTCGACCCCCTCCTCTCGATCCTGGGGGCGCAAAAAGGCAGCGAGTCCCTGCACTATGCCCGCAGCTATCTCCGTATCATCCTCTGCGGGCAGGTCTTTATGATGGTGAGTTTCGGCCTATCCCATTGTACTCGTGCCCAGGGGTTCCCAGCCATAACTATGATCAGTATGTTCATCGGGGCGGGTTTGAATATGCTCCTGGACCCGCTCTTCATTTTTGTTTTTCACTGGGGTGTGCAAGGAGCTGCCTGGGCGACGATCATCTCCCAGCTTGCTTCTGCCATCTGGATAGTGTTGTTCAGTTTCAGTAAAAAAGCCGTGGTCAGGTTGCGGCTGCACACCCTGAAACCCTCCCTGAGTATCATTTCCCAGATTATGGCCTTTGGTTCCGCCCAATTTCTGTTGCAGTTTGTCATGTCCGGGGTCCAACTGCTCTACAATACCAGCATGGGCTGGTACGGTACAGCGGCTTTAGGGGTCGCAAACGGCGGGGACATAGCCCTGTCGGGGATGAACATTGTAAACTCCATCGGCATGCTGATCCTGATGCCCATATTCGGCATCAACCAGGGGGCACAGCCCATATTAGGGTACAATTACGGGGCAAAGCGGTTTGGCCGGGTATTGCGGGCCTACCTGGGGGCGATTGCCGCTGCCACCGTTATCTGTACCCTGGGGTTCCTGGTGGCCCAATTATTTCCAGGTATGCTGGTAAGTATCTTCGCCCCCAGGGGCAGTCCGGTGCTGCTGGAATTTACCCCCTGGGCAATGCGGGTGGTGATGATCTGCTTCCCGCTCAATGGCTTTCAAATTGTGTCCTCTAATGTGTTTGTGGTAACCGGTCGTCCCAAGGTTTCCATTCTGCTTTCAATGCTTAGGCAGTTTATTGTACTTATCCCGTGTATGCTACTCTTCGGGAGGTTTTGGGGACTTTGGGGGGTGGTTTCCGCCATGCCGGTGGCAGATGGCTTCTCATTTTTACTGACCGCCGCACTGATCTTCTTTGAGTTGAAAAAGCTGCGGGCTGCGGAAAAGCAGGAATCCCACAGGGTATAAGCAGAATCGCAGACCACAAACACATCTGAAACATCAAAAAACCATTACCTGCTATCCGCTATGGTTGGCATACACGATGCCGTCAATGACTTCCTCCAGATACTTAGGAAAGAAAAAATCACGAAATCAATACAATAATCATGCTTTTTAAGATAATTATCGGGAATTATTATAAAGTAAATCATTATATAGTATGATATTTTATACTATTTTATCATAATTGATATATTTTATCTAAATAAGTATGTTTTTATATACATAATAAAGTAAATTATTGTTATTTTTATGTAAGAAGCAACTTACATTTTACTATTCATAATGTATATTCTGTCTACTTCAAATCCCGAATTCCCATTCTTCCTTCGAATCAGCCGCGTCAAGACTCACCGGAAGGCCGATCATAAAATAAAACTTCGCCCCCCGCCATTTTTCCGGGCTTCCTGTAATATGGCGCTGACCATATTCAGGGAAACATCCTTGTTTATGGCAAGCTGCCATGCGCCTGAACAGGCGGAAGCCCAGGGGAAGCTCCTCAATGGCTGGACGGAAAAATACGGGGGAAGTACGCAGGGAAGCGGGCCATTTTCTCCTGGAGAATACCCAGCCGTTTCGAGGCTTCCTGCTGAAACCGGACATGGATACGGGGCATCTCTTGCTTGAGGGAAAAAGCTCTGCGGACTTTTTTAAGCGCCGTATCAGGGAGATACACCGGTCTTGACCGGGAGCAGGCTGGATGGACGGCTCCCGGACCACCGTCCGGGGGATAGGTGGTTCAGGGACCTGGTTCCGGTACTGGAAGATTTTACCGGTGTAGTCAACCTGGAAGTATTTTCCTGGAAAGAAGCCTGCATGAGTATCGATACCTTGGAGGCTATAGGGTTACTGGGTGTAAATAAAGCGGGATAAGGTATTTGATGCGGGTATACTGTGTAGATGGGTGGTGATCCACTTTTTTATTTTTTTTTTCGTATTTCTATAGACAAAAAAAAACAAATGTGCTATATATTAATATAAGGTTATTTCAAGTAACCTGCGTTATCCTAGATAACGCTATATTTTACGGAGGGTGGAAGCTCCAGGTTATGTACCGGGGAGTGATAGTAATAAAAATGTACATAATTTCTTATAATACTATGAATTATACCCCCTCTATACAGAATTTATATCTAGTATATCTTCCAATAAGCTATCGTGTCCTGAGTCTCAAACCACTTGTTATTCGTCTTCTTTCTTGCTCCTATTTTACCTGACTGCTCAATTTTATCCTTGCCATAGGCAAGTAAATAATCTCGAACAGCAGGGTAATCATCTATATTATATTTTTTACTTGGGAAAGTAGCAATTATATATTGCTCTGCAAATTCGTAACCATATCTTTTAATATCTCTGCCGCGCAAAATGGGGGGATAATCATCTGCGATTTTTGGGGAGCCTATCGAACCTTCAAGCGAATATCCTCATGCCTGTTACAATTCTGCTGGGCACACTTGATACGGGAGATACGGTTTCTTGCGGAAAGTCCCGATAAGGGGGTTAGGAGGTATGGCAGGCGTGTATTGAAAGTGATTCGGCTCATGTTCCAGACAAT
>JAITNU010000044.1 GCA_031290325.1 Treponema sp.
GGGGAGTTGTACGATGTGCCTTCGTTGGGCTGCGGAGTATACTTACCCTGTTGGATCATCTTGAGCTTGATGTTCTTGATGTCATAGACACCGGCAAGGATCACACTCTGAAACGTGAAATCCTTACCGCTCTGCTGCCGCAGGTATTTGTCCCTGAGCATACCGAGAAAATTGATGTAGGCATGATAGTTCGTTGACTTGTCCGCCTCGTCTATCATAAGAACAATGTGCTTGCCTTTACACTGGGTGGTGATAAGCTCGTCCAAAGCGTCAAAATCGGTAACCGTCTCTTCCATCCAGCGGTCTATGTACTCCCTGTCTTCCTTTATCGATGAAAAGCCCAGGGCATTTTTCATGCGCCGCATAAAGGCATGGCAAAACGCCGCCTCGGTTTCAAAGTTGGTCCCCCTTCCCTCAAAACTCATAAGGGCGCAGATGTACTTATCTACCAGCCGTTTTTCGAGTTCGTTTAGGGTCGTGGTCTTGCCGTACTGCCGCCCCCGGTTGATGGTGAAGTAGTCGCCCTTATCCACCATGATCTCGATTTGCGCCAGCTTCCCGCTGATATCCACCATATAGTGCTTTTCCGGCACACATAAGCCGGTCGTGTTGAATTGCCGCATGAGTTCTCCTTCTTGTTTCAGTATATCAGAATATCGCGCCATATACCAGCACTTACCAGTTTACAAAGGCAGCAATGCGGCTGGACTATGATAGCCTTGTTTTTCCCGGTGGGTTCCCGTTATAATCATCCAGTAATACGCATAACATTGAACGTATGTTCGATTTATCTTTTTTAAGGCAAATACTATGGATATTCAAAGTGTGGTGAAGAATCTGCATCCCCTGGAGGTCCGGGTCCTCCGGTCGTACCGGCGTGGGGATGAACTTACTATTGAGAAGGTTGAAGCTGACCTGAGTTTTAAACCGGGAAACGGCAACCAGGCCCTGTCCTGGCTGGCTGGTAAGGGCCTGGTCAGCGAGGTGCGCCGGGAGACGAAGGTTTTTTTTGAATTGACCAATTTGGGCCGGGAGTGGAAGGAAAAGGGTACCCCAGAGGAGCGGATCATCGAGCTGGTCCGCATTAAACCGGGGCTTCGGCTCCCGGATATTGCCCAAACCCTGGGACTTGATAATAAGGATGTGGGAAGCGCCTTTGGCGCCCTCTCCAAGCTGGGGGTCTTTGCCCTGGATGGGGATAAGCGGGTAAGCGCTACCCTGCCCCAGGATCAGGTGAAAAATGGCCGGCCTGTGAAGGGGCATGCCGCCGAACACCTTGCCCTGCTCCGGGGGCTTTTAGACAAGGCTGTCGCAACGGAACTCCTTGCCCAGGATGCATTATCCGAAGCGGAGCGGGCCAGTATGGGGGGCATTGCCAAGAAGCGGGGGGCTGCCAGTTCCGCATTCCGGGCGGTGGATCGGGAGACCGTGGTTTTCGGCGTTACCCCTGACGGGGACGCAGTGGCCCAGTCTCTGCAAGCGGCAGGGATCACCGGGGAAGAAATCGGTGCCCTCACCCCGGAGATGCTGGCCACAGGAACCTGGAAGGGGAAGCGGTTCCGTTCCTATAATGTGCAGGTTCCCCCCACGCGGCTCACCGTGGGCCGGACCAATCCCTACGCGAAATTTCTGGAGGATGTGAAGGATAAACTCGTATCCCTGGGTTTTGAGGAATTCGACGGTCCCCTGGTGGAGACGGAATTCTGGAATTCCGACGCCCTCTTCATGCCCCAGTTTCATTCTGCCCGGGACATCCACGATGTATATCATGTTGGGGAACCAAAGCAGGCCAAGGCCATCGAGGAACCCTGGCTGAGTCAGGTGGCTGCCGCCCATGAAAACGGAGGGAAGACCGGCAGCCGGGGCTGGAACTACCCCTTTGACCGGGAGTTCACCCGGCGGCTCATTCTGCGGAGCCAGGGGACCGTGCTCTCTGCCAAACAGCTCCCCACAGCGAAAATCCCCGGCAAGTACTTCGGCATAGTCCGCTGTTTCCGCTACGACCGGGTGGATGCCACCCACCTCTCGGACTTCTACCAGACCGAGGGCATTGTCCTTGGCGAAGAGGTGAACCTCAGAACCTTGCTGGGTTTCCTGGAGATGTTCGCCCTGGAAGTGGCCGGCGCCAAGGAAGTGAAGTACGTTCCCGGGTATTTCCCCTTTACCGAGCCTTCGGTAGAGGTCCACATCAAACATCCGGTACTTGGCTGGTTTGAGCTGGGAGGCTCCGGGATTTTCCGGCCCGAAGTAACAGCCTCCCTGGGGGTGAACGTACCGGTAGCGGCCTGGGGCATCGGCATTGACCGCATGGCCCTCATGGCCCTGGGGCTTAACGATCTACGGGAACTGTTCAGCTATGATATTGAGAACGTGCGGCGGCGGCGGGTACAGTGAAGCCTGTGGTCATCTGACATAGTGGTTTTGATCGTGACTTACCGCTCCATCCGTTGATTGTTCATTGGGTAACGGGAGCCGCCGGTGGCGGTTTCCTGAATGAACAATTCCCGTATCTGTTCAAGCGTATAACCTTTATCCATTTGCGTACGCACCTCCGTAAATTCAGGATAGTTTTTGTAACGAGGTCAACGTATATCCAGGGTTTGTGCTATAGTGGTATCCATGGTTACTATCTCACCTTACGCACGAAGAAGCCAGTCCGCGGATTTACGCTGATTATCCCTTCCAATCCGCGAAAATCCGCGCGTGGACCTTTTTTCATTTTTTGTAATCATGCGTAACATGAGCTTGTAATATCGCTTAACCTGTTTTCTTGTAGGTGTAACAAAAGGGCCATAGGTTCGCATGACCCTTTTGTTAATTAACTGGTACCGGTAGGACTACAAGCTGTATTCAAGGATAATAGGAATACCAAAGGTGAAGGTTTTGTTATTCCAATCCGTGGGAACCATAGCCGAGAGACCGTCCCGGATATACCCTGTTGTAAGACACGCATGTTCAAGCTTCTTCATATATACACCTCCTCATTCCGCCACCCAAACGCTGGACATCCCATCCTTGCCAATTCCCACGTAAAACAATGAAACCATCGAATATATTTTCATGTCAGCCTTCCGCCTTCTGCTCCGCGATATATTCGTCAATGTCATTCACGATGTATAAACGGCCTGTGGTATGAAGAATATCGTAGAATCGTTCAAGATAGGTAAAAACATTATATCTGTTGAAAATATCAAGGGCCTCAGATCCGCTTACATTATGAACGCTCTTATAACTCTCCAGACAGAACACCTTGTATTGCAACTCTTTGTTCATTTCAATACTCCGGTAATTCCAGTCTTCCAAGGGTGAGTTCTTCATCAAAGAGCGCAAATAGTTTGTCTGCGCTGTAATGCCAAACCTTTGTGCCTTCATTGTTTAACTGTAAGTATAATTCAGAATGATACAATAGAGAAAAGGCTTTGTTCTCCGAAATTTCCATCTGTTCAATTATCTTTTGCAGAAGCCTGGTAATTATCAGCGGCAATATCGCCTCAAATTGCTTGTTATCCAATTTAATCCTCCATTTTAGCGTGTAGTATGTATTTTTCAAAATCAACGAATCTGCAATGCGTCAAAGACGTGTTTGTATGAAAAAGATACTGGTGCCCTGTTTTCAAAACCTTTAGCCGCTTGATTGTCTCATCAGTATCCAGTACCCCTGTTTCATACAATTGTATCGTGGTATAGACCGTATCATTCGCGATAGGACCGATAGCAATATCATGCTCCGCCCCCAAAGTCCAACATTCTGTTTGAGACAATGATTACCGGATTTTGAACCACTATATTGCTTCCGTGATATAGTATCATAGCAGACTTCAACCTCACTCGTACATGGTAAACGCCGCCCAGTAGGGTGAGACCATTTTTTGTCACTGCGGAATTCCTGCTTTACTTCCTTGTAGAATATGCGTATCAAGGAGCAGTTTCATTCTTGGTCTTCAAACATTGCGGCGATCTGCCCCATGCGGTCAAAATTATTGGGGACCGCGATTTGATCCTTATAGAAACCCTATTCGCTTCTGTGCGGCATCCTCAACCAGAGCGGAAGATGTGTCTTTGCGACATGGATATTGACTTGCCGCATCATTGCGCTCCATGAACTAACCTTATGAACTAAGTTTAGCCTGCAATCGATAGGATGTCAAGTTCCTCACTCATGTATGATTACAAAAAATGAAAAAGGTCCACGCGCG
>JAITNU010000052.1 GCA_031290325.1 Treponema sp.
TTAACCGCTTCTACAAAACGTTTGCTGATAGAAAGGCCGATTCCGGTGCCTGTGCTTTTGCTGGTAAAGAAAGGATCAAATATCCGTCTCATATCCGCCTCACCTATCCCCGTTCCCCGGTCACAGACGCTGATGACAATGCAGGAACTGCTGCGGCTTACGGCGCTGGTCCGGGTAATGGATGCGGAGATGACAGCTTCAGGTCCCCCTGATTCCAGGGCATTGCGGAGGATGTTTTCAAGCACCGAGCGGAGCCGATCCGGGTCCATGAAGATCATGCCGTCCCGCAGGGCATCATCCTGCAGGATATTTCTGCCGCAGAGCCGTTGGGATGTCCCGGCAAGGATATCATAGACATTGAGGGAAAGACGGTTCCCCTCTGCGTCCCGGAGGTAATCGTTCACCCGGTATATCAGCGCAGAAAGACGCTCCACCTCCTCATCAATGATAGCGACCTCCTCTTTGCCGTTATCGGGAAAGAGCTTTCTGAGTATCCCTGTCTGGAGTCTGATGGACAGCAGGGGATTCTTGATTTCATGGGCCAGGGTGCTTGCGGCGGTCCCCAGGACCACGAGGTTCTTCTGGGCCTCGATCCGGTCCCGGTATTCACCATTGCGGAGATACAGCCGCCGGATGTACACTACCAGCCCCAGGAATACAAGACACGAGAAGGGGAACAAAAGGGTGGTGAAGGTTTGAGTACGCCAGTACGCGGGATGGGAAATGTCGATGTATATATATTTCCCACTGGTCAGGGCATCGAAGAAGAGGTCCTGCCGCATCATCATCGAGGGGTGCCGCTTGTTTCCAGACCAGGTGTTTCGGGCATCCTCCTGGGGCGGCATCCGTTCGGTATGGAGCACAAATTTGACCGAATGTCCCTTCCGGTCGGGGATAGTATAACGGCCAAACCGGCTTCTCGTATGGAGGATGTGCTCATCGAAAACCGGCGGCGTCTTTCCCCATTGGTATAGCAGGGCGAGATCCGTGCCATAGAGGGCGAAACCAGCTATCCGTTCGGTAAGCTGGGGGTTTGATTCAATGGCAGAACCGAAATCATCATACTCCCGGAGACTCGTAAAGAGCATGTTGAGGATCCGCTCGTTGTCATTGTCCCTGATAAGCCGCGCCCGATCCCGCATACCCCAGATGATGAACCCTGTGAGGGCCGAGAGCAAGGCCCAGCATAAGGCCACGGCAATGCACGATGCGGTCTGTACCGGTATTTTCATGAAGTACCTCCTCAGCAACGAAGCTGGAAAAAAAGCGCCCGCTGGTATCAGGCATTTTTAAAGGGATAAGAGCAATGCGATTACCCCGGCCTCATCATCAAAAGCGCCGAGGCTTCGGAGCTTTGAAAGCCCCTGGAGAAAGCCGTACTGGACTTTGATAAGCTGGTTGTGGTTTGAGCTGACGAGGCCTGCGGCATCGGAAAGTTCGGACAGGGAATTCTGGGAGAGTTGATAGAGTTCCATGATGTACTCAAAATGCTTTTGGGCGTACTCAAAAGCTTTACGGGAAGATAACACTGAACTCGCCTGGGTGATAACATCAAGCAGCGCGGTTTGCAGTTCTATTTCCATAGTGACTTCGGTATCCTGGTACGTCAGGACTGCCTGCTCCTGGGCGATTTTTTCTTTCTCTACTTTGGTGCGGGTAACCCAGAAATCCAGTGGTATACTGCCGCTCAGGGAAAGTCTCCCTGCAGAAGGCTCCAGGCCGTTACTATATGTCAGCCCGGTGGATAGGGATGCGCTGAGACTGGGGAGATAATCCTTTTTCGCCAGGTTCACGGACTGACCGGCCTTCCGGGAGCTAAGGGCGGCCTTAGCCAGCGCGGGATTACGGGCTTCGACGGTTTTCCAGAAGGTCCAATACAACGCATCAATCGCTTGTTCCGAGAGGGCTGCAAGTTTCTGAAGCGGCTCCTCATAGGCAGCAAAATCAAGGGCCTCCAAACCGGGGAGTTCCCTCAGCCCGGTGAGGCTTCTCAGCTTTGCGATGTTCAGGGTCAGATCCCGCCGGGCCTGGTTCCAGGTAGTTTCTTTAGCCGCCTTGTCCGACAGGGCCTGGAGGTAATCGCCGTAACGTATCATCCCGCTTTCAAGCCGGGCCTCTGCGATAGAAAGACTCAGGGCCGCCGTTTCCAGCGCAGCCTTTGCCGCGTCCAGGGCTGCGGCTGCTTCCAGGACCCCGTAATAGGCGGCGTCCGCCGCGTCAAGGACGGTGTAGTACTCCGCCAAGGCGTCCTGCCGCGTGATCTCTGTGGAAATAGCGTTGATAGCCTTCAAAACCGTGTTCTTCCCCCCATCCCACAGTTTCTGAGATACGCTGAAATTTGCCCCGGTGCTCAGACTATCCAGGAGTATCTGTTGCCCCCAGAGATTCATCGAAGCGGAAACCCCCAGGGATAGGGAGGGGAGGTTCGTGTAGGTTTGGGATTTTTCATCCAGGAGGCTGCTTTTTATCATCAGGTTGTATTTGGCAAGGCTCCGGGAATTGGCCAGGACGAGGGTGCGGACCTGCTCAAGGCTTATCCCTTGCCCAAAGGCGCCAATCAGCACAACGGCATTTAGTATCACCACGATACCGGTTCTTTTCACAGCTTGTTTCCTTCTCACTCGTAGCGTAGCGCGTCAATCGGGTAGAGCCGCGCCGCTTTCCGGGCAGGATAGTACCCGAACACCACCCCGACCAGCGCTGCGAACAGGGCCGCCACTGCGACAATCAGAGGGTTAATTGCAGTGGGAATATGCATTATCCCCAGTATTCTACACACCAGCACTGCAAGTCCTATACCGATGATGCCCCCCAGAAGACTGAGCATGATGGACTCTGTCAAAAACTGAAACAGGATGTCCCGTTTCCGGGCGCCCACAGCCATGCGGATGCCGATCTCCCGGGTACGTTCCGTAACCGATACCAGCATGATGTTCATGATCCCGATGCCTCCCACGAGGAGGGAAACTCCGGCAATGGCGGCCAGGAGGATAGTGAGACTCCGGGAGGTTTCTGATGCCATGTCGATGATGTCCGCCATGTTGATAATCTCAAAGTCCGGGTTTGCCGAATCCGGGAGCTTATGGGCCTCCCGGAGGATGAGAACTGCTTCCTTTTGGGCCGCATCCATGTAATTTTTACTCACCACACTCATGGCAATGGTGTTGATGTTCCGGGTATTGAGGAGCCTGGTCAGGGCTGTGTCCAGGGGCACCATGATGATATCGTCCTGATCGTTCCCGTTTCCCCCGGCACCCTTCTTTGCCAGCAGCCCGATGACGGTAAAATGATCGGTTCCAATGCGTATCTGCCGGTTTAGGGGGTCGGCGCTGCCGAAGAGCTGGGCCGCAGTGGTGACCCCCAGGACCGCCACCCGGTTCCGCTGCTGGAGGTCCGCTTCATCAAAGAAGATACCCTCAGCAGTTTCCCAGTTTCGTATGATAGGATAATCCGGCTCCACCCCCATGACCGTAACAGACCCGCTTCCCGCTTCCCCGGAAACGGTGAAACTCCGCTGGGTTATCCCTGAAATGGCCTGGGCGAAACTCGCCTCAGCCTTGAGCTTAAGGGCATCTTCCTTGGTAAGCCGGTTAGGCCGGGGAAAAGCGGCGCTCTGCTGCCCCGGTCGCATGAGCATCCGCCGGGGCATGATCTGGATGAGGTTCGTCCCCATAGCGGTGATCCGCTCTTCAATGGCCCGCTGTGCCCCCTCACCAATGGCAACCATGACGATCACCGATCCCACCCCGATGATGATCCCCAGGGAAGTGAGGAGGCTTCGCATCCGGTTACGGAAGATGCTTCTGAAGCACACATGGATAAGTTCCAGAAGATTCATGTTTTTTCCTTTTTTTCCTCTCCGAATTCCCCGGACGCCTTCATTCCGCCTCTCCGTTTCGCCAGATCCTCCGCCGCGTTCTGCCGTTCCGTTACCGGCATATCTGAAACCAGTTCCCCATCCCGCAGGGTGATGACCCGTTTGGTATAGGCTGCCAGTTCCGGCTCGTGGGTAACCATGATGATGGTCTTCCCCTGGTTGTTGAGGTTCTGGAAAAGCCCCATGATTTCCAGACTCATCTCGGTGTCCAGGTTCCCCGTAGGCTCGTCAGCGAGGATGAAGGCAGGATCGGTCACCATGGCACGGGCAATGGCGACCCGCTGTTGCTGGCCCCCGGATAACTGGGAGGGGAGGTGATTGAGCCGGTCACCGAGGCCCACTTCCTCTAACGCCGCTGCCGCCCGTTCCCTAGGATGGTGGCTCCCTTTGCTCCGGCGGCTGTAAAACAGGGGGAGTTCCACGTTTTCCAGGGCTGTGGTCCGGGCAAGGAGGTTGAAGGCCTGGAACACAAAGCCGATCTTCTGGTTCCTGATGAAGGCAAAGGTGTCCGAATCGGAGGTGGAGGTTTCAATCCCATCCAGGCGGTAGATCCCCTCATCGGGCTTATCAAGACAGCCGAGGATGTTCATCAGGGTGGACTTCCCCGATCCAGAAGGCCCCATAACCGAGACGAATTCCCCGGCTTCAGCGGAAAAGTCCAGGCCCCGCAAGGCCCTGACCATGATGCCTTCAAGCTGGTAATACCGCTTGATCCCCTGGAGTTCAATCATGTTACAGTCGCTCCCGGAGGATGATGCGCCTCCCCTCAAGCTCCGCATCGGTACTACCCCGGGCCGCACGAAGCTCGGTGAAGGATCCGTTACTGAGGCCGGTTTGTACCAGGATGAGGTCCAGTTTTCCCCCATCGTTGATGAACCAGAGGGTACGGGGAGCGGCGCCACCCTGCGGGGAAGAAGGGACATTCGATGAGTTCCCCCGCCCGCCGTCGCCAGGAAATCGGCCTCCTCCCTGGGGCATCATCAGGCCCGCGATCCCATTTGTAGATGTAGTCTGGGTACGGGCGTTTTGAGTGGTCCTGGTACGGGCCGCAAGGTTGCTTTGCCGCTGTTCTTCGCTCATACCCTGGAGGCCCGCGTTGAACACCATATCCGCGACCGCTTCGGTGCTCAACTGCACCGGCTGGTACCGGAGGGCCGCGTTAGATACCAGGAGGATGTTCTCCCGCCGTTCTTCGATGAATTCCACGGCACAGGTCATCCCCGGCAGGAGGGAACCGTCCCGGTTATCCACCGTAATGATCACCGTATAGGAGACCACATTATCCGCGATAATGGGCATGAGCCGTTTACTTGCTACCACCCCTGAGAAAATTTTTCCCGGCAGGGCCTCCAGGGTGAAGCGTACCGTTTGCCCTTCCCGGATGGAGGCTATATCCAGTTCCCCCACCCCGGTTTCAATCTGCATCTCATCGAGATTTTCCGCCAGGGTGAAGATGCTGGCGGAATTGCTGCTTGAGCTATCCACCACGGTGTCCCCTTCGTTGATGTTCCGTTCCAGTACAATGCCGTTGATGGGGGAGGTGATGAAGGCGTACTGGTTGATCTCCGTTTCTATGACCCGCAGGCTGGCCTCTGCAGCGGAAAGCTCTGCGGTCTGAATGTCCAGGGTGGTCTTGCCGGTCTTGAGTTCATACTCGGAGATGAGGTTCTTCGCTGCCAGCCGCTCCTGATTGCGGTAATTGATGAGCTGGAGCTCGTAGTTGGCCCTGCTCTTAACCACTGCGGCAAGCTGCTGTTCCCGCTGGAGTCTGAGCATATCAGTGTTGAGTTCCGCGAGGATATCCCCCTTATGGATAGTATCGTTATAATCCACATGGATTTTTTCAACCTTACCGCTCATCCGGGGCAGCAGATGCACCGTTGAAACGGGTTTGAGGGAACCGCTTGAGGACACGGTTTTTTCGATAGTTCCCCTGGTGATAGTGGCATATTCATAGGTTGCCACCCCTTTTCCAGCTCCGGTTTTCAGGCCGCAGCCACCGGTGAAAAGGAGGACACAAAGGGAAATCACGCTGATGTTCAGAGTGTTCATCGTCATATATGCATAATAGCAAAAACCATGCCAGGTATACAGAATGAATTAATTGTTTCTTGATCAGGCGTTTACACAAAATTATTTACAAGCTCTAAAAAATACTCGCGCTTCGCCTTTATAGCAAAGAAATAAATATTCTCTTCCCGAGAACATGAGCGAATCGCTCTAATGTACCAAGAGAAGTATTATATGAGGGGTCAAGAATATTGTCTATTGCAACGCGCGACGTTCCCATTTTTTT
>JAITNU010000054.1 GCA_031290325.1 Treponema sp.
ATTTCCCCTACCTGGAGCAGGGACCGCGCCTCGGTTTTGGTGGCAAACTCCCCTCGCAGCCATTTGACCGCAGCCTGCCTTTTTGCGTCATCCCCCTGGGTAAAGGCCCGAAAATACACCGCCATCACTGACGCGAAATCAAAGCCGTGGGCAAAGCCCTCCATAGCGGAAATCGTTTCAAATATCTTCCGCTCCACCAGCACCGGCAGTTGATCATCCTCCGGACCTATCCCCTCCTGAATCAGGGCGAGTTTAATGGAATTGATCCACTTCTGCAGCATCGCTTCCAGGGCGCCGCCGTCGGGCCTCAGCCTGGTGGAAAGCCGCTGCATCAGTTCCCGGTAGGTTTCCAGCCCCTGCTTGCCCGAACCGGAGAGCCGCTTCTCCGGAGAGAGGTCCACATCGGCCACTACAAAATCCCGGTCCATGGCATAGTTCCTGATGGTCTGCAAGAGAAAACTCTTTCCGCTCCCGTATCGTCCCACCACAAAGCGGAAAGAGGCCGCCCCCTGGCTCAGATTTTCGAGGTCCCGGAGGATAGTCTCAATCTCCCGCTTCCTGCCCACTGCCACATATTCTAATCCAATCCGGGGAACCACCCCCGCGGCAAAGGAGTTGATAATTGCCGAACTTATCCGTTTTGGTATAGTAACACCCATGGATCTCCGCCTCGAGTTAAGAAATTTTCCCCCTATTTTGCCAAAACAAGCGGCCCTTTGTCTATAGGGGGACATCTGTGGCTCTATACAATGTGCTTCATTAAAGACAATATAATATTATTATAAGGAATAAATTGTGTTGAAGTTTGACGAAAACGATAATCCACTTATCACCCAAGAAGAGATCGCCACAAAGGTGGTGTGGTTCAACGAGCAGATCAACGTGGTGAAAGACCAACTCATCCGCTGTATTGAGGAGTTGGGCTATCCGGTTACGGTTACAGAGCATCCGGTTATGATCAAAGAGGGCTTAACCGGTGACTACCAGTCCCGGAAGTTCCACATCCTGATCCACGGCTACAAGAGCTTCAGACCCAATATGGAGCTGTGCCTGAAGCCCTTTGCGATTTGGCTATCGGGGAATGAAGGGGCACTGAGTATCGCTCAGGTGGGGGATTTTCCCACCAACTACATCATCCATTTCTCCCTTGATGACATAGCGTATACGGGTTATCAGGGAGCAGATGAAGAAGGCTGGTACTGGGACAATCAAGAGATAAAAGAGCCGGTGTACAAGCTGACACCGGACACGGTGAAGCGTCTTTTGGGTACCGTAGCATGACCACCGACACTATTAACGAGGTCTTCGAGACCTATAAAGATATTAATGTCGGCTTGGACATTATGAAACGTCTGGCAGGGCAACCGGTGCATACCCTGGTGGCCGACACGTTTTTAGCAGGCAAAGGTACGAAAGAACTCATCAAACGCATTGAGCACGACCAAGATGAATTTGACAATGTCATGGTCGTGTCACTTTTCGCGGCGTTTGAGCGGGAACTCATCGATCCAGAACGCGCTTAACGCGAAGCTCCATAGCCATGATCCCACCATATCGCGCTTACAGACGCTGACCAATGATTCCATAGAGCGATGGGGGTTCCCGATATGCTTACTGCGCTCAAAGACATAGCCGACCCGCACAAAGATCAAGCGGATATACGAATACCGGAACTGGGTCGCCCATGGCAGGAAATCCACCAAGATACCAACGATAAAAGAATATCCGAGGTCGGTTTTCACCTCCCTGTCCTGCTTCGTTCAGCAAGCGGCGGTGGTGATTTAGCCACTGACGTTCAGAAAACAATCAATCATTCGTTTTTTCGTCCTTTCTTAACTTTTTAAGGCTCCGCAGCTTCTTCCGGATTGATTCCGCCAGGTTAAAAAGGCCCTTGGTAAGGGGCCGATACGTATAGTCCCAGCTTCCCGGACGGTGGATGATCCGGCCCCCAAACCCGGTCTTGAACCGGTACAGGCCTGACATGGGATGGGAGGGGTCTTCATGAGGGGGGATGCCAAAGAGGTCGTATACCAGACAGCCCGCTGCCTTGGCGTCCTCCATGGCCTGCCACTGAAGCCCATAGGTGGCCATGAGGTTACGTTTCCGGTCCGATGAAGCCCCATACAGATAGACCGCGTCAGCGCCCCGGAAGAGGACGATAATACCTGCAAGAGGCTCTCCCTCGTGTTCCGCAAGGTACAGCCTCAGTTCCTGACCATCTGCAGGATAATCCCGGGCATGGGCAAAAAGGGTTTTATAATACTCAATCCCGTGAATGGCGATCCTATCCCGTTTGGCGGTCTTCCGCAGAAGAGCGTAAAATACCTCCATTCCCGCCTCATCCCGCCGGTGTATGACGACCCCCTTCTTCTTTGCCAACCCGATGTTATACCGCCATTTACTCTTCATCCGGGCCAGTATGACCGATGCCGGGACAGAAATATCCACCAGTACCGTGTCCGGGGGCTGCACATCCGCCCCGGCCCGGATAAAGGGCTTGTCAATAACAGGGAAGCGCGGTTCAGCATCCTCTTCGGTATGCCAGGGAGGATCGAAACGGATAAAGGCCGTATTTTGCGGGAGAAAGGGTTGTATGGCGGCGGCAAGCTCATGGAGGGCCTGGGTTCTCGCCTGGTCGTCTGTGGGGAAATCCGGGGGAAGCTCCGGGCCCCAGGGCACATAGGCAAGGGAAATCCCCGGCCAGATCCGCCGCCGAATCACCATGAGGGGCAGGGCTGCCCCCCAGTCTGCAAGAAAAGGCCGGACATTCCAGCCGAACCGCGCCTTGAAACTACCCCAAAACCCAGATTGCAAGAAAGACGCGGCTCCATTACACTGGGACAGATCCGCGGGAACAAGCCCCTTCAGGTACTGCCCAGGAAGGCTCACTAATGCACCTCCCCCGTGGCAATGACCTTGGTCCGCACCGGGCGTCCCTCCAGCGTCAGGGCCACCTCTCCTGCCTGGACTATATAATCCCTTACAACCAGGGGGATTGAGAAGAAGGTATCTATCGTGATTTCAGCAGAAGGGGGTGAACCGGCATCAAGTCCCTCCAGGGTGACCACCGTACCGGTGGGTGTATCCCCGGCATCCAGGACTTCCACCCGCTCATACCCATCCGCGTCCTTGTCCGAAGCGGCCAGGAGCATACCCCGGCTTGCCACTCCCCGGAGCTTCGCTGCCTTCAGGTTATAGGCCACGATGATGCGTTTCCCCAGGAGTTCTTCCGCCGTATAGAAAGGCACCAGCCCCGACACAATGACCCGTTCTTCCCCGGCGATATCCAGGGTTTCGATGTAGAGTTTATCCGCCTTGGGGTGCCGTTCGATCTTCACGATTTGGGCAACCCGCAGGTCCAGAGTTTGGCTGAAGCGACGGGGGATTTCAGGTTCGGGGACCTCCGCCTTGCGTTCCGCCCGGTCTTTCTGGCTCCCGGAATACCGTTCCCGCAGTTCCTCAACCTGATCATCCTCCAGTTTGGAGAAGAGGACCTCGCTTTTCACCACCTGGGAAAGGCCCTGGTTTTGGCATAAAGTACCCCAGGAGAGCACCCCGGCGTTCTTTTTGAAAGAAAGGCCCAGGAACGAGGCGATTCGTTCCGCAGCCAGGGGCATATACGGCTCAATCAGCACGGCGATGTCCCGAAGGATATAGCAGAGGTCCCGGATGAGGGCTTGGGCAGCAGGGGGATCCGCAGTCCGCTTCTTCCAGGGTTCGCCGTCCTGGAACGTCTTGTTCGCAAAAGAAGACAGTTCAAAAATAGCCCGGAAGGCATCCCGCAGTTCTGCCCGTTCGAGCTTTTCGGTAATATCCGCCTCAAAACGCCGTACCGTTTCCCAGAAGGCGGGGTTTTCCGGCGCCGTCCCGTCCGGTATAAGGCCGCCGTAGTAGCGGGTTACAAAGGAGAAGGTCCGGTTCACCAGATTTCCGAGGTTGCCGATGAGTTCACCGTTCACCTTCTCCTGAAAATCCTTCCACGTAAAGAGGGCATCCGCTTTTTCAGGCCGGTTATAGAACAGGTAGAAGCGCCACACATCAGGGCCAATCCCGGTTTCCATTACATCAGTACCAAAGACGCCGACTCCCTTGGATTTGGAAAATTTACCACTTTCATAGTTGAGGTACTCGGTACTGGACATGTGATGCAGCATAGTCCACCGGTCCCCGGTTCCCAGGAGACTTGAGGGGAAAATCACCGTATGAAAGGGGATATTATCCTTACCAATGAACTGAAACAGCTCAACCTCATCGGGGTTTTCCCACCACTCATCGACAAAGCGACGCCAGTCCGCCGTGGTTTCGGCCCCCAGGTTCCCGGTAATGGAAATATAGCCGATAGGCGCATCGAACCAGACATAGAAGACCTTATTTTCATACCCCGGTTTAGGTACCGGAATGCCCCACTTGAGGTCCCTGGTAATGGCCCGTTCCCGCAGACCATCCCGAATCCACGCCTGGGTCATCTGGATGGCGTTATTCGCCCAGAAACCCTGAAGCGCCGCGTCCCTGAGCCATACTTCAAGGCGCTCCTTGATACGGGGCAGGTCTATGTAGAGATGCCTCGTTGATTCCAGGGACGGGGTGGAACCACAACTGAAACACCGGGGTTCCTCAAGCTCCGTGGGATCCAGGAGTTTCCCGCAGGCCTCACACTGATCCCCCCGTGCGTCGGTATAGCCACAATGAGGACAGGTCCCCCGGACGTACCGGTCCGCGAGGAAACGCTGGCAATGGCCACAATAGAGCTGCTCAATTGTTCGTTCCAGAATAAAGCCCTGGGTATCGAGTTTTTTGAAGATATCCTGCACGATTTCGGTCTGGATAGGGGTGGAAGTACGGCCGAATTTATCAAAACCGATGGTAAACCATTGGTAAATATCCGCGTGGATGGCGTGATAACGGTCGCAGAGTTCCTGGGGACTTATCCCTTCCTCGACCGCCCTATTCTCCGTGGCAGTGCCGTATTCATCGGTACCACATACATAGAGGGTATCGTACCCCCGGAGCCGGCAGAACCGGGCAAAGGCATCGGCAGACAGGACCTGAATAAGATTCCCCAGGTGGGGCACATTATTAACATAGGGGAGCGCGGAGGTAATTAATCTTCGTTTCATAATGCTCTACTATAATAAATGGGGGAATGTATGGCAAGCCGTTCTCTAAAATACTCTTCAGAAAGAAAGCCACATTTTCGCAAAAAAGTTTATAAAATGTTTCGTTTTGTAAACGATTTCGCTTGACAAATAATTCATAGGTGATCCAGAAAGTATGCTGGACTAGTAGATGACAAAAAGGCAGAAAGAGATACTATAGAAAAATGAACATAATTATAAAACTCTACTGCCCCCATTGTCATAGTATGAAAAACGCAATGGGAAACAAATTTATCGATGCAAGGATTGCGGACAGCAGTTTATCGACGTGCTGTTTTTCAAAAAAACGCCTCATCCATCGAAAAGTATTTCATGCGACATTCTTTTACATCAATGAAGGTCATATATGATGCCTCAGCATACTTTGTGGATCACTACCCAGATTTGAACTGACAAATATAAAAAGAACCGCAGTACCGCGGTTCTTCAGGATACACGGAAGCTAAAGCAACAAGGCGGCTAGAAGTCTTCCTCATTATTTAACTGGTTGATAAGATCTTCTAACTCCTGGGCTTCAGCATCGCTCTCATCAAATGGAATGATTTCCAGGAGTTCAACATCAAAGATCAGCGTCGCATAGGGGGGGATTACATTACCAGCACCCTGTTCACCGTAGGCCAGATTTGAGGGCACATAAAAACGATAGGCGCTGCCTTCGCTCATCAACTGTACGCCTTCGGTCCAACCAGGTATCACCGCGTCCAGGGGAAACTCGACCGGTTCTCCCCGTGCATAGGAACTGTCAAAGATCGTGCCGTCAACGAGGGTGCCCTCATAATTCACCCGTACCATTGCATGGGCATCGGGCTTTTGACCAGTTCCTTCGGTTATAACCTCATACTGAAGCCCGCTGTCGGTGGTATAGATGCCAGTTTTCTGACCGTTTTCTTCCAGAAATTGCACTTCCTTTGCCTTATACTCTTCCAACTGTTTTTCCCGAGTCAATCTCAGGGCAGTTTGCACGATACGGAAGGCATCATCCATGGTAAATTGGGTGTCCTTACCTTCTACGGCTTCCTTAAACCCCTGGGTAAAGGCATTGTAATCAAAGGCTAAGTCCGCTTGTTGCAAGTCTGCGCCAATCACCATCCCAAAGGCATAACTCATCTCCGCATTCGCGCTCTCAGGTGTCTCCACCTCCAGTTGCGCGCCAGGCTGTACATCCGTCTTCGCCTCCACCACCGGTGCAGATGGCGCATGGGGACCTTCTACTCTCCCCTCGGTATACGCGGCAACGGTAAGGGCACAGGCTAAAAGCACCCCAACAATAATTTTCTTCATCATATATTCCTTCTTACTATGATTCTTGATGTTTCACGATATACAGGTTTCTTATGTTTGTCAACAGATACCAAAAAAACGGCAGGTATTGGTATAGGTCTCCTGGGCCAGGGTTTCCAGGGGTTTGTCCAGGTGACGGGCAATACAGGCCGCAATATGGGGCAGGTATTTCGGCTCATTGCGTCCAGTTCGGGGAGTTCCGGCCATGTCGCGGGGCATGAGAAAGGGGGCATCTGTTTCTATGAGGAGTTTATCGGCGGGGATATTCTTGAGTAAGTCCCGCAGATGGACACCCCGCCGCTCATCGCAGATCCAGCCGGTAATACCGATATAACAGCCCAGTTCCAGGTACTTGTCCAATTCCCGCCCGGTTCCGGTAAAACAGTGGACCACCATGCGGAGTATGGCTGCCTGGTTCTGTTCGAGAATCCCGGAAAAATCCCCAAAGGCGTCCCGTTCATGGAGGAAGAGGGGCAGTCTGAGTTCACCAGCTAACTGTATCTGTTTCTCAAACCATTCCCGCTGGATATTCCGGGGAGAGAAGTCCCGGTTATAATCCAGCCCGCATTCCCCGATGGCAAGGACCCCGGCTGCCATACGGCGCAGTTCATCCAGGGTTTTAGGGGTGCAGTTCTTTGCATCATGGGGATGAACCCCGGCAGTAGTGTAGAGCTTTCCCGGATGCTTTGAGGCGTATCGCATGGCTTCATGGCTGCTCCGTACGCTGGTTCCGGTAATGATCAGGGGCGATACCCCTGCCTCTTCCGCAGCTTGCAGGACCTGTTCCCGGTCTCCATTAAAAGAAGTATGCATGAGGTTGATCCCGATATCGATTAGTTTTATATCACGCTGTTTCATAAACAAAGATTTTACTATATTATTGATTTTATGTATACTATAAAACCTGAAACCATTAAGGCCCTGGCCCTGGATTTGGATGGTACCACCCTGAGACCGGACAACACCCTGAGTGCGCGTACCATTCGTACCCTCAGAATCTGTATAGACCGGGGCATCAGGGTGATTATCTGTACGGGACGGTCAATTGAAGCGGCGGAACCATACCGCCTGGCCCTGGGTGCTGTAGGTCCCATGGTGTATTTCAACGGCGCTGAGGTGGTGGATATGCCCGGCGGGAAGCTGCTGAACACCGCCTTCCTGGATCGGGAGGTGCTTGATTTTTGTGTGGATCTTTCCCGAAACCAGGGGATCTATTTCCAGGTCTACTTTCCCGTACTTTCAGGGGGTGCACCTGCGGCGGGGGAACTGCTCATGGCCGAGGGGCAGACTGAAGAAACCGAGATGTACCGGAAGCATACGGGCATACAAGCGGTGATTGGGGATTTGAAAGCGGCTCCAGGGCAGCAGGGCTGTATTAAGAGTATGTTCATCACAGACCCTGCAACCCAGGACCTGATACGGCCAAAACTGATAGAACAATTCGGCAGCCGCGTCTATGTAACCCGGACCCATCCGGCTTTCCTGGAGATCCTGCATCCCGGGGCTTCAAAGGGCCTGGGTCTCCAGCACGCCATGAGCTACCTGAACCTCGCCCCAGCGGAGCTTATCGCCTTTGGGGATGAGGAGAACGACCTTCCCCTGTTCACTACCGCAGGCTTTTCCGCAGCCCCGGCCAATGCCAAGGAGTCGGTACGGAAAGCTGCGACTATGGTCATCGGTTCCAATGGTGAAGATGGGGTTGCGGCGTTTTTAGAGGAAGTTCTCATCAGGAGCCATTGATGGGGACCTACTTTCCTCCACCAGTCTCCTGGATGATGGCCAGAGTTTGTTCTGCACAGGCATCCCAGGAAAAAGCCGCGACCCGTTTAAGCCCCTGGGCACGACATTCCCGGTACATCTCGCGGTTTGTGGTAAGGGTTACCATACGATCCGCCATATCCTCTGCATTGTGGGGATCGAAGTAGAGGGCCGCGTGTTCCGCCGTTTCCGGGAGGCTGGCAGCACGGGCGCAGGCAACAGGAACCCCGGAAGCCATTGCCTCAAGCACCCCCATGCCAAAGCCCTCATACAGGGAGGGGATCACCACGATATCCGCGCCGGAATAGAGTTCCGGCAGATGCCGGGAGGGAAAGTGGCCGGGAAAGAAAATATCGTTCCGGTATGCTGAGGCTGAGGCTGCTTTTTTTACCTTTTCCGCCCCGTGACCGTTCCCTCCGGCCAGTACGAGCCGGTGGGGGTACCTGGTCCGTTCCTTAAAGATGCCAAAGGCATGGATGAGGGTGCGGTGGTTCTTGAAGGGATCTATCCGGGAGGCGTAGAGGATATAGGGCCGCCGGAAACTGAAGGGCTGGATGAGCACCACGCTTTCCTCGTTCCGGGGCCGGGGGTGAAAGGCGGCCAGATCTATCCCGTTTGGTACCACCTCAATCCGCGATTCCTTGACCCCGGCACGGGCTATCAGTTCCTGCTTCACCCAGCCGCTCACCGCAATGATCCGATCAAGCCGCCGCAAAGCATGGGGAACAGTCCGGCGGACCAGGTATCCCAGGTGGGGCGAGGAACTACACCAGGCGGCCATATCGTGGACCACACCAATGGCCGGACAGGGAAGATTCGCGTTATAGGGGAGCTGCTTATGGGCGGTGGGGAAGAAACAGGCGTCATAACCCCGGCTTTTGGCAAAGGCAGGGTACTTACAAAGGTGCCATAAGACATTGGCGGTCCTGCCATTTACAAAGCACCGCGCAATAAATTCCAGATTCGGGGCCATTTCACTATAGGTAAACCGATCCATTTCCCAGCCGAATAATTCATACAGGGAGCCTGAAGGGGGTATTCTTTTCAATAACTGCATCATATACACACCAACCCCCGATGAACCACCACCGCAGGCAAAGGTGTCGATACCTATTTTCATTATATATACCTCCGGACTTTTCTTCCTGTCTCCCTGATGCTATACTACTATATCAGGCATTATCATAAAGGAAAAGATGAGAAGGGCAATAGCAGCCTTGACTTATTGAGGGGAAAACCGTACAACCTATAAGCTGGGTTTTAATAAAGAATCCCCGGCAGAGCGCGGGGTTTTAAACCCCACGGTGAAGAAAGGAGTTTTACCCTATGGCGATTATACCCTTCAGAGAAGGGGGTTTAGACGAAGCACTGCTGGATATGGCGCTAGGGCGCCTGATCCTCTCTCCCTCAGGGTGGCGGGGGGTGTTTGCGGAACACGAGGAAAGCACCGAAACAGGCATGAGCGCGGTTCATGGGGTCATTGCTGCTGCGGGGGCAAAGGTCTTTGCGGATTATGTGAAAGCCCTGGAGGTAAAAAAAGCGGGGGGACCGGAAATCATCATCGGTATGGATACCCGGCCCACGGGCAGGGCAATCGCGGATGTGATGATCCGCGTCTTTTTAGCAGAGGGCTACGCCGTCCGTTTTGCCTTTATCACTGCCGCCCCAGAGATCATGGCCTATGCCCGTGCTGCCCGTGGTGCAACCTGCGGTTTTGTGTATATTTCCGCCAGCCATAATCCCATAGGCCATAACGGGCTTAAATTCGGGCTTACCGATGGCGGGGTATTGCCCCCGGGGGAGGCCATGATCCTGATTGAGCGGTTCCGGGCCTTCATGGCCACTGAGGATCGCATTGCCAGGGCCGTGGCCTTGATTAACCAGGCCAGCCCGGAGCTGCTTGCACAGATCTATGCTGCTGCCGCCCTGGTCAAGCAGGAAGCTTACAGGGCCTATCTCAGGTTTACCAGAATCGTGGTAAGCGGTACTGAGGAAGCAGCCGCCCAGGACCGCATCTTTGAGACTATTGCCCAGGGTATCCAGGAACATCCTATTGGTATTGTCGTGGATTTCAACGGCTCGGCCCGGACTATCTCCATAGACCGGGAATTCCTCTCCTCCCTGGGGCTTACCTTGTACGGTCTCAACGATACCCCGGGGAACATCGCCCATCGTATCGTTCCCGAAGGAGAAGCTCTGGAACCCTGCTGTCAATTCCTGGAAGAGACGCACCGCCAGGACCCCTCGGTTATACTGGGGTATGTGCCTGACTGCGACGGGGACCGGGGGAACCTGGTTATCTGGGATGAACACCAGGCCCGGAGCCTGGAAGCCCAGGAGGTCTTTGCCCTGGCCTGTGTGTCAGAGCTTGCCCACCTGGTCTGGACCGGGGAACTCCGGTACGATGCTCAGGGAAAGGCCCTGTCTCAGGTAGCCCTGGCGGTCAATGATCCCACGTCCTTGCGTATCGACTGGATCGCCCGGGCCTTTGATGTGCCGGTATTCAGGGCAGAGGTGGGGGAGGCGAATGTGGTAGGACTGGCCCGGAAACTCCGGGAACAGGGGTATACGGTGCGTATCCTCGGTGAAGGTTCTGCAGGGGGCAACATTACCCACCCTTCGGCAGTACGGGATCCGATTAATACGGTAATGGCCATCTTAAAACTGCTTACCATTCGGAGCAACAGTGGCAAAAGCGGTTTGTTTGAGATCTGGTGCGAGCGTTCAGGGACCTTATACCAGGCAGGTTTTTCCCTCGCCGACATCATCACCGCCCTCCCTGCTTTTGTGAGCACCGGTTCCTATACCCCTGAAGCGCTCCTTCAGGTCAAAACCGGGGATCATGGGGTGCTGAAAGATCGCTACCAGCAGGTATTCCTGCGGGAATGGGAAGCCCGGAAGGAAGGGCTTAAAACCCAGTACGGTATCTCAGGGTGGGAAGCGCGGGCCTATAAGGGCATGGAAGAAAAACGGGACCTTACCCGGTTCGGCGATGCCCAGCGGGGGGGGCTTAAAATCATCTTTACCGGTACTTCGGATAGGCCCATAGCGTCGATCTGGATGCGCGGCTCCGGTACGGAACCGGTATTCCGGGTTATGGCTGATGCGGAAGGCGCGGATAGTCGCATGGAACGGGACCTCATCGCATGGCAGCGGCGTATGGTAATTGAGGCGGACTCAACAGAGATGGTGCATTGAATCATTGCACCAAAGGATAAAAGCATGGGTATACGGGGAGAATTATTCTCAACCAAAGTGATCTTACAGAATCGGACGTACTTCTTCAATGTTAAAGAAAACCGCCTGGGAGACCTCTACCTCAATATTGTGGAAAGCAAAAACCGGGAAACCGGGGGCTTTGAACGTCAGTCGGTGATCCTCTTTGCAGATGACCTCACGGAATTCCTGGGGGGCTTCGACGAATCCCTGCGGGTATTGGAAAAGGCGGTCCGGGAAAAGAAACGAAACATCCCTGCTGCCCCCCGGATAGAGCGTGGCAATCCCCCGGACCATCGGGAGCAGGGTAAACGGGTGATTATAAAAAGACGGGGAACTTCCGCTCAGGGTGGAGAAGAACAGGGTGAATCCCCAAAGCCGAAACCCCGGAAACCTAAATCCATCAAGGTTATACGGAGCCATAGCGAACACCATGACCCTTGATCTATAATTGTTACTATATGGATCTTTCTACAAATTTGGCGGTATTTGCCGCCTCCCTTGCGGAAATTTGTTCTCATACCGCTCTTGCTCCAGAGCGGCCCCTCACGTGGACTGTTATCGCCAATCCTCATGCCGGGGGCTTTACCATTGGTTCCCGGTGGAAGCGGCATGAGGCCCAGCTCACAGCCTGTGTCGCAAAGGCCCAGGCTCGTCCCCGGCGGGATAATGCCGGACCATCCCATACCGCCCTGGAAATAGACGGCGGACAAAGCAGGCTCGGTATACGGGGCCTCATTCTGACCAACGGTCCCGGCCATGCCCGTAAGCTCACCGAAGCCCTCATCAATGAAGCCCGCTCCATCACTCCCCCGCCTGATTTTCCCGTTCCCCATTCCATAGGGTACTCCACGTCTTCTCATCACCAAACACTGCGCTTCACCCTCCTGAATCCGCAGCTCCCCCTGCACCTCATTATTACTGCCGGCGGAGACGGCACCAGCCTCGAAGTCCTCACGGTGCTCGCCGATGCAGCTCCGACCCTCCGCGCCCGGTTTGTCATCCTCCGTCTGCCTATGGGAACCGGCAACGACGGCGCAGATGCCTGGGAACTGGACACGGCCCTGAACCTCCTGCTCGATCCTACCACCATTGCATATACCAGCGCCCTGCGGCTTACCACATCCACCCCGGGGAAGGGGCCGTTTATGGCCTTCAACATCCTCTCCGTGGGACTCGACGCCTTTGTGACCCACATGACCAATAAGATGAAGAGGAATCTGCCGGGGGATTCCTATAAGTTATGGGTGGATATCGCCGCCATACTCTATGACCGGCTGTTTAAGGTTGGCCAGATGGAAGTACGGGCCCTGGATGAACGGGGGGTGGAGCTTACCTCATTCAAGGAAACCGTGCTGCTTATGGCCGTGGGGGTAAGCGGGCACCGGAGCTACGGTTCCCATAAACGGATACTCCCAGATGACCGGAACGTCTGTGTCGTAAAACAGATGTCCCTTGGGCGAAAAATCGCCTTAAAAGGACTTTTTACCACTGGCACTCATATCGACAAACCCGAATCCTTCCTGTTTAACGCAAACCGGGTAGCATTCCGGGGGCAGCACCCCATCCTCGCCCAGATGGACGGTGAAACCGTGCTTCTGGGACCTGCGGATTTTCCTGCGGTCATTGAACTAACCGAACCGGTGATTCCAATACTGAAACCACAGTCGTTACGTTAATCCGCGTCCTTTTCTTATTCTGCGTACCATGAGTTCTAAATCTACGTTTTTAAACAGGGAGTGCCCTTCTTCAGTATTTTTCCTTCATCTCGATTCGTTCTACCTTGCCGCTGGTCTTCAGGGCCTTGGCGAGTTTGGCAATATCCGTAGTCCCAGGGATGCCCACGAAAATCCGGAGCCGGGCGCCCTTCTTCTTGCCTTTTCCAATCCCCTCATCCATGTCCATGGACAAAATCCTGATCCCAAAGGACTCTAAAATGCCGACGGTCTTTTGGGTGTCAGGATTGTTGCTGCTGTAGGATAATTCCAGCAGCTTGTTCCGTTCCGAGGGGAAC
>JAITNU010000008.1 GCA_031290325.1 Treponema sp.
TTAGTAAGGAAGGTTACACGCTGGAATATCTTAGTTATCTGTGAGGTCAGCCGAGCCTCTCCTTTAAGGGGAATGATTTCAGTTCTGATGTAACGGTTAGCTCCTGCGTTACCAAAGCAAAGATTGAAGATTTTGACGCGCTCATTCTGATCGGCGGCTATGCCATGGACCGGCTCCGGTATCAGGCTGAAGTTACTGACGCCGCGCCCAATCAGGCGCCGGCGCTGGTTTTCCTGCGTCAGGCGGTAAAGCGTATGGAAGAGAAGAAGCTCGTCATCGGAACGATTTGCCACAGTCTCTGGCTTTTCTGCGCCGACCCTGCCCTTATTAAGGGGAGAAAGCTTACCTGCGCTCATAACATTATCTGCGACGTGGTTAACGCCGGCGGACAGGTACAGTACGAAGGCAAGGAGACCAGGGACATTGTGGTCGATAGGGGGCTTGTTACGGCCCGGCATCCGGGCGTAACGGAAATTTTTATCGAAACACTT
This sequence comes from Treponema sp., assembly GCA_031290325.1. GTDB lineage: Bacteria > Spirochaetota > Spirochaetia > Treponematales > Breznakiellaceae > JAITNP01. The sequence continues at coordinate 492 of JAITNU010000008.1, forward strand.
AAAGAAGAGATGCGCGGCTGACGATAGATATAAATAGTTTGAATTCAGTCTGGGGGTTGTATGACTTTTGAATTTAGTGATTCTCTCGCGGGTTATGTAAAATCTTTTGACAAGGATGCGAAAAAATTCATTCTTGCCACGACGGATGGCCGTGAATATACCGTCAAGCTGACGGATACGGTATACGCCAAAATGCTCAGAAACCTTGGCGAGCCCTGGTATGATGTAACTGCCCAGATTGGGGATATGCTTAAAAAAGGCCGTTTTGTTTTTGCCTATGGGGTGTACTATCCTGACGCTCCTGAAACCCTGGAGGCAAAGTATCTGGATTTTCCGGGGAAGGATATCAATAGGTTCCGGTTTGAAGAATCAGACTGGTGGACCAAGCAAGCGCGGAGCATCGCTAACTTCTTTATAAACGCTCAATTTGAAACGAGCGACGGCAAGCCGGTAATTGATTATCGCAGCTACCGTACCGAGGTGAGCATGGGCGGGGTGAGAAAATCTTCCTTCCGCCAGGAAACGGACACCATTTCCCGTCTGGTGTACGGCTTTGCCAGCACCTATCTCCTTACCGGCGAGGATGTTTTCCTTGAAGCCGCAGAGGCGGGAACCAAGTATCTGCGTGATCACATGCGCTTTTATGATACCGATGAAGACGTTGTGTATTGGTATCACGGCATTGACGTGAATAACGGCAGGGAGACCAAGATATTCGCTTCCGAATTCCATGATGATTATGAAGCGGTGCCTATGTATGAACAGATCTATGCCCTGGCCGGTCCTACCCAGACCTATCGCATCTCCGGTGATCCGGCCATCATGAAAGACATAGACCTGACTATAAAGCTCTTTGACCGGTTTTTTCTGGACAAGGAAAAGGGCGGTTACTATTCCCATGTTGATCCCATCACCCTGAACGCCCATGCGGAAAGCCTGGGTAAGAACAAGGCAAAGAAGAACTGGAACTCTGTGGGGGATCACGCGCCGGCGTATCTCATCAACCTATGGCTTGCGTCGGGTAAGGAAGAGCACAAAAAGTTTTTACAGTACACCGCTGATTGTATTGTGCGGCATTTCCCTGATTATGAGAACAGTCCTTTTGTCAACGAGCGTTTCTTTGATGACTGGAGCCATGATCTGAGCTGGGACTGGCAGCAGAATCGGGGTGTAGTGGGGCATAACCTCAAGATCGCCTGGAACCTGATGCGTATTTACAGCATTGTACCTGACCAGTCGTATAAAGAGCTGGCTGAAAAGATCGCTGCTCTTATGCCCAAGAGCGGTCTGGATGTGCAGCGGGGCGGTTGGTACGATGTGGTTGAACGGGCCCTGGGTCAGGGTGAGACCATGCATCGTTTTGTCTGGCACGACCGGAAGGCGTGGTGGCAACAGGAGCAGGGGATACTGGCGTATCAGATCCTCTACGGGATTTTAAAGAAGGACGAATATCTCAAGTACGCGCGAGAGTCCGCTGCTTTCTATAATACCTATTTCCTGGATCATGATGACGGCGCCGTGTATTTCAATGTACTGGCAAACGGCCTTCCTTATTCCATGGGTACTGAGCGGCTCAAGGGCAGTCACTCCATGAGCGGCTATCATTCGATAGAGCTTGCGTACCTTGCCCAGGTTTATACCAACCTTTTAAACACGAAAAAGAGTCTGGACTTGTACTTCAAGCCCTATCCCGATGGCTTTGCCGACGGAATCCTGCGGGTTTCCCCTGATATACTGCCCCAGGGTAGTATTGCTATTGCTTCGGTAACTATAGATGGCGAGGATTGGAAGGATTTTGACGCCACGGCTCTGGCCGTTACGTTGCCCAAGACGAAACACCGGCCCAGAATAAAAGTTACCGTTGTGCCGGTTAAGTAGGGGCGTCATGGAAATAACAGTAAAGCAGGAAAAAGACGTTATTATTTATGAGCTGAATGGACGGCTTGATATGTCTGGTTCGCAACAGGCAAGTGATACGATTATTGATGCTATTGGTCCGAACCAGAAGATTATTCTTGACATGACTATGTGCGACTATGTAGCAAGCTCAGGACTGCGGATACTCTTGCTTGCCGCCAAGCGAGGATCCATGGAAAAGAGCAAAATCGTATTAGCGGGAATGCAGCCCATGGTGGCGGATGTTATCGCCATGACTGGCTTTGAAAGCCTGCTTGAATCCTATTCTTCAAGGGAAGATGCCCTTAAAGCGCTCGATAGAAACGGAGGGGCTAATTGCTGAGAGTAGATTCGTATCCAACCCATGAATATGAGGGAGTGAAGCTCCGTGTGGGAAAACCCATGCCCTTTGGCGCGACTATCGTTTCTGGCGGCGTTAACTTTAGTGTGTTTTCCAAGGGCGCGGTTTCCTGTTCCCTCTTATTGTATCACCGGCATGAAGAGAAGCCTTTTGTCGAGATACCTTTTCGGGAGGAATTCCGCATAGGGAATGTATTTTCTATGATCGTGTACGATCTTGATTATGAGGATATTGAATACGCTTATCGTTTTGACGGGCCCAATGATTTCAGGCAGGGTTACTGGTTTGATAAAACAAAAGCGCTCGTCGATCCCTATGCGCGGGCATTGACCGGTCGTGATGTGTGGGGCGCGGCCCTTGACAAGGATATGCGTCTGCCGCCTTTCCGTTCCCGAATTCTGCTGGACGATTTTGACTGGCAGGGGGATAAACCGCTTGAAACATTGGTGAATGATCTTATTGTTTATGAAATGCATGTGCGCGGTTTTACCGCTGATCCTTCGTCGGGCGTGAAGTTCCCCGGTACGTTTGCCGCCATAACAGAAAAAATACCCTATATCAAAGAGCTTGGCGTAAACTGCGTGGAGCTTTTGCCCATCTATGAATACGACGAATTTGAAAACTGGCGTTATACTTCCGATGGGAAAACCAGGCTCCTTAATTACTGGGGTTATTCTACCGTTGGTTTCTTTGCCCCTAAATCGGGACTTGCCGCCACCGGAAAATTCGGTATGCAGGCGGATGAGTTAAAAACGCTGGTTCGTACCCTCCACAAGAACGGCATTGAGGTTATCCTGGATGTGGTATTTAATCATACCGCCGAGGGAAACGAGAACGGCCCTTATATTTCGTTCCGTGGCATTGATAATAATATTTACTATATGCTTACCCCGGAAGGTTACTATTACAATTTCTCCGGCTGCGGTAATACCCTAAACTGTAATAATCCTATTGTACGGAATATGATTCTTGACTGCCTTCGCTACTGGGCTTCGGATTATCATATCGACGGCTTCCGCTTTGATCTCGCAACCATACTTGGGCGCAATCAGGACGGTTCTCCCATGACGAATCCCCCGTTGCTTGAAAACCTTGCCTTTGATCCCGTGCTGGGTAAATGCAAGCTCATCGCCGAAGCCTGGGATGCCGGTGGTCTCTATCAGGTTGGTTCCTTCCCTTCCTGGGGGCGGTGGATGGAATGGAATGGCAAATATCGGGACGATGTGCGTAAATTCCTTAAAGGAGAGCCGGGGGTAAGCTGGCTGGTCGCGCAGGATATGTGCGGCTCTCCCCATGTGTACAATCCCCGGTACCGGGGAAACTGCGCGTCGGTGAATTTTATCACCTGCCATGATGGTTTTACCCTGATGGATATTTTTTCCTATAACGGTAAAAATAATTACGCCAATGGGGAAAATAACAATGACGGTTCCAACGATAATATAAGCTGGGACTGCTGGGTTCCGGGCTTTGATGAAGGCCAGGTGCAGGCTCTCAGGCAGAAGATGGTCAAAAACGCGCTGACGATTCTGATGTTAAGTCACGGCGTTCCTATGCTGTTGTCGGGAGATGAGTTCGGCAATTCTCAGGGGGGCAATAATAACGCTTATTGTCAGGATAATCCCACGGGCTGGCTTGACTGGAATGACAAAGACAAGAACCAGGAGATTTTCCGCTTTGCCAGGCGCGTTATCAGTCTGCGGAAAGCGCATGAATGTCTGCGTAGTCCGAAAATCCCCCGCTGGCGGAACAGTAACGATTATCCGGTTATTTCGTATCACGGTGTTCAGCCCTGGAATGTTGATTATTCGGGTCGGATCTTCGCGGTGATGTTTGCCGGGGATGATGATTTTGTCTACGTTGCTTTGAATATGCACTGGGAAGGGCAGACTTTTTATCCGCCGGCCCTGCCTGAGCAGTTTGAATGGACTTTATATGAATATACCGAAATGAATTTGGCAAAATCGGAACGGATAGACGGGGATTTCTATACCGCTCCCCGTTCAGCGGTGATTTTGGTATCCCGTAAAAAAGAAAAATAAGAGAGGTAACTATGGAATATGTAACTAAGGTTGGAGAAAACGCGGAAGTACTCTTAGCCGGAAAACTTGCCTTTGACAAGGCGAATGTGTTAATGGATGAATTACGCTCACTGGAAAACAAGGGCGTAAAATCCATTGACTTCTTCTGCAAAGATCTGGAGTATATTTCCAGCGCCGGAATCAGGGCCATCATCTTTGCCAAGCAGAAGATTGACCGGAATGTGGAAATGATACTCAGGCTGCATAATGTTAAACCCGAAGTATTCGAGGTTTTTTCCATGAGCGGCATTGAGCAGTATCTTGAATTCATTGATTAGGCGATTCTGCTTTGATTCATTTGGAAAAAGAATTTCCGGCTGATAAAGAACATATCTCTGAAATGATTTCTTTTGTTGAAGAAAATCTGTCCGGCGCTGATAATAAGAATGTATACCGGATGGTATTAATCACCGAGGAAATCGTAGTTAATATCGTTAGCTATTCATATAAAGAGCCGGGCGGTATCGTAAAGATTTACTTTGATAATGATACGGAAGCGTTTCAGTGGTGTATTGTTTTTGAGGATCAGGG
>JAITNU010000069.1 GCA_031290325.1 Treponema sp.
CATGCTATACTGGTGTTTCTTAAAAGAGGGGCATCGGAGTTTTTGTATTTTCTGCAGGAGGTTACAGGGCAAATTTCTTTAGTAATATAATTTTATATGTACAATTTTCTAAAAAATACTCTTTAAGGAGGAAATCATGGAAAACAAAAATAGAATCAATCTACTTTATGGAGTATGCGGGCAAAAGTTTGTTGTACTTGTTATAATTGTTTTATTATTATGGTTGCCAGATCACATTTCAGCACAGCCTGGTAACGAGAAAACGTTCGACGAAATTCGCAATAATGAAGCGGAGTTGGAGGCCTTCTTTTCCCTCATGCCGAAAGGCGGTGATTTACATAACCACCTTACCGGCTCGGCTTATGCGGAAACGTATTTTCGAATGGCGCTGCGAGACGGACTTTGGTTAGACCGTGTAACTTATAAGCTGTACAAAGACAACTCTGAAGGCAATACGTATATCAAGCTGACGGAAGATATGAAAGATTATCATGCTATTTATCGGGAATGTATGGATCACTGGTCGGTACGTAATTTCCAATATGCTCAACATACACTCGCACCGGATGAGTTTTTCTTTGGAACTTTTGGAGTTTTCGGAACTGCCCGTGGTAATCAACAGAAGGCTTCTTATCTAATAGAACTTCTTAAGGAGTTGAGAATCCGTGCGGAGGCAGAAAATGTGTTATATCTTGAAGTAATGCTTGCCGGGCCTACGGTTTCACCAGAGATGGATAAGACAAAAAATGAGGCATTGGTAACCTTTATAAAAAGTAAAGACGAAGCTGATTTTAACCAGACATTAACAGAGCTATATAATGAATGGGAACAGGATAATAATGTAAAGCAGGGTATTCTGGATTATATCAGCCTGATTCATGAGGTTCATGACGCGGCACAGACCGGTGGTGGGAATGTGGTAAGTTGCTATCAAGCCTATGGGAGCAGAAATTCAGAGCCGTTGGAAGTATTTGCAGAACTTTATATGAGTTTTAAAGCATGCAGGCAGGATCAGCAGCAGGCAGGCGATGATGCCTTATTGGTTGGCGTTAATATTGTACAGGCTGAAAATGGTGAAAAGTCGTTGAGGGATTATTGGGGGCACATGCGTATGTTTCGGTTTCTGAAAGGCCAAGCTGAACTAAAGGATATCAAGACATCTATGCATGCGGGAGAACTTCGGTTGGGACTGGTGCCACCTGAAGAATTGAAATTTCATATCAGGGATGCCATATTTGTAGCAGGAGCCAATCGTATAGGGCATGGTATTGATATTGCTTTTGAATCAAATCTTGAGCCTCTTTTTATTAAAATGGCGGATGACATAGCTGTAGAAATTAACCTTACCAGCAATGAATTTATTCTTGGGGTAAAAGATGGTAAACATCCACTCTTGTTATATTATAACCAGGGTGTTCCTATTGTACTATCAACTGATGATGCGGGGATTTTACGTACTAATCTTACCCAGCAATATGTTATTGCAGCAATGCGCTATCCTGAGTTAAAATATCAGGATTTTAAAGACTTTTCTTACAACAGTATTAAGTATTCTTTCTTACCAGACTCTAAAAAAGTTACTTTAAAGGCAGATTTGGATGCCAAGTTTAAGGAATTTGAACCTGTGCCATAGAAATCTTCTAATGTGGGGAAATAACCCGGGGATTTTGTGTAAAGGAAAAACGTTGTTTTTTAACATAAGGAGGAAAATATGGGTTAGGATATTGACTGCAAAATATGACAAGCCGACCGTAATAGTCGGAAATTATTAATCAAAATATTCTATGGAGGCATATTTTATGGGAACAAATTACACGCTTCATATTACCAATGAGGCGCCAGAAGCTGGTACTTTTTGTGTATACACGAAAAATGACAGTGCAAAAATGCAGGCGAACCTGCTTTCTCTTGCTTGGTTCACTAAGGCTGTCGAGCAAGGTGTCAAAGCAAATTTTTCCTGGAACGTGGATTACTCCTTCGTGTGGAGTGAATCTGGAACCCTGGCAAAGGGGGTACATTTTGATGTCAGTCAGAAGATAGATGCCGACCCGTTAGCTTCAGCCAACCGGAAGATATACTTTGAAAAAGGTGATCACGGTTTTCATTTTGGCGATTCAGATCGGGCGGAAGAGGTTCAGGAAGGGTTCCTCGGAATTACCTGTGCCGAGAATATTCCACCAAATCAGGCGGCAGTCGGTATTGGTATCAGCGGCCAGGCTGCATTGGCGGTAAATGCCGAGCCGAGGTTTCAAATAACTTTTGAACCCCATATAACATACTATGTTGCCTATGGAGACTTCATACAAGGTGAGGTCATTGATGTGAATCAGGTAACGAGGACTGCCTACAAACTTGTTTTCCCGGCGGGGGAAACAGAGCGGACCATCATTTTGACTTCAAAAAATGAGTGGAATTCTGGAGATAAATATCCGTAAGGATGACTGGTAAGCGGTAACGTTTACTGGTTCTCAGCTTCGGTATCTTCTTGCACACTGGATTTCCATAGATCAATATAGTATCAAGAGAATTCAGTGTGTATCCTTTGATTGGTGGAGGTTTTTAATGGATGAATATAGTATACGTCTTACTTGTTTATCGGCATCAAAAGGCTTATATGTTTGTATATTTCAACGAAGTAATATGTGGACCGACTCGCTTATTCCCGTCGTATGGTATTGTACACCTATTGAAAAGGGGCATATTGTGAGCCTTCACTGGAAGAAGCATTATAGTGTTTATTGTTGCAGAGAAGAAACCAATGAGCAGCAGGATATCTTCTCCAAGGATGTAATAACCCTAGATGCTGATCCCACTCATTCACAAAACAATACGTTTACTCTTAGTTATTCATCCGAAATATATCATTTGGATACGCCGGAGTTAAAAAAAGAAGTGGATGATAAAACCATTTTTCTTACCACGGATACGAGTATTCCACCTGGAAGAAAGGTATATGCAGGTTTCTGTGTAAGTGGTAATCCAGTATGTATGCTGCAGGTTAGTCCTAACATACCCTATCAATTCAACACAGAACTCCAATATGGTATCCTGGCTGGAACATTTGAGCAAGGTACCCCTCTGAATAATTCTGATATTGAAAGGAGTTATTCTTTTACATTGTCAAAAGATATACCGAGTAAAGCTTTTATCCTTAGGGAAAATAATACGTGGGAAGAAGGGTGCCAAGAGTTAAATTTTTAGGGTCTCGCCACTGGTTTGAAGTCCTGTCCAGACAGCGTCAAGATGATAAGTCCACACCCCGCCTACGAGCCGGTTCTCCGAATCAAATGTGGTGATATGCTCGTCAATCAACACCGCCTGGGTTGAGCCTAATTCAATGACGAGAAAAGTTTTTCCTTTCCCGCAGCTGCAATCCCGGTTTCGTTTACCTCTCGCCCCGCGAAGACCCGCCGGTATTCCATTGGCGAAAGGCCGGTACATTTCTTGAAAATCCGGGAAAAATGAAAGGGATTCTCGAAGCCGAAGTGAGTTGCTACGCTTCCTATGGTGCGGTTCGTATCCACGATAAAGGAAGATGCAGCCTCAATTTTAAGGCGGGTAAAGTATTGAAGGGGAGATATCCCCAGCTTTTTATGAAACAGGCGGATAAAATGCTCTTCTGAAAGACCAAGCCGGTTTGCCAGGGAATCGATCCGCAGTTTTTCCTGTACTGATTTTCCCATAAAAGCCAAGGCCCGTTCCACATACTCATTTCTATCATCCTGTTCCCGCCGCATTCCGGCTCCCTCCTGAACAGGCTCTCCATACCACCGGTACAGCAAACTCAGTAACAGATATTCCGCTGCCCGTGCATGGTCTCGATCTGCCGCAAGGCGATACAACTCCTCGATCAGCAAACGTTCCCGGCTCTCAGTGTTGATGATCCGGTCATTACGGTTATTGATAAGGGATGCAGCTTCCCGATCCGCTGTGATTTCCAGGTCCGGTTCAAAGAGCAGGGCATAGTAACTAAGCGGCCGCCGTACTGCGTCGGGGAGGATGGAGTGGAATTCCCGGGGTTTGGTTAAGAACAGGCAGTTCCCCTCAATCGTATATTTGGAACGGTTCAGCAGAAAGGCCCCGCTTCCCTCAAGAAACAGGTGAATCTCATACTCGCCATGGGCATGATAGCGTCCGTGCCAGGCTAGTTTATCCCCTCCGACCAGTTTATAGACATAGACCGCATCTTTTATACGCATAGTACCGACTCAAAAAAAGTTGTTACATAATATCAATAATAGATATACATTGTCAATATTTTGCATGGATAGGCTTCATTTTCCCTGCTTATAATAAAAATGAAAGCTCACTCCAGTGAGAAGTAAACATAGTAATATGGGAGGATTTATGAAAACCCTATGCGGCATTGACCTGGGAACCCAGAGCTGTAAAGTGGTCATCTACGACGCTGAAAAGAAAGCGGTTCTGGCCCGTTCCCAGGCGCCGGTGGACATGATAGCCGAAAATAACGGCGCCAGGGAACAGAAGGCTGAATGGTATGACGGGGCTCTGAAAACCTGCTTTGATAAAATTGACAGGGGCCTCAGGAAAACCGTTGTTGCCATTGGCGTTTCCGGGCATCAGCATAGTTTTGTGCCCCTGGATGAAGGGGGGAAGGCCATCTACAACGTCAAGCTCTGGTGCGATACCTCCACTGCCGCGGAATGTGCAGAACTCACCGCTGCTGCCGGGGGTGAGGCCGCGCTCATTGCCGAAACCGGGCTTCCCATGCGGCCAGGATACACGGCGCCCAAGGTGCAGTGGCTCAAGAACCACCGGCCTGAACTCTTTGCCCGGTTGCGGCACATTCTCCTCCCCCATGACTACATCAATCTGCTCTTGACCGGGGAGTACACGGCGGAATACGGCGACGCTTCCGGGACCGCTTTGTTTGATGTCCGTAACCGTACCTGGTCTCCCACGGTCTGCGGCTTCATTGATCCGGCGATCATCAGCTACCTTCCCCGGCTTGTGAAACCGGGGGAGCTGGTGGGAAGGGTTTCCGAAGCCGCGTCCCGTGCCTTCGGTCTGCCCCAGGGCGCACTGGTGGCCCCTGGAGGCGGGGACAACATGATGGGCGCCATTGGGACCGGCGCGGTGAAGGATGGCTTCCTGACCATGAGCCTCGGAACTTCGGGCACCCTCTTCGGGTTTTCCACTACGCCGGTGGTGGACCCCACAGGGAACCTCGCCGCGTTCTGTTCCTCTTCCGGGGGCTGGCTGCCCCTGCTCTGCACCATGAACTGCACTGTGGCCAGTGAGGAATTCCGGGGCCTCTTCGGGCTTGAGGTGAAAGCCTTTGACGCCGAGGCTGCCAAGGCGCCCTTATGTGCGGATGGGCTGGTGGTGTTACCCTTCTTTAACGGAGAACGAACCCCGAACCTCCCCAATGGCAGGGCCAGTGTGAATGGGATCACCGCGACCAACTTCAAGCGGGAAAACCTCGCCCGTGCCGCCCTGGAATCAGCGATTTTCGGGATGCGTATCGGCATGGAGGGGTTCAGCGAGCTGGGGTTCAAGGCCAAAGAGATCCGGCTCATTGGCGGCGGCGCAAAGAGTCCCCTCTGGCAATCCATTGCCGCCAATGTGATGAACCTGCCGGTCCGGGTTCCTGCGGGGGACGAAGCCGCTGCCCTGGGCGGGGCTATCCAGGGACTCTGGTCCTGGGAACGGGCGGAAGGCCGGAACACCACCCTTGAATCCCTGGTGGATGAACACATCATTTTGGAAGGCGGGGCCACGATAAACCCGGATGCCCCTTCGGTGAGGGCCTATGATACGGCCTATCAGGTATATTCCCGGTATCTTAGGGCATTAAGCCCGCTTTATATTTAGTAAGTGTTTTGGAGGTATGTATGGCTGATTATTTTGTGGGGAACAAAGAGTATTTCCCCGGTATCGGAAGGATCAAATACGAAGGACCAGAGAGCGATAACCCTCTGGCCTTTAAGTATTATGATCCTGAAAAAGTGGTGGGTGGCAAGAAGATGAAGGATCAGCTCCGCTTTGCAGTGGCCTATTGGCACAGCTTCTGCGCCGACGGGGCAGACCCCTTTGGGGCGGCTACCCATCCTCATCCCTGGATCGTTGATGCGAAAAGCCCCATGGAGGCGGCGGAACACAAAATGGATGCGGCCTTTGAGTTCTTCACCAAACTGGGGACTGAGTTCTACGCCTTCCATGACCGGGATATGGCCCCTGAAGGCGCCACCCCTGCGGAAAGCGAGAAGCAGCTCAAGGTCCTGGTTGCCAGGGCCAAGGAACGGCAGCAGGCCACGGGGGTCAAACTCCTCTGGGGTACGGCGAACCTGTTCACCCATCCCCGGTTCATGAACGGCGCCGCGACTAACCCGGAATTTGCCGTGGTGAGTCTGGCAGCTTCCCAGGTGAAGGCGGCCATTGACGCCACCATCGAGCTGGGGGGGCAGGGCTATACTTTCTGGGGTGGCAGAGAGGGCTACATGAGCCTCCTCAACACGGACTTGAAGAAGGAGAAGGAGCACCTGGCGAGATTTCTGGGTCTTGCCCGGGATTATGCCCGGAAGCAGGGCTTTAAGGGGGCCTTTTACATTGAGCCGAAGCCCATGGAACCGACTAAGCATCAGTACGATTATGATGTGGAAACCGTGGCAGGCTTCCTCCGGTACTACGGTCTGGACAAGGACTTCAGGATGAACATCGAGGCCAACCACGCGGAACTCGCAGGCCACGACTTTGCCCACGAGCTTGAGACCGCTGCGGCTATGGGCCTCTTTGGTTCCGTGGACGCCAACCGCGGTGAACCCCGGAACGGCTGGGACACGGACCAGTTCCCCTCAAGCTACTACGAGACCGCCCTGGCCATGTACGCCGTGCTCAAGGCCGGGGGCTTTACCACCGGTGGGCTTAACTTTGACGCCAAGATCCGCCGGAACTCGGTGGATCCTGCGGACCTCTTTGAGGCCCACATCGGCGGCATGGACACCTTTGCCGCAGGGCTGGTCATTGCCCAGCGGATCATTGATGACGGCAAGCTCCCTGGGTTTGTCAAAAAACGGTACGCTTCCTTTGATTCCGGTAATGGGGCCAAATTCGATAAGGGGGAACTCACCTTTGAAGTGCTGGCCGGGTTTGGTTCTGATTACGGCAACGCGGGGCTTACCAGCGGCAAACAGGAACACCTTGAAAACATCCTGAACCGGTATCTGCTGGGGCTGTAAAACGCAAAAAAGCCCTGTCGGAGTACAGGGCTTTTTATTGATCTATTGCTGGAAAACAGGGAATACTCGGTGGCGGTGGAGGTAAAAAGCCGGCCCAAGGAAGACGACAGTACGAAACACATCAAGCGGCTGAAAACATTGCGGCAATACATGGACAAGCATCACGACAGCCGGGTTATTCGCGGCGCGCTGGCCGGCGCGGTGTTCCCGGAAAACGTAAAAGAGGCGGCGATAGAAGCGGGGCTGTATGTGATTGTGCAGTCCGGGGATACGATGCAAATTGAGGCTCCGGAAGGCTCCCAAGGAGTGGTAGACGGACTTAGGAATGAAGGCGCGTGGTTTGCGGCACGGTGAACTGTCCGCACGCCTTTTATCGTCACCTTTAGCAGTTGACTTTTTGAAAGGGCGGGCTACAATATCAAAAATATTCACGCTTAAAGAGGAGGTGTGTTATGAAGATCAAGGGTAATGGCGCGATATGGCGGGTATTGATTCTGGTGTGGCTGGTGCTGGTTACGCTCGTGCCGCTGGTTGGCCAGGACCGGCGAGGGCTGGAGGTGATACTTGCCGACGCGGTGGGGAAGGACGCGGTGGTGGGCAGGCAGTGGGCGGTGTTCATTGCCATAGACCGGTATCAGGAATGGAGGCCCCTCAGTAACCCGGTCAAAGATGCACGGGAAATACGGGACATCCTGACTCAGAACTACTTCCTTGATGAGGTGAAGGAACTCTATAACCGGGATGCAACGGCGGCTAATATACGCCGGCTTTTCGCTGAACTCAGACAGAAAGCCGGGGTCCATGACTCGGTCTTTGTGTTTTACGCAGGGCATGGTTACACCGATGACATGAGCAAAACCGGGTTCTGGATACCGGCAGACGCAGGGCAGGATATCTTTGCCCAGGCTAACTGGCTGCCCAACATCCAGGTGCGGAACATGCTGGCCGCCCTGCCGGCGAAGCATGTGTTTCTGGTTTCGGACGCCTGTTTTTCCGGAGACATTCTGGATACCAACCGGGGAGTTGTACCGCAGATCAACAGCGACTATTTCAAACGGGCCTATTCCCGGGTGAGCCGGCAGGTGATGACCAGCGGCGCCAGTGAGAACGTGCCTGATACGTCGGAATTTGCGATGCGCCTGAAGAGTACCCTGCGCCGTGCGGAGGGGCTGTGCATAGACCCGGAATACCTGTTCAGCAACGTCCGGGAAGTCAGGTCAACCCAGCCGCTGCTGGGGGTTATCCGGGGGACCGAACAGCAGGACGGCGGGAGTTTTTTGTTTTTCCGGCGTCCTGTGGTTCAAACTCAGCCTGGTACGCGACAGCCAGTACCGCAGTGGGGCGAAGAGGTGATAGAGACCGGCAGTCTCACGGTGAGCACGGTAACAGCGGGCACGCTGGAGATACGACGGGGGAGCGAGGTGATAGGCAGCCGTTCCATAAGTGCAGGTGCACGGCTTCCCATCAACAACCTGGCGGTGGGGACGTATACGGTGTGCATAAGCTACAGCGGAGGCCGGACAGAAGAGAAGACCATAACGGTGAGGAAGGACAGGACTGCGACGGCGATCTTTGACTACCATCCACCGGTTGCCGCATCAACGGTTACCCCACGGCCTGCGACGCCCCAGCAGACCCCTGCATCCCGTCCCCCGGCGAGACCTGTTCCAGATGGCTTTGTGCGGATCCAGGGCGGGACGTTTATGATGGGAAGCCCCGCGTCGGAGGCTGAACAGAGTAGTAGTGAAGTGCAGCATCAGGTAACGGTGAGCAGCTTCTTTATGGGGAAATACGAGGTAACTCAGAAGGAATATCAGGCGGTGATGGGAACCAATCCGAGCGATTTCAAAGGGGATAAGCTGCCGGTGGAAAACGTAAGCTGGTATGACGCAGTGAAGTACTGCAATGCCCGCAGTCAGCAGGAAGGTTTGACCTTGGCGTATACGATAAACGGTAAAACCGTAACCTGGAACCGGAACACCAGCGGTTATCGGTTACCGACTGAAGCAGAATGGGAATACGCCTGCCGGGCAGGGACCACGACGCCATTTTACACGGGGAAAAACATCACGACGAACCAGGCGAATTATGACGGGAATAAGCCGTACAACGGAAACGCCAAGGGGACCTACCGCAGAACAACGACACCGGTGGGGAGCTTTACGGCGAATGCATGGGGCTTGTACGACATGCACGGAAATGTCTGGGAGTGGTGCTGGGACTGGAGAGGAAATTACGGGAGTGGCTCTCAGATGGATCCAGTGGGCGCGTCCTCGGGCATGGACCGCCTGAGACGCGGTGGGGGCTGGCGCAACAGCGGCCAGAAGCTGCGCTCGGCGCGCCGGAGCTACTTCACCCCGTCTGCCCGGTCCGCTGCCCTCGGCTTTCGCCTAGCCCGCCCCAGTTTATAATCCAGCCAGCAGTATGGCGGGAGTATCAAAGATTGACAACGATTTACTGGAAGGCGATTAACGCGGCGTTGAAGGATCTCATCGAGAAACACAAGAAGGGGCCTGATGGCGTTGCAGAACACTATCATCTTTGACGATGAAAGACAGCGTTGTTAATCCCCTTCGCAGGGCCAGATGTTGTCCGTGATGCCTGCCAGTTCCACGATGCAGCGGTGGCACTCGGCGCGGAGCCGCGAAACTGCTTCTTTGCGGGACAGGGTCAGGTCCGGCATGATAGGTTCGCCGATGCGAAGGGTGATGAGGGGATAGTTTTTCTTGAACAGGCGGAACAGTCCTGTGGCTTTGCGGTAGGAAAAGGCCATGGGGATAACGGGAAGCTGGTATTTATAGGCCATGGTGAACATTCCTTTTTTGAAGGGACGTATGGGCTGGTAGTAGTGCCAGTTACTGCTTTCGGGAAAAACGTGAAACCACTTGCGCCGGGCGTGGAGTTCGTCAAAGGCGGCGTTGAAGTATTTGATCATGTGAATGTCGGTGGGTACGGGGATGCCTCCCACAAGGCGGATGACGGCACTATCCGGGCCGGTGAGATTTTCTTTCCACACGGGAAGATAAATGCGCCTGAAACGTATCGCCTGCAACACGTGGAGCAGGTCCCAGCGCAGTACGTGATTCGATACGGTAAGCGCGCCATTACGCAGGAGGGCCTTGTGTTTCTTGAGAATGTCGCGTCCTTTGATACGCAGGCCAAAGCGGATGGGGGCGAGAAAAAAGACCAGCGTAAAAACACCCAGATAGAGCAGGGCGCTTTTCACCCTGAACCCAAACGACTTGTCCAGAAACGGGTAGTGTTTATCGAGAACCAGATCGGCTTTCTTAACTGCGCTACTGTGTTTGACATGATCGTCAGGCCGCTCAGGATACTCAATGCCAAGTTGTGGTACGTAAGGTTTTTTATTTTTCATAACTCACCTCTTTCTTCAGAATTACACGTAGTGTGGACGTTTTAATAATTATTTGCCCTTGCTAATATAACCGTGTCAGCCATGTCGAAAACGCGGGTATATATGTAACGATGAACACCAGCGCCAGTTGTATAATCAGGAAGGGCAGGACATAGCGTGAAGTTTCCACAAAGGGCTTCTTAAAACGGTAGCTTGCCAGAAAGAGATTGAGTCCTACCGGTGGGGTGAGAAAGCCTGCTTCCATGTTGATGAGAAAAATGATGCCCAGATGTACCTGGTCTATGCCATAGGCAGCGCCCAGGGGCGCGATCAAGGGCAGTACTATGAGTATTGCCGAGAAGATGTCGATGAGACAGCCGATCACGAGAAGCGCCACATTGAGAATCAGCAGGAAAACTACTTTTGAGGAAATGGTCCCCTGTATCCAGTGAGCGAAACGTTCCGGCCCCTGGGTATCCACGATGTAGTAGGACAGCGCCTGTGCCAGCGCGAGGATGGACAATATGCCGCCCATGATGGGCAGGGCCTTTGCGATAACCCGTCCTATATCGCGTAACTTTATATCTTTCAATACGACCACTTCGATGATAAAGAGATAGAGTACAGCAGCGGCGCCGATTTCCACTATGGAGAGCAGACCGGAAAAGTACCCGGTGATGAGCAGTAAGGGAAGCAGGATCTCAAACAGTGAAGAACGGACCGCGGGCAGTACCTTGTTCATCTTAAAAGGTTCAACCGGAATTTTTATTTTTATGGAAATCACGATGCCCATTGCGATCATGGCGGCCACCAGAATGAGACCGGGGATGATGCCGCCGAGGAAGAGGTGTATGGTGTTGGTTCTTGTGGCCGCTCCCACAAGGAGTATGGGGAGGCTGGGTGGAAAGAACAGGCCGATGCTACCGGATGCGGTGAGCAGGCCG
The DNA here is from genome assembly GCA_031290325.1 of Treponema sp. Taxonomy (GTDB): domain Bacteria; phylum Spirochaetota; class Spirochaetia; order Treponematales; family Breznakiellaceae; genus JAITNP01. The sequence continues at coordinate 11,499 of JAITNU010000069.1, forward strand.
ATAGAAAACTTTTCCGGGTATGAGGCGTTTTCCGAAAGTACCGTATAGAGTATGCCACCCAGGGCGAGGATGGTAACACCCGACGCGCCGGTGAAGGATGTGAAGAAAGCGCAGATAATGACCGTGGCAATAATCATGCCGCCTGGAAGCCAGCCAAAGAGACTTCTAAACGTAACGACCAGTCGTTCTCCCGCCTTACTTTCCGAAAGAAAAAAACCAGCCAGTGTGAACAGTGGTATCGAAATAATGCTGTTCTGCGTCAGTCCCTTGTACACCTCGTCAGCGACAACGTCGATTTCACCGCCGCCTGCCTGTAGCATGATGATCGCCAGGCCGCCAATCACCACGAAGAGCGGTGTTCCTGCCAGCGCCGCCAGAATGAGCACTATCAGCGCAGGTATCTTGACGTACCATGCTATCGAAAAGAAAACCTCGCTTAAGGCATAAGCGCCGTCGGGAAGGTCTATGCCCCATAAGAGTTTGCAGATTGAAGGTAGAGAAAAAACCGTGCCCAGTATCAGCGCCAGTACCGGAAGCCCACGAATTGCACCACTGCGCTTCCACAGAGGGTTGAGGCGGGCAAAGCGAACAGCCATCACGAGGAATCCGGCGGGCATCACCAGAGCAAAAACCTGATCCGGTATAAAACCAATAATCGTGGCTGGTGAAAGCCCGATTTTGATAAACGACATGGAACACCATGCAAAGATCGTAACCACAAAAGTTGAAAGGAAGCCGGTCAGGGACGCCAGCAGGTTTTTGATTTTTTCGTCGGTAATGTAGTGAAACAAACCTATGGACAGATGTTCTTGCTTGCTGGTGGCGATCATGCCGGAAACCAGTCCCAGAACCAGCAGAAAGTGTACGATAAGCCCCGGCGAACCTGGCACGCGGGAGTTGAAGGCCACCCGCATAAAGGCTTCCGTAAGGGGCAGGAGGACGAGCACGGCAAGGGAAACAGCGCAAAGCCCCAGCTCAAGGGAGGATAGTAGTTTTTTCACGGTTATTTGCCCCGCTGATTCTTCACTATGGTCTCTATCCGCTGGTACATACCGCGGTCAAAAGTAGACCCCAGCAGGCTGGGAATGACACGTCCCACGTCGTCATACCAGAGTTGCTGCTGGGCATCGTTTATTTCATGGATGATGAGGCCGTTTTTCTGCATACTTTTAATAACACTCTGCTCAAGTTCCTGTATGGAAACACTCAGTTCCGCCTCCATCCGCCGGGCACTTTGTCTGAGGGCGTCGCGGTACTGTTCAGGGATACGGTTCCACGTGGTCTGGTTCAGAACTATACAGCCCATGAACGGAGCAATGGCTATGGAAGCCATGTGTTTGGCCACACCAAAGGCCTGGGTGCCGGCCATGTTCACCGGACTCTGGTACATCGCTTCGATCATACCGCTCCCCAGGGAAATCAGCACCTGATTCATGGCAACCGGCACCATCTTGTAACCCATAGCCTTGAAAGCGTCGATCATAGCCGGGTCGTTCTCATCGGTTCCCAGTTTCAGGCTTTTCAGGTCTGCCGGCACAAAGACCGGCGACTTGGAAAAGAAACGTACCCACCCTACTTTGGACCATGCCAGGGGAAAGAAGTTTTTCTCGCTAATCCGCCGCTCCAGTTCCGGTTTGAGGGTTTCAAGTACTATGTCCAGTTCCGCGTTGTTTCTGATGAGGAAGGGACAGCTCAACGTCATAATCCCCGGCGCGATAGTATCCAGACTGAATGAACTTAACATCGCCGCCTGTGCCTGATTCAGCCTGAGCTTACGCAGGGCGTCCACCTCAGTACCTGCAACGCCGTTGTGGTATATGATAAGTTCCACTTCGCCGTTGGAAATCTGCGCCCACTCGCCGGCCATGCGGTTCAGCGCGTCGCCCCAGGGGGTATTTTCAGGAACCAGCGAGGCAAGTTTAATGGTAAGTTTTCGCCGTTGCGCGAACACCGGGCCTGGCAACAAGACACTGAAGAACAGCATACAGCCTAATACACACCAGACCGTTTTTTTCATTTTTAATCCCTCCTTAGAGCCATTCTTTATAGAGGTTCAGGCTGCATTATCTATTCCTCTCGTGTTAAGATGGGCAAAATAATACAATAGTATGTTGCCGAACGTCAAGCAAATTTATCACCAATTGGAAAATTTATATAAAAATATTTATATTTCTTTCCCCCCTTGCAGAAATGGTATCTTCCCATTAGGGACTCATTCTTATAATTCCCCTATACATAATGTAAAAACACCCAATTCAGGTCCTTATTAAACAATATAATATTGTACTATATGCCCATCTTAACACAAGAGGAATATGATGGCGCAGCCTATAAACCCTGAACTCATCCCCTATAAAGAATGGCTCGATTCCCAGGAAAAATCGAAGATAACCGTGGCGAAATATCTCAGGGATGTGGATAAATTCCGGCAGTTTTTCAATAAAAGCCTCTCATCACTGACAAAGCAGGATATTATTGCCTATAAAGATTATCTTGCGTCCCAATACAAGCCGATAAGCGTCAATTCGTACCTGATTTCGCTGAACCGGTTCTTCTCGTTCCTCGATCAGGAGGGACTACGGGTAAAAACCCTGAAAATCCAGCACAAGACCAGCCTGAATAACGTTTTGACCGAAGATGACTATAACGCGCTGATTAGCACCGCGCGGAAAACAAACAAGCTGCGAATCTACTATATTATCAGGGTTCTTGCCTCAAGCGGCATTCGGATAGGGGAACTGCAATACATCACCGTTGATATGCTGAAAACCGGTAAGACCCAGGTCTGTGGCAAGAACAAAACCCGGGAAATTATCATCCCTAATAAACTCTGCATGGAATTACAGCAATACTGCCAAACCCGTAATATACAGCAGGTCATCTTTCATGGGGAAAAACCCGATACCCTCATTGATAAGGCCGCTATATGGCGGGAGCTGAAACAGCTTGCAAAAAGCGCCGGTGTGCCCCTGGAAAAGGTCCATGCCCACAATTTTCGCCATTTCTTTGCGAAAACATTCCTTGCCCATTACCACGATATCGTGGATCTGGCGGATATCCTGGGCCATCATTCCATTGAGACCACCAGGATTTATACCCGTACCAGCGGCAATGAAAAACAAAACCGGATTAATGCCCTCAATCTCTAAGGTCGGGAGGGTTGCTCTACTGGCTCAGAACCTCTTCCCGATCCACCAGGGTAAGTTCCAGCTTGATGGTACTTTCCCCCCGGAGGACTTCTATCCTTACCTTTTCGCCGGGCTTGTTGTCTTCCAGGGCCGAGTAGAGGTCTGCCAGGGTCTCGGTCTTCATGCCGTCCACGACGGTGATGATGTCCCCGCCCAGGTAGATCACGCTGGAGCCGTAACGCACCGGTTCGCTGCCCTGACGAAGTCCTGCCTTTTCCGCAAAACCGTTCTGTTTAGTCCGGGAAATCAGCAGCCCGCCGGAGGTCGGCAGTTTTGCGTACCTGACCAGGGCGGGGAAGAGCTGGACCACCGATGCGTCAATCCAGCCACGCCGGACCTTTCCGTATTCGATGAGTTCCGCCACGACCCGTTTGGCCGTATTCACCGGCACTGCGAAGCCAATGCCCACAGAACCTCCTGAAGGGGAGTAAATCATGGTATTGATGCCGATCATGCGGCCCTTGGTATCCAGGAGAGGGCCTCCTGAATTACCGGGGTTGATGGATGCGTCGGTTTGGATCATGTCCCGGATGATATGCTGCCGGGCGGTCTGGATGGGCCGTCCCAGGCCGGAAACAATGCCCACCGTCAGGGTCCGTTCCAGGGCAAAGGGGTTCCCAATCGCCAGCACCTTCTGGCCTACCTTGAGGTTCCCCGATTCCCCGAAGGGCACGATACGGAGTTCCATCCCCTGGGGAGGGCTGAATTTGAGGACCGCGATGTCGTTTTCCGGGTCTGTCCCCACCACGGTTCCCTCAAACTGGCTCCCATCTGCCAGATTGATGAACACCTTGTAGGCGTTTTCGATTACGTGGTTATTGGTTAATACATACCCGCGGGTATCAATGATGGACCCCGACCCGGAGCCGCCTTCCTGGGGTACCGGCTCCAGGAACCAGTTGATAGCCATAGTTTCGGTGGTGATATTGACCACCGCCACGTTAAGCTGCTCATAGAT
>JAITNU010000083.1 GCA_031290325.1 Treponema sp.
AAAGGGTATAACCAAAAGACCCCAGCACTGTTTTTAACTCATCAAAAGTGAAGTCCCTGGGGCGGGATAGTAAACGCTCAGTTCGTTTTTCCTGTTTACTCAAAATAACACCGCCATCATGACCTCACCTCCACAACGCGCCGGTCGGTGTTCACCACGCCGTTCTCAAGCCGCGCCCGAAAAAACTCCGGTCTGATATCGGCAGGATCATCGTAGTTCATGTCATACAGCATCCAGCCAAGATCGTCGCTTACGTCAATCGCTTTCGTGGGAGCGGTTTCCTCAACCAGCTTGAAATAGCAGGCAAACTCCCGACAGCCCAGGTACGGGCGGTGAAAGCACTGCCCCTTCCGCGACCGCCGCTCAAACATCGCCGCGTATTTTGCTTCGCTATCATCAGCGCGGGCAAGGTCATTTGCTTCCCCGCTGTCCGCCCACACTTCTTTGTAGCGGTTGTAATGGGGCTTCCGTTTTTCAGGCGGGATAAACTCAAACCACGCATGAATGCGATAACACACATCACGCAGAAACAGTCCCGCCCGTTGCTGTCGGGCATCTTCGATGTTGAACCCCATTGGAGCGGTGTTTTTTCCTTCCATCTGTGCCTGACTGGGACTGCTCGCAATCTTCCCCACCTCATTACGCCGGACGCTTATCCATTTAATCGGATTCAGTACCTCAATCTTGTTTATGTGCCAATATATCGACGGCTTCCATAACACGGCGTCAAGAATCGCCCGTGCCGCCGATGGGGTCATCACGTCATAGCTTACTCGTTCCACCTTCATCTCCGGACGAGAGAAGCAGGCATAATCCCCCCAAACTTCAAGGCACCAGTCTTTCATATATTTTCCTTATCTTATCCATACATTGTGGTATAATATGACAATATAGCGATCATGTCAAACATTTTTTATAAAAATCAGCGATTTAAATTTGAGAACTTCGAATAATCCTCTTTACCGTTGGCATGAAAATTGCCGTTAATAACCTGCCCTGTAGAGCAGAGACAGTATAAAAGCATCTGCGCTCCCTAAAGATCGCAAAGTTAAGCGTAAAACCATAAAACGCTGTACGTTCTTTGCAAAAACTGAGTGCCCTTTGCGGTAAACAGACTGAGGGTCTTGATTTTTTTCATTAATGTGGTCCACAGTAAGGTATGCACAATCAATCTACGGCCTTTAAGGGCCTCTGCGATATTGTCGCCCGGCTCCGCGCCCCTGATGGATGTCCCTGGGACCGGGAGCAGACCCCATTGAGGCTCCGGGAAGACCTCATCGAAGAAACCTATGAATGTGTGGAAGCCATTGATGAGGGGGACCCGGCACACATCAAGGAAGAACTGGGAGACCTTTTTCTCCTGGTAACCATGCTGTCCTATATGCACGAGGAAGCGGGCCTTTTCTCGGTCGCCGATGTCCTGCAGGGCGTTTCGGAAAAGCTCATCCGGCGGCATCCCCATGTGTTTGCCGGCGTAAAAGTAAGGGATAGCGCCGAAGTGCTGGATAACTGGGCACGGATCAAGGTTGAGCAGGAGGGCCGCACGCCCAAGGATTCTATCCTGGATAAGGTATCCCAGGCCCTGCCCCCGCTGGATCGGGCCTATAAGCTGCAGAAACAGGCTGCTAAAGCCGGGTTTGACTGGCCTGATATACCGGGGGTCATCGGCAAAGTCAAAGAAGAGCTGGAGGAAGTGCTGGAGGCGCTGCCTGCGGGGAATGTCGGTGCTTCCGCCGATTCCCAGTTGGAAGGGGAACTGGGAGACCTCCTCTTTTCGGTGGTGAACCTCTGCCGGTTTTTGAACGTGGCACCGTCAGTGGCCTTACAGCGGACGAATGTCAAATTTACCAAACGGTTTGAGTATGTGGAAAAGAAGATGAAGGAGGCAGGCCGGGAACTGAACAAGGAACAGCTCCCCCTTATGGATCGCTACTGGGAAGAGGCCAAGGCATGGCTGGAACGATTCACCGATGCACGTTAGAATTTAAAATATACTGAGAGGCGCCTTTCATGGGCATCGTCCTGGAATTGCTCGTATGAACACGCTTATAAAAACTCGTTTAGTTGCGGTCGTGGAGATCGGTTCCACAGGCATAAGACTCCTGGTGGCGGAGATATCCGGGGCCGGTCAGTGGAAGGCGCTGGACAGTGCGGGAAAGCCGGTAACCCTGGGCAGGGATGTGTTTACCTCTGGACGGATCTCCCGGGAATCCTTCTTGCAGTGCCTTTCGGTGCTGCAGAATTTCCGGGAACTCCTGGGAGGCTGGGGTATAGCTAACACCGATGTCCAGGTCATTGCTACCAGCGCCCTCAGAGCCGCCCGGAACCGGGATGTGTTTGTGGACCGGGTCCGCCAGGAAACGGGGTTCCGCCTCTCCATTGTGGAGGGAATCGAAGAAAACCGGCTTATGTACCTGGCGGTGCGCTTTGCCCTGAAACAGGATCTGCCCCAGTTTTGGCGGGCCAATACCATGATTATCGAGATAGGCGGAGGTTCCACAGAGATCATGCTCCTCCGGCGGGGAAAGATGGTGGCTGCTCATAGTCTGCGCATCGGTACCATCTTCATCGATCAACAGGCCCGGCTTGCCGCAGGTTCTGTCCATTCCCAGGAACGGTATTTAAACGAAAACATCCGCAAGACCCTGGGATTCTTAAACGATGAAATGGACCTGGCCCATGTCCGTACCTTTGTGGTCATTGGTTCCGATACCCGGATCGCTGCTGGGCTTATCGGAACGGAACTCAATGAACAGTGCCGCATCATTGACCGGGATGCCTTTATCGACCTGGTTAAAAAAGTACAAAACTACAACATTGAAGAATGTGTACAGAAACTGCATATTTCCTATGCCGAGGCCGAGGGATTTGTGCCGGGTATCCTGGTGTATAAACGCTTCCTGGAACAAACCCACGCCGCACGGGTCGTGGTTCCCAATGTGTCAATCCGGGAAGGGATCCTCATCGACCTGGCCCGGGGGGTTGACCCGGAATTACAAGAGGAATTCTTCTCCCAGATCATCGCCTCAGCGGTTAATCTGGGGAGGAAGTATCATTACGATGAGGCCCATAACCGGCATGTGGCCGGCCTCTGCATGGTGCTCTTTGACGCCCTGGTCCATGAACACGGCATGAACCGGCGAGAGCGGATGATGCTGGAAGTGGCTGCCAGCCTCCACGATATCGGGATGTTCATCCAGAGTGCAAGTCATCAAAAGCACGGCCAGTACATCGTAGCCAATTCGGAGATCTTCGGGTTGCACCGGGATGAATTGGAGGTCATTGCCAACGTGATCCGGTATCATCGCGGCGCCCCGCCCTTGCAAACGGATATCGAGTATATTGCCCTCCAGCGGGAGGATCGGATCCTGGTTCTTAAAATGGCGGCTATACTCAGGGTTGCAGATGCCCTGGACCGGGGCCATTCCCAGCAGATACGGCACATCACCGTGGAACGGAAGAGCGAAACCGTGGTCCTCCACACCCAGGGTACCTATGACCTCAGCCTGGAATACATAGGGCTGGAAGAAAAGGCCGGTTTGTTTCAAGATGTCTATGGGTATAAGGTGGTCCTGACCTAATATGGAAGTAAGGGAAAAAGTGTATTTTAATCGAGATCTCTCCTGGATAGACTTTAACGAGCGGGTCCTGGAAGAGGGCTTGCGGCCGGATATCCTCCCCCTGGAACGGTTCCGGTTCTTATCTATCGTCTCCTCCAACTTCGATGAATTCTTCATGATCCGGGTGGCGGCGATAAAACGGGTCAAACGGATGGGCAGCGGGGCAAGCGCTGATCCCTCGGGACTGAGTCCTGAAGGGCAGCTTAAAGGGGTGGTTGAAAAAGTACGGGCTATTTTTTCCCGTCAATACGAATGTCTGGGGAATGAAGTGTTCCCCGCCCTTGCCCAGGGAGGGCTTGAACTGGTACGGCCTGATCGGTACACCCTGTCCGATGTGGATTACCTTGAATCCCTGTTTATCCGGGAAATTTATCCGGTCATCACCCCCCTCAGAATTGAGAACGGCCACCCCCTGCCTTCCATCGAGAGTGTTCGTCTCCATGGGGCCTTTCTCCTCAGCGCGGATACTGTGCTGACCGGTGAAGGGGATGCTGCCGGTATTATTGGTGTGGATTCCGCTGCTCCTGCTATTGCCATCATCAGGATTCCTGCCAGCCTGGATCGTATCATCCGGCTTCCTGGTGAACAGGCTGGCAAAATCCGGTGGGCCTTGCTGGATGATGTGATAACGACCTGGGGGGCCTATATCTTTCCTGGTTATCAGGTGCAGGAAACCATGATCTTTAAGGTAAACCGGGATGCGGACTTTTCAGTCGATGAAAAACGGGACGAGGACTTTGTTGAGGCTATGGAAGAGGTCCTTGAGAACCGGGAGACTTCCCGGGCAGTGCAGATGGTTTTTTCCCCAGGAAGTACACACCTGCGGGATGAGCTGGCCCACCGGCTGGAACTGGAGGAAACTGATCTCTACGAGGTAGCAGGCCCTCTTGACCTTGAGTCCTTATCTGGCCTTGTTACCATACCGGGGTTTGATCACCTGCGGGAGAAGCCCTGGGATATCTACCGGAACGCGGCCTTTAGCGAAGATGAATCCCTGTGGGACCGGATAAGCCAGGGGGATGTGATGCTCCATCTTCCCTATCAATCCTTTGATCCGGTGATACGCTTCTTCCAGTCTGCGGCCACGGATCCCCAGGTGATTGCCATCAAGACCGCCCTCTACCGGACCAGCGGCAATTCGCCTATTGTTAAGGCATTGGAACAGGCAGCCCTGAACGGGAAGCAGGTAACCGCGGTGGTGGAGCTGAAAGCCCGTTTTGATGAGGAGCGGAACATTTCCTGGGCGAACCGGCTGGAAAAGGCCGGGGTCATCGTGATCTACGGCCTGGCGCGGCTCAAGGTACATGCCAAGGTATCCATGGTGATACGCCGGGAAACCGGACGGATTAAACGGTATGTGCACCTTTCCACCGGCAATTACAACGATAAGACTGCAAAGTTCTATGAGGATATTGGTATTTTTACTGCCCGTGATGAAATCGCCTTTGACACGGGGCTGCTCTTTAATATGATCACCGGGTATTCGGTGATTCAACTCATGCGGAAACTGGTGATTGCCCCTACGAGTCTGAAACACCGCTTACTTGAACTCATCGACCGGGAAACGAGACGTTCAAACCAGGAGTATCCTGGCCGGATTATGGCTAAGATGAACGCCTTAGCAGACATCGACATGATCAACGCCCTGTACCAGGCATCCCAGGCAGGGGTTAAGGTCCAGCTCAATATCCGGGGTATCTGTATGCTTGTGCCGGGCATTGCAGGTCTGTCAGAACATATCCATGTGGTCAGTGTGATTGATCATTACCTGGAACATTCCCGTATTTTCTATTTTGCCAACGGCGGTGCAGAGGAACTCTTCGTTTCCAGTGCGGACTGGATGCCCCGGAACCTGGAGCGGCGGGTGGAACTCATGTTTCCGGTACTGCAGGAGGATATACGGGCACAGGTGTATACCATTCTGGAAGCTTATTTTCAGGATAACTGCCAGGCCCGGGTCCTGGGCCAGGACGGGAGCTGGACCCGGGTTCAGCCCGCTTCCGATGAGCCGCCCTTCCGGGCGCAGACGGTCCTGCTCTTCCAGGCCCGGAAAACATCGGAACATCCCTGGTCAACGAAGCAGGAATTCACCGTCCGCCGCAGTCCGCCGGGAGAGCTATGATACCCTGGTCCGGCTATATACTCAGGGGTAACACCGTTTCGTCCAAATTGTTCTGTGCACAGGGCTGAGTTTCACTAACCAGAAGTCAAATTGTTGAGAGCGGGCTTAACCTGTTGCCATTGCTTTGCTATATAAAAATCCACATACATACCACGCGTTTCCAGAGGGTGTGCCTATTATCCCATAAAATCCGCTGGATTGCCCGGCATTTCATCGATCAGTAATCCAAGCTCCTTGCTGTATTCAACCGTGCTTGTCAGAGCATAGACACCGGGTACCAGTACCTTGAGTGACCCACGCCGCTGTAGCTCGGCGAACTGGTTGGGGTAGACATTCACCGCATAGCGTTGCAGTTTGCGCAACAACACCCGCTCAGGGACTTCGCTTTTTTCCAGCAAGCCGATGTACTTCTCGCCATCGCCGTGGGGAACAAGTATCGCCCGTGTATCATCGCCGATGAGCTTGAACGCTTCGGCGGCGCTTCTGAACTGAATGCCGCAGTCGGGTATTTCCAGCTTGAGCAATTTCATTATTTTCTTGCTATCTAAGGAATTAGCCTTCCAGTACAGTTCCAGAAAGTACTCCTCAAAGATGCGCTGGTCAGTCAGATTACCGCGCTCGCAGAGTACTTGTGCAGTCTCGACAGCTTTCCGCAGAAAACCAGCCGGCGCTTTACGCGGCGAGTTGAACACAACCACCTTACCACGCTTGCCTTGCGCGTTACCCTCGCGGTTACAGCGACCGGCGGCTTGTGCGATAGAATCAAGCCCAGCCATAGCGCGGTACACAACCGGAAAATCTATATCAACACCCGCCTCTACCAGTTGTGTGCTGACAACCCGAACACGCTCGCCACGCTCCAGCTTGCCTTTGATCATGGCAATCACCTCACTGCGGTGCTGGGCGCACATGAGCGCCGAAAGGTGGTACGTGTCGTCTTGAGCGATCTTCTTCACAGCAGCGTACAGTTCCCGGCAACTCTTCCGGTCAGATACCACGCAGAGCGCCTGCTCGAATGTGGATAGTTCAGCCGCAAGGGAGTCCCATTCAACCGGTGGTGCGTCCTTAACGGGAAACTCATAGATAACCCGCTCAAGGTTTTTATAGAGGCTCGTAACGTCTTGTACGATCTCCCTGACCGTACCTTCCGGCAATCCGGGGAAATCAGGAAACGCCACCCGCTTCTCAAAAACCGGCTGGGTGGCGGTACACATAACAAAGCTCACACGGTAGTGGTCTGCTAACAGCCGTACTGTTTCCAGTATGCTTTCCAGAAAGTCCGGTGGAAGAAGCTGCGCCTCATCGAAAATGACCACGCTGTTGGCGATGTTGTGCAGTTTCCGGCAGCGACCGGTTTTTGCCGCGAAGAGTGACTCGAAAAACTGCACATTGGTCGTTACAATGACCGGCGCATCCCAGTTTTCCACTGCGAGACGGGAACGTACCGTAGTTTCGTCATCATCAAGATTCGCGTGATGTTCGAGTATCTCGTCTTTGCCAAACACGCCGTGAAACACGTCCGCGTTCTGCTCGATAATACTGGTGTAGGGAATAACGTAGATGATACGCTTCTTCCCGTATTTTTCCGCGTGTTTAAGCGCGAAAGCCATACTCGACAGGGTTTTACCGCCGCCGGTTGGCACGGTCAGCGAAAACAGCCCCGGCGCCCATTCCGCCGCCGCCTCGCAATCGGAGAGTACCCGCTGCCGCGCCTCATAAACGCACTGGTCCCCACTCGGCGCTTTTGTTTTTTCCACCATGAATGCGTCAAACCGTCCGCGCAGTTCCGCGATTGAGCGATACGCGCCGCGTTTCTGATACTTATCCGGGTCCTCATAGCGTTCCGTATCCAGCCGATCCGCGTCAACAAGGCACGAAAACAGCATCCGTATCCACAGCGACACATCAAGCCCCGCAGGACTGAACGCCCACGGTGGCGCTTTAGGACAGAGCGGCTTGAGCGCGGTTTTCATTTCCTCCGCGATGCCTTCGGCGTGCGCGTTTTGCAGCCGGAAACGCAGGGCGCTTTGCTTACCCGACCAATCCGGCAACCCCGCGTGATGACCCGCGATACAGTAGGCGAGAAAACGTCCCGCCGGCTTACCAAACAGATCTTCCGCCAACTTCGCGCCGGGGCCGGAATGTTCTTCCCGGCCATTCGTCTCCAACGACGCTTCCGCGTCATAGCAGCCGCTCTTGCCTCGCAGGTATTTCTGCCACGCGACGGTCGCTTTGCCGGTGTCATGCGTCATGCCCAGCGTATACGCCCATTCGGCGGAATCGAAATCCGCCGCGAACCGTGAGGCGAGGTCAGCGGTGCCCGCGAGATGCTCGCTCACGGTCTGCGGTTTAGCCCATTCGCCATTATCCAACGGGTGTACATGCGCGATGTAATCCATGTATTTAATCCCCTCCATTACTAGCTTGAGAGTCGCAAATTCTTATAGACCAAAGATGAACTGGCAAAAAACCCTGAAACCTGTGATACGGTAAAATTAACACAAATCGCCGAATGATAGGGAGGATTTTTCCATGTTCCAGTTCATTAATGATAATCCAATGCATGCCATGTTTCAAGTGGGTAAAAATCTGACTTTCTTTTGTCTGTATCGTCATCGGTTTTATCGTCCGTACAAGGCTGCCCAAAACCTCGATAAACCGGCTGTAATCCTTTTTGGATAGACTTCCGGCGTTTAAAGCGGTTTTAGATGTCCAGCGTTCAGAGAAGTTCTTCTATAAAATGAGCGGGTAAACGTGCCGCTCTCAAGATATTATAATGAATATAAAAAAGTAAATTATTACTCATGGATTGCAGCTGTCGAAAAGAAGGATGTGCAAACTGAAAATGGTTTATTTAAAATAGAGAGCGAAAATAAAACATATCCTCATTCTGGATATGCCTATTTAGACTTAACAACGTTAGAAATAGTACGTACTGAATTAAATCATTAAAATTAGAAAAATTCCAGCAGGGTAAAGACGATGATAAGCAGAGAATAGATCTTCGCGCTGATAATAACAAAGGAGACAAGCTTCACCGCGTCAATACTTCCTCCGGTTAAAAGTGGTACTCTGGTCTGACGGGACCAGAGAGCGTGGCAAATGGAGTTCGTTTTGTGAACTCACGTTGCCCAGGCAGTTTTTTTTCAGAAAAATATTTCAAGCCGTAAAAGAATATTGCCGAAATTGTATAACAGATATGTGTTTAACTTATGAAGAAAAATATGAACACGGATTCATAGAAGGATACAGAATCGGAAAAATCAGGACAAGCCAGAAAATATTGATTCGGGTTATAAAAATGAAATCTGAATCGTCAGGCAAGCCGAAATCCACATGGAAGAAACTTTTTAAGAAGATTAATTCCGAGTGTGATTGCGCTTTTTTAAATAAAATATTTATGTATCT
>JAITNU010000118.1 GCA_031290325.1 Treponema sp.
GGCGCGGAGATAGGGGGGGAAGACCAAAAATATTCTCTGCATCCCTGCGGCTCTGCGTGGGGTGATTCGGGAGGCTTGACAAGGGGCGCGGGGGTGTGGTAAAAGGAAACAAGGAGACAAACGTGAGTACTTTTTATGAAGCAATAACGTTGGAGAACGATAGGGACGCGGGCTTGGCTCAACACGGTGTCATAAAGGAAGCGGAAGTCCGTCGCATGAACGTGAACGCACTGGTGGATTCGGGGGCGTGGACGCTGGTCATCAACGAAGAAACTCGCGCCCGGTTGGGCCTGGAGATAGAGTATATGAGAGAAACCGAAGTTGCCAATGGCAGGACAGAAACGTGCGGTATAACGACCGGGGTTACTGTCCGCTGGAAAGACCGCTGTGTGCTCTTGTCAGCCGCCGTCCTGCCGGAAGAAACCGAGGTCTTGCTCGGCGCCTACCCCATCGAAGGTATGGACCTTCTTATCGACTGCAAACGCGAACGACTCATCGGCGCTCACGGCGACAAGCCTCTGTACAAAATAAAGTAATATGAAGTGGCTGCATAGAGTGGGATGAAGAAAAGGCGGTAGCTACGCAGCCGAAAGTAGCTACCAATTATAGTCAAATATCTATGTCAAATGGCGGAAAATCGGTAAAAATAATGTTGCCAAATCATGATGAAATGGTTATAGTATATGTTAACGACCGTTCGGTAACTTGTAATGGAGACCTGCCGACTCGGTACCGGAATATGTATGACAAAGAACGATATCATCAAGGCCGCCTTCCGGGTATGGGGACGGGAATTGTACCAGTCTACCAGTCTCACCACACTTGCACGGGAATTGGGGGTCAGTAAGCCCGCGATATACCGGCATTTTCAAGATAAACAGGCCCTCCTCAATGCCATGCATGAAACCTTCTTTGATGAATACGCGGCTTTTATAAAGCCCTGGTACGAAAGGGCCGTTGCCGCCCAGGACGCGGTAGAAAGCCTTTTTATCATGATGCGGACCATTGTTGATTATTACGCCCGGAACGTGGATGCTTTTCTCTTTTCCCTCATCCAGGTATACGGTGATCCCATCGTGGGAGCCAGGGATATGACGGCCCATTTGAACCGCCGGGGTGTGGACCTGAGCAGTTTATCCCGTTTTGAAGCGGATACACAAACTTACCCGTCGATGGTTCAGTTGATCCTGGCAACCCTGACCTTTATAATGGCCCATTTCCATAAACACGAGCATACCCTGGACGATCATCCTTCTGAGGAACGTATCCGGTACATCATTGCCTTGACCGAAAAAAAAGTGGCTGACGGTTTGGGGTTTAATAAAGAGATGGTAGAGGCCATAGATTATGAAGGCTTGGAAAACCGTATCGCCGGGACCGTCCATGACCTTGAGGAGGATTGCCTGCTCCGGGCGGTGGCCGGTGCGGTGGCAGAGGCAGGTCCCTGGAACGCCTCCATGGAAATGGTTGCCCGCCGTTCGGGCTTGTCCAAAAGTAGCCTCTATTCCCACTTCAAGAATAAGCAGGATATGCTGAGGCAGCTCTTTTTGACCGAATTTGACCGGATTGTGCGCTTTGCGGATCTTGGTAAACAACATTCCACGGTGCCGGAAGAGCAGTTGTATCTGGTTATCATAGCTATGGCTGACTATCTCCGATCCCGGCCGGAAATTCTCGTGGCGATTGACTGGATCAGAACCCGGCGGCTCGACCTGGGTCATATAGCGGTTTCTTCCCGGATATACCAGGTCATTACAGATATCCAAGGCCTGGGGAGTACGGGGGAGCAGGATCCTTCCGGCAGCGTCTCAGCGTGGATTCCCCAGTGGATCCTCTTCCTGATCGTCAATACCTTGATGCGCCGTCCCGCGGGAATGGCCTTTTCGGAACTGCCCAACAGTAGTATCCGGGTATTGTTTAAGTTTATTGTTTCAGGTATAAAGGGGTGTACTCTATGATGCGTATGCGGTATACTCAAATATATGGTGATAAACGGCAAGAAGCCGTAAATGGCCGCGCACTATGCGGGCCTTATATTACAGGTTGACCAGGGGTATTCGGTGGTTAAACACGTTTCCCCAGGTCAAAGGAAAGGAGTCTCATTTATGATCCAAATTATTCACGGTGCCGGAGGGGGGCGATTCCATTTGCCTGGTCCGGCAATCATCCTGTTCCTGTGCGCCTTGTTGTGCGCCGCCCCGGGGGCTGTCTTCGCTGAAACGAGGAAACTTTCCCTTGATGAGGCGGTGGACCTGGCCATCAAGAACAACCTCAGCCTGGAATCTGCACGGGTTACGAGCAGCACTAAAAAACGTGCTGCTGATACGGCATGGAATGTCTTCATCCCGACGGTGGAACTTTCCACCACCTTGGGTAGGATGAACCGGATCGGCGATACGACCGTAACGACCTGGTTTGGCGGAGAGCCCCAGTCCATGACCATTGAGGTTGATGAAGGAAACCACTGGAGCCTCTCAGGGAACCTTGCGATTTCCTTTAACTTCAACTTCGCCCTCTTTGAGTCCATGAAAAATCTCAAACTGAATTATCAGGCTGGACTTATCACTTTTGAAAAGGCCCGGATTCAGCTTGAGCGGGATATCCGTAAAGCCTACTTTCAGCTCCTCCTTCTTCAGGACCAGCGGGGCCTCTTGCAGGATCAGATCACCATGGCGGAACGGCGGGTCGAGACTGCCCAGGCAAATTACCGGGCCGGGCTTGTCCCGGAACTGACCCTGCTGCAGGCCCAGGTTTCCCTGGCCAACATAAAGCCCACCATGGTGGAGCTGGAAAACGGGATTAAGTCGAGCATCGCCGTCTTTGCCATGAATCTGGGGTTGCCTTCAGGGACGGAAATCGAGCTTGAACCTGCAGAGATGCCCGGGGTGGTGGAGCTTGACGCAGCGGCCCTCATTTCCCGAGCCGCCTCAGAGAAACCCGATGTTGAGGAACTCAGGCAGAACATCCTGGTCATCCAAAGCGCCCGGAAAGCCAGGTTCTATCAGGCCTTTACCCCGAATCTTTCTCTGGGGTGGAATATGGACCCCACGGTGCGTAACCCCTGGACAGGGGATGGCTGGTCTAATGGGGTATGGTCCAGTTCAGGGCTGTTCAGGGTTACCCTCAGCTACAGTCTGAACAACCTCTTCCCCTTTGGGAGCGCCCGGCAGGGGCTTGCGGACATGGATGATAACCTGCGGAGCCTCAATATCGCCCTGGCCCAGACTATCCGGGGAACGGAGGTGGAGATATACTCCATGATTCTCAAATTAGAAAAATCCCAGACAAGCCTTGAGGTGCTGCGGCAGAACGCGGACCTGGCCGCACGAGCCGCCTCATTAACCGAGCAGGCCTACCGGGCAGGTTTGCAGGATCTCCTCACCCTGCAGAACAGCCAATCGGAGCTTACCAACGCACGCTTTGCTGTGGTACAGGAAGAGTATAACTATATGATGAATCTTATCGATCTGGAATATACCATCGGGGTTCCTTTCAAAACGTTGTCAGGGAGTATACGATAAAAGGAAGCAATATGAAAAAGATATATACAAAAGGTGCCCAGGGGTACCATAGGGTGCACACCGGGTTAAGTATCCTGGGACTTGTCCTGGTGCTCATGGCCGGCTGCGACCGGCTCGGGGGCAATAAAGCCAAGCCAGGAGCGGATGGAGCGGCTCTGGACGTGCCGGTCTTTGCGGTGAATACGACCACCGCCATTAGCGGGCAGATCCAGGACTACCTCGCCCTTGCCGGGGACATTGTGGCTGGTTCCACGGTGGATACCTATTCCGATGTGGCGGGCAAGATTACCCGCCTCTATGTTACCGTGGGTACCCGGGTTGCCAAAAATGCCCCTATTGCCCAGGTGGACCCTTCGAAACCAGGGGTGACTTACGTTCCCGGCATAGCGCGGTCTCCGATAGCGGGGATTGTGGTGGCGCTCCCCGCCAAGGTGGGCATGACCATCAGTCAGGCCATGTCCCTGGCCCGGATTACCGGTGAGCAGGGCCTGGAAATCAAGCTCTATGTGGCGGAGCGGTTCATTTCCCGGATAACGCTGAACCAGCGCTGCGAGATTACCCTTGATGCCTACCCGGGGGAAGTGTTCAGGGGGAGCGTCTCTGAGATAAGCCCGGTGGTGGACCCTGCGTCCCGGACCATGGAGATAACGGTCAACGTGGATAATCCGGGGTCCCGGCTCAAGGCGGGGATGTTTGCCAAGGTCAAGGTGATTACTGAGCGGAAAGACCACATTGTAAAAATTCCCGCTGCGGCGATGATCCAGCGCTTTGGGGAACCCTATGTGTTCAGCCTGGAGACGGATCCCCGGGACCCGGCGTTCAGGGTTGCCCGGCGGAAAGGTATCACGCCAGGTATCCTCATTGATGGGGTGCTGGAAGTCCAGGACGGGCTTTCTGCGGATGAAGAGATTGTGATTCGGGGCCAGACGCTGCTTGAGGATGGCGCCCGGATTAATGTGATTGACCGTGTGGCGCCGTTGAGCGCCAACTAAAGGGTATTTTTTTAAGGGAGTCATTATGAGTGTAGCCAAAACCGTGGTTTCACGGCCCACAACCATGTTGATCATTTTCGCGTTGCTTATCGGACTGGGGGTTTTTGCCCTGGTAAATCTGCCTATTGACCTGTTTCCTGAGATTAACCCTCCCTACCTGGCGGTGATGACCACCTATACAGGGGCGGGGCCGGAGGAAGTGGAGCGCAGTGTGACGCGGATACTGGAGGCGGCGCTGTCCAGTGTGTCGAGTCTTGAGAAGGTGACATCCACGTCTTCCAAGGGTTCCAGCCTGGTGGTGCTGGAGTTTACCTACGGCACGGACCTGGCAGATGCGTCCAATTCGGTACGGGATGCGCTGGAACGGACACGGAACTATATGCCTGATGGGGCGGATTCCCCTATGCTCTTTAAGTTTGACCCTTCCATGATGCCGATTATGGGGTTGATGGTAACGGGGAACCGTACTCCCGAGGAGCTGCGGGAGATTGCGGAGGACACGATTGTCCCCCGGATTGAACAGACCCCGGGGGTGGCGACTGCCTCGGTCAACGGAGGGCGGGAGAAGATCATCCGGGTGGAGATTCCCCAGAGCAGGCTTGAGGCTTACGGGCTGACCGTAACGGCGGTGCAGACGATGCTGGCGGCGCAGAATATGCAGGTTGCGGCAGGGACCATCACCGAAGGGGGCCTGTCCTATCTGCTCAATACCATGGGTGAATACACGTCGGTGGAACAGATTAAGAACACGGTGATTTCCTACAAAGGCGGAGGCGTGGTGAATGGGGTGGCGGAGCTGCCCCGGAGTGTGTACCTGCGGGATATTGCGGATGTGTACGAGGGTTTTAAGGATGAAACGAGTACGGTCTATGTGAACGGGGTAGCGGCGGTGCAGATGTCGGTGCAGAAGCAGAGCGGGAAGAATTCGGTGCAGACTGCCAAGGAACTGCGGGCCCGGCTGACCCGGATGACCCAGGAGCTTCCCCAGGATATCAAGATTACGGAGATCTACAACAGTACGGACCAGATACAGAACTCTCTGAACCAGGTGAGTTCCACGGCCATTTCCGGGGCGCTGCTGGCGGTGCTCATCCTGTTCATCTTCCTCCGGTCGGTAAAGCCGACGCTGATTATCGGCTTGAGTATTCCGGTTTCCCTGATACTGACGCTGATGGTGATGTACTTTGCAGGCTTAACCCTGAACCTGATGACCCTGGCGGGCCTGGTGCTGGGGATTGGGATGTTGGTGGATAACTCCATTGTAATTCTGGAGAATATCTACCGGTACCGCGAGAAGGGGGCGAAGCTGGGGGCTGCGGCAGTGCTGGGGACCTCGGAGATGATCGTTGCCATTGTTGCCTCTACCCTCACCACTATCTGCGTGTTTGCGCCCCTGGTGATGTTCCAGGGCCTGCTTGAGATGGCAGGGGAACTCTTTGCGGGTCTGGCCTTTACGGTGGTTATCTCCCTGGGGATTTCCCTGTTTGTGGCCATTGTGCTGGTGCCAGTGTTGTCCAGTCATTACCTCCCCCTGGTTACCCGGAAACAGAAACCCCTGCGGGGTCCACTGGTGGGTATCAACGACGGCTTCGAGCGCTTTTTCTCCTGGCTGGACGAGAGCTATCGCCGGGCCATTGACGGGGTGCTGCGCCACAAGGTCCTGGTTATTCTGGCCCTGGTTGTGCTCCTGGCGGGGAGCGTTGTGATGATACCCAAGGTGGGATGGGAATTCATGCCCCAGCAGGATGCAGATTCGGTGACGGTTAACGCGACTTTGCCCATGGGCACGCCCCTGGCAGAGACTGAGGCGATCTTGCGACAGATCCAGGTCATTGTGGAGCGGGAAGTGCATGGCTACAAACGGATAGTGCTGAACGCCGGCGGGGGCGGGGGCCTTTTTAACAGCGGGTCCAGCAACACCGGTTCGGTGCGGATAAACCTGCCTGACTTTGCAGAGCGTATTGATAGTGCCGAGGAGGTGAAGGCCAAGATGCGTACCCACTTCCGGGAATTCCCCGGGGTCTCCATTGCCTTTGGCAGCAGCGGCATGGGTATGGGCAGCGGGAATCCGGTGGACATCATCATCAGAACCGAGGACCTGGTGAAAGGTAAGGCCATTGGGGAACGAATTGCCCAGCTCCTCAAGGAACGGATTCCCGCGATTACTGAGCCCCAGGTGGACCTCAAGGATGGGCTGCCCCAAATCGAGATTGAGCTTGACCGGGAACGGCTCTACGCCCTGGGCCTGAACACCTACACCATAGGGAACGAGATAAAGGCCGCAGTGGACGGCATCACGGCCACGCGGTACAAGTCCGGGAGTCACGACTACGATGTGGTACTCATCCTGGCAGAGGCGGACCGGAGTACCCGGCCTGCCCTGGACCACATCTTTGTGAACAGCCAAATGGCAGGCAGGGTGCCCCTTTCCAGTTTTGCCTCTTACAAACAGGGCACCGGCCCCATGACCATCAGGCGGGAGAACCAGAGCCGGGTCATTCACGTTACTGCCGGTGTAGTGCCGGGGACCAAGCTCAATGATCTGGAAGAGCAAGTCCGGGGCCTGGTAAGCGCGGAGATTCCTGCAGAGGACGATGTGATCATCGAAATGAGCGGGGACAATGCGGAAATGATGAAGATGATGGGGAACTTCGTGCTCATCATCATTGTGGCAATCTTCCTGGTGTTTGGGGTGATGGCCAGTCTCTTTGAATCCTTTAAAGATCCCTTCATCATCCTGATGACCATTCCCCTGTCCCTCATTGGCATTGTGGCGATTTACCTCATCACCGGGACGACCTTCAACGTGCTCACCGCAGTGGGGCTACTGGTGCTGGTGGGGGTTATCGTGAACAACGGCATCGTGCTGGTGGACTACACGAACCTCCTCCGCAAGCGGGGGTACAGCCTCCACGACGCGTGTGTGGAAGCAGGGGGGAACCGCCTGCGGCCTATACTCATGTCCACCCTCACCACCATCCTGGGCCTCGTGCCCATGGCCTTCTTCCCCGGGGAAGGGTCGGAGATGGTGGCGCCTATTGGCAAGACCGTGCTGGGGGGCCTTTCCTTCGGTACCCTGATGACCCTGTTCCTCATGCCCACGGTGTACTCCATCATGAACAAGCGTTCTGATGAGCGGCGGGCTAAGGCTGAGGCACGGCGGCAGCGCATTGCAGCAGGGATTTCCAAGAAGCAGGCCAAAACCCAGGGAGGCCCCAGTCCTGAGCAGCCACCCAAAGTGGCACGCCTTGGGGGAGGGGTCCAGTTGCAAGAGGTGGAGATATGATGCGCCTTGAGCTTGTGGCTAACCATTCGGTGGAGGAGAACATCCAGGATGCCTTTCGGGAGGAGGGGGTGGGGAAGTGTTATACCACATATCCCACTGTGTTCGGGGTCGG
>JAITNU010000096.1 GCA_031290325.1 Treponema sp.
GTGCGGGAACTCATCATCAAGGCTATCCCTGAAAACCTGAAAAAGGCGGTTGCCGTAGGTATCGGCCTCTTTATCGCCCTTATCGGTTTCAGCAACGCCGGCGTTATCGTAAACGACGCAGGAACCCTCGTGGGGCTTGGGGACATCAGTTCAGGCCCGCCCTTGCTCGCAATGCTCGGCCTTATCATCATCATCGTCCTGTATGTCCTGAACATTCCGGGCGCAATTCTACTGGGGATCATCATTACTACCCTTATCGGTATTCCTTTAGGTGTTACCAATATTCCCGAAGGTTGGAGTCCTTTTAGTCTCCCCATAGTTCCGCTCTTCTTCAAGTTTGATTTTTCCTCAGTCCTGACTTTTAAGTTTTTTACTATTTTCTTTACCTTCCTTTTTGTTGATATTTTCGACACTCTCGGTACTCTGGTTGGGGTAAGCAATCAGGCGGGGCTGACTAACGCAAAAGGGGAGATTCCCCGTGTTAAGCAGGCCCTTCTCGCCGACGCCATAGGCACGGTAGTCGGCGCATCGCTCGGCACTTCCACAGTCTCCAGTTTTGTGGAAAGTACCGCCGGTGTCGCCGTCGGTGGCCGAACCGGCCTTACCGCACTGACAACAGGGATACTGTTCCTCATCGCTCTGTTCCTTTCGCCCTTGTTCCTGCTCCTCCCCAGCGCCGCGACCGCGCCGGCCCTGGTTTTAGTCGGCTTTCTGATGATCAGGCCGGTGACCGAAGTCAATTTCACCGATCCCACCGAGGGCATCCCCGCGTTTCTCACGATTCTGATGATGCCCCTGGCCTACAGTATCGCCGAAGGCATTGTGTATGGTATTCTTTCTTATGTGCTTCTCAAAGTCATAACGGGTAAATACAAGGAACTTACGATTGTTACCTGGGTACTCTTTGTGATCTTTGCTCTGAGACTCTTCTTATAAAGAATCCCATTCGGGTTGCCCAGAAGAAAAGTCCGGCGGAGGCCACATGTATCGCCAGGCTCGCGCCAGGTGGGGCATCGCGCGCCTTTCCGGCGGACAGCAACAGCGGGTCGGCATTGTGCGGCAGCGCCTTGATCCAGTATCATACCGTCAGGAAGTGTAATAATTAATCATGATAAATTTAAGCGTCTGTATGATAGTCCGTGACGAGGAAGCGGTACTGGCTCGCTGCCTGTCCGCAGCCGTGCGTTTTGCCAATGAAATCATCATCGTTGATACCGGTTTGACGGATGCGACAAAAAAATCGCCAGAAAATACACGGAAAAGGTGTATGATTTTGTCTGGGTTGATGATTTTGCCGCGGCCCGGAACTATTCTTATTCATTGGCCTCCTGCGATTTTATTATGTGGCTGGACGCCGATGATGTCATCGAGGTGGAGGACGCCGAAAAGATCCGCGCCCTCAAGACAAGAGCCCTTGACGAGGCTGATGTGGTGTTCCTGCGTCGCGAGCTTTGTACCGCGGAACATTACGAGGAAGCGCTGGCGGTGTATGCCGGTATGAAGGATGAAGCGCCCTGGCAGGATATTTCCTACGCTCTGTTTTTTGTCATCATCAGCCTGAAACAGTTGAAACGCTGGGAAGAACTGCTGGAAGAACTGCTGAACCTGAGCCGGCGTTTTGTTCCCAACGAGATGATCTGCGCTGAGTTGGGCAACTGTTATATGCGGGAACACCATGACGAAGAGGCCGAACAATGGTATAACAGGGCCCTTGATTATCACGTTGACCTTAAGGATTTGGAATTGCATTTTGAAGCCTACCATGAATTCATCCCCTGCCAGAAGTTGTGCAAGCTCTATATGAAAAAAGGTGATACTCTAAAAGCCCGGCAGTATTATGAACGGGCGGCGGCGGTCTACCCCCATAATCCGGTGGTAGAACTGAACAAGCTGTACTTTGAAACACTTGGGGGTAAAGCGCCGTGCTGAAACATTTCAAACTGGAAAAATGGAACCACAAGCCCCTGGTGATCTGCGGCATGGTGGAGAAGACCGCGAAGTACCTATACGGCATAGCGCCGGTGTATATCTGCGATGATGATTCCCTGGAAACTTACCGCGATGATGTCAAAGTGATTTCCCTTGAACATTTGGTGGAGCACCGGGAAGACAATATCATTCTGGGCAGTAAGGTTTTTTATCGTTTATCAGTATTGGTGCGTCAATTGGTTCTTCTTTTACCGCGCCCTGGCTCATAGGAACCATAGAGGGTACGTTTTCTGTGTTAAAGTACACGTTTTTTGATATAGGCTGCGACTTCAGCTTTATCCATGGATATAAACAGCGGGATGATCTCAATTATTTTTCGCTCTATCCTTTCGCGCACCTTAACAGGTTTGTTCCCTTTGGTGGATACAGGGGCTGGTATGCCGGGGGCGGTCTTATGGTGGCGTTTTATACTGGCAACAGGGAAGATAACGCTTTTTTTGTTCCCGCTCTTGATGGTACCACCAGACTCTATATTGGGAAAAATCACTATGCAAAGGCCGGACTGTTCGGTTCGAAGCTCCACCGTGGGATACCTGAAAGGCCGCGGGCACATATACCAATGCGGATGAGACCGGGTGGAAGGAACATGGGGAGCGGCGGTGGGCGTGGTGCTTTCGTGCAGATGACTATACGGTGTTCCATCTTGATCCGTCCCGGGGAGGTGATGTTTTGAAGAACCTGCTGGGAGCAGCATTTTCCGGGATACTTTAAACATGGATTGAACAGATGAACCGGCATACTCAAGACGAGTCAATGGAGTGTTCCTGAAAACAAAGATGCACGGAATAGGGCAAAGCGCCTCAAAGAGTACGGAGCACAATACATTGTCAGGTCCCTGATATACTTGCCAATTGCCGGTTCTGCCCTTAGAATAAGGTATGAGCTGTGGTAAAAAGAGAATCGGCCTGGTCCTTGCTTCAATATATACCGGCGCATCCCTTAATGTGTGGTCCAGTTTCGCCCGGATGGCCGATGCGGCAGGAACCGCGCTTTTTATCTTTCCCGGAGGCCGTCTTAACGCCCGGACGGACGCGGAATATTTACGCAACTCTGTGTATGCCCTGGTAAATCAAGAAAATCTGGATGGGCTGATAAGCTGGAGTTCGACCATAAGATGCACCGAGTCTACTGAAGAATTTGAACATTTTCATGCCCGCTTCGAGCCGCTCCCCTATGTAACCATGTCCTACAAGGTGCCCGGTCATCCCTGCGTCGAGTTTGACGCCTATAACGGGATGAAGGCCCTGGTTACCCATTGTATCCATGTCCACGGCGCCCGGCGGATCGCCTTTCTCAGAGGCCCGGATTTTCACCAATCCGCTGCGGCCCGGTTCAAGGGCTACCAGGACGCCCTCAAGGAGGCGGGCCTGCCTGGAGGCTCCGGGCTGGTAACGGACCCCTTCAACTGGGATTGCGGGGACGCGGCAACAGCCCAGTTGTTTGAAAAACGGGGCCTGGTGCCGGGACGGGATTTTGATACCCTCATCGGTTCCAGCGATATGATGGTCTTTAGAGGGGCACACTATTTACTGAAGCAGGGCTACCATATACCCATTGATTACCGCGCCGGGGGCTTCAATAATTCCGGGGAAAGCCGGCTCCTCGAAAGTCCCCTCTCAACGGTACACATGCCCTACACGGAGTTGAGCGCCGAATGTTTCAGCATCCTCCTGAAACTGCTTAACCAAAAACGGCGCGCCAGCGCCCGAAAAACCGGGGATCCCCGGAACACCATCGAGGATGTGGTACTAGGCTCGGAGCTTATTATCCGGGAATCCTGCGGCTGTAGACATTCCCTCCATAGCACCAGGAAGCCCCTGGCACCGGGAAGCGGGCCGGAGGAGTCGGTGGCGATGATCCTGGAGATGGTGGCGGAACGTCTCAAATTGAAACCCGCCGGTATACAGGCCCTGGTGTTTCCAGTGGTACATGCTTTCTTTTACCAGGGGGAAGAACGGTTCTTCTATTTGTTTGAAAAAGCCCTGAGCCGTTTTTTTCATTCAGATCGGGACATCGAAATCCTGATCCGCCTCATAGGGGATGTCTTTGCCGCAGGCCTTGTCCCGGAGTTAAGCCGGGTGGAATCATCGGTATACGAAACCATCTTCCGGATACAGGAACGCCTTGCCGCCCACCGCCGGTATGAACGGGAACGGTGGAACACCGCATTGAATTCCCTTAAGTGTGAACTCCTGGGAACCCGGAACCGGGACGCCCTGGTACGGAGCCTCGCCGGACACCTGCCGGAGCTTGGTATTACCACCGCGGCCATCGTGCTCTACGATGATGAAAAAATCTCGGTCTGTGTGGGCAGTTTCTCCCCTGCGGGGATCGCTCCCTGCAGGGAACAGCGCTTCCCCGCACGCCTGCTGGTGCCGGCCTATTTGAAACCCCAGTATGCCGATGGGATCTTCATGGTACAACCCCTGTTCATCGAAAACCAGTCCCTGGGGTATTTTATCCATAATGTCCCCTTTGCTGACGGCGTGATCTTTGAGGAACTCCGTTCGGCGGTGAGTTATGCCTTAAAGGGCATATCCCTCCTGGAAGCGGTGATCCGGGCCAAGGGAATCGCTGAACAGGCCGAGCGGGCAAAAACGGAATTCCTGCAGGTTCTGGAAAATGAACTCTATGATCCCTTCGCAGGGGTGATGGAAACCCTTGAGGGCCTGGAACGGGATGATGTGGCCTCAGCGGATATCCGGCGCCTGAAAGCCCTTATCGGCTCCCGTGAAACCGAGGCCGGCAGTTTAATCGATCTCACCCTCTCCAGGATCGATGAGCTTTCCTTACACAAAACCCTCTTTGAGCCGGATGAACTGCTCCCGGGAATCGGCGCCTTCCCGCTGTTGACCGGGGATGTTTCCCGGCTTTCCCAGTGTTTTGCCCTGATCCGGGAGGAGTACGGCGGCGCTGTTTCCGCAGAGCTGCGGCGTGGGGGCCTGAGCATATCCTTTGTTGCTGGGTCGTCCAGGGAGGAACACCGGGAGAAACGGCACCTTTTGGCAGAGCGGATCATCCTGTTACACGGCGGGGAGTTCCACCGGGATGTGGCGGAATGTACCATGCTCCTCCCCTGGCCCACCCTGACCGGTCAAGAACCGGCGCGGCAGCCGGGGTGTTCCCAGGATCATGTTCTGGTACTCTCGGACCCCTCCCTGCTGCCTGCCAATTTTTTTGATCTACCGATACTGCAGGATATCGAAAAAGCCGCCGCCCTTCCGGGCCGGACTTCCTGCATCGTGTGGAACACCGATGCCGCTTCTATCGAAGACTTTATCAGGATATCTGCCCTGCGGCACCGGCCCGAATTCTTCACCCTGCCCTTTTTATGCTATGGAAAGGGACTTTCCGGAGGCAGTTTCGCCAGAAGTACCGGTGCTCCTCTTTCCGGGAAAACCCTGATTGACGCCATCGAAAAAGTGATACAAGTACCCAGCCAGGGAACCATACTCATGGTCGGTATGCCCCTGTACCAATCCTGGTCGAACATTGGGGATGTGATCCATATCCCCGCTATGACTACCTTTAATGAAACGGTAACAGAACTCATCCCCTCGATGGTGGTCTTGAATTCCCTGAACACCGAGGCAGTCGAGACAATACGCCGGCACCCGCTTACAGTGATGGTTCCCCTGGTGCTGGTATGCGAGCGGATCGAATCCGCCGCCGATGTGCTGAGGATCTGCCGGTATTCCCGGCTCCTCCTCTGCCATAGGGCAGTCGCCTCTTCACCGGACTTCACCGGGCGGATAAAAGCCCTCCTTGATGGGGAGGAAATGCTGCCCCCCCATACAGGGGCGCTGGTTAAAAAGGCGCTCCTCTATTTCAACCTTCATGCAGAATCCCACATTTCCCGGTGGAAACTGGCGGAAGCAGTACACGTCAGTGAGGATTATCTTACCCGGATTTTTCATCTGGAGATGGGCCTGTCCCTCTGGGATTATCTGAACCGGTACCGGATTTTTCTCGCCGCTGACCTGTTGCGTCAGACCGACGACAGCATCCAGGAGATTGCCCTCCGTTCAGGCTTTCAAAATCAGGCCTATTTCTGCCGGGTTTTTAAAAAAATCTACGGCCTTCCCCCCAGTCAGATACGGAAAAAGCCGGAAGGGTGATGTCTGTATAAATAACACTCATATTTGCCTCATATACCTCATTCCCTGTCCGCTTGCAAACACCCACAAGCCCCCCGCTGCTGGGGGGCTGTGTCTCACCATGAAGCTGCGCCATCCGCCGTTTCCAGCGTAACATCCGCGCCCTCTCCGATGTACAACACCCGCTTGTTCAAGCCCGCGGCAAAAATATAATTTGCATTATTTTCTTGCTCTTGTTTCTCCAATTAGGTATATTAGTTATATGCCGAGGTGGCTCAGTCGGTAGAGCGACGCACTCGTAATGCGTAGGTCCCGGGTTCGATTCCCGGCTTCGGCTGTTTGAATCCAACATCCATCTGAATCCCCCTACTATGCCGGTCCCGCCGGTTATTCGCGAATTTTTAGGGTTCCGTCAGCATGACCTATGAAAACCCTGGGGCGCAGCCTGGTAAAAAAGCCGTTTTCAACGACCCCGGGGATACGGTTCAGTTCACCTTCAAGCACAGCGGGATCCACCGGACTGCTAAACCGTATATCCAGCAGGAGATTGCCGTGCTCGGTGATGACCGGGCCAGCCTTGCGTACCGCCTCCCGGAGCGTAACCACTGCACCGAGGCGTTCCAGGGCCTGGATAGCCGGAAGCCGGGCTTCGGGAACGACCTCGATAGGCACCGGGAAGCTATGCCCCAGTTGTTCGACCAGTTTCGTTTCATCTGCCACGATGGCGTAGGCCACCGACGCATAGGCGACGATTTTTTCCAGGAGCAGTGCGCCGCCGCCGCCTTTAACACAGTAATTGCGCCCGTCCACCTCATCGGCACCGTCTATGGTGAGGTCCAGGGTTCCACCGATTTCCCTGGAATTCAGGGTATAAAGGGGAATCCCCCATTTTTCACATTCAATGACCGTTTGAAAACTGGTGGGAACCGCACGAATTCCCTTCAGTTTCCCCTCGCGCTGTAAAAACCCGATGTGCCGCACCGTATGAATGGCAGTGGACCCCGTACCGAGTCCCAGCTTCATACCACTGGTGACCAGGGCCTCAGCCGCTGCTTTTCCGGTCATTTCTTTCATGCCAAGTTGATCCATAAAAATACTTCCCTACATTTTCATCCGGGACATGAGCTGGGGAGGGAATTCGGCGCCCATGAAATGCCGGTACTGATAGCGGGCCTGCCGCAGGAGCATATCATAGCCGTTCTGAACCCGGCAGCCCGACTCGGTAGCCCGTTTTAAAAAGGCGGTCATTTCCGGCTTATAGATGACGTCCATGACGACTTCGTGGCCTTTAAACGTATACAAGGCCAGGGGATCCGAGGTGATATCCGGCTCCATGCCCACCGATGTGGTTTGAATGATGATATCCGTGTATTTCTCGATAAGATTAATGCCTTGGGTATCAAGTCCTCCCCAGAGGAACCGGTAGGGTGTGGCTAAGTCTCTGGCCCGGATCGGGTTGCGATTGAGGATGAGGGCCTTCCCAGCCAGGCGGTATACCTCTGCTGCCACTGCACGAGCCGCTCCTCCTGCGCCGACGATGGTAATCCGTTTGCCTTTAAAGTTTTTCTTCCCGATAAATTCCAGCAGGGAATCGGAAAATCCCGGGGCATCGGTATTGCTGCCTATCCACCCAGAGGGATCCGAGACGATAGTATTACAGGCTCCTATGGATTCCACCTCTGCCGAGCGTTTGGCTAAATAAGGAAGTATCGCCTCTTTATGAGGAACCGTTACCGACACACCGGCCATACCGATGATCTCAGCCAGGTGCAGAAACGAGCGGATAGAATCAGCAGGAATCGGTATGTACACGGCATCATTATTTTCAAGACCGAAAACGGTATTAAAAAAGGCGGGACTTGCGGTCGCTTTCAGGGGATAGCCGGTAATCCCAAAAATACGGGTCTTGGAGCTAATATCCCGGAACCGGTAGAGTTCGGTCAATTCCCGCGGGTCAAACTGCCCCGGAGCCGCAATAGGCAGATCCGGTTCTCCGGTAACCATGGTATAGCTTATCTGAGAACCCAGGAGTTCCGCGAGGATCCGGGTCGAGGCGCCGAATTCTCCCATGCAGAGCAGGATCTTATCCACATCCATGGTTTCCTGGGCGGCCTTGAATACCTGCACTACCTCTTCCAGGGAATGGGGCATCACCGCAATCTTGGCAAGTTCATCTCCCTCCCGGAGTAAGCCCCGCAGGTGTCCGGTAAGATCCGGATCCATGCCGTTGATATTATGATAGGACCGGATGATCCGGGTACCGAAGGTACGGGCCGCCTCTTCCAGGCTGGGGACATTCAGGTCCTCTTCCAGGTCAACATAGGCAAAATTACGCCGGGGGTCCACATCGGCAAAGGCAAGCCCCTTGGACAGGAGGCTAATCCTGGCCCCTTCTCCGCCCACAAACTGACCGCCGTCGATGTCACGCCGGATCGTCAAGATAACCGGAAGCCCTGCCATTTCAGGGAAACGGCGGATAAGAAACCGCTCATCTGGTTCAAGGTAATCCACCCGGAGTTCCACAACATCCACATACTTCCGGTATTTTTCCACCACTTCAAGATCCCGGGCAAGGGTCTTTCCGGTCAAACAAAGGCATATCTTAGCCATAGCACACTCCTAAAAATCCGGGCGATAGATAAAAATAGCGGATACCCTGGCCTCTGAGTTGGAAACATCCTCAAAATTAATACGGAGCATCAGGGGCCACCCGCGGTTGGGAAGGGGAAAGAGGATATGATCCTCAAAATTCCGCATACCCTCTCCCAACATCGAGGATACCACGGTCCGTTTCTCCCCCAGGGTGATACCGTAGGCGTCTTTGACCCCGATTTGCCACACCCGGTCCTTATACACATAGAAATCCCCCTGGTCGTATACCAGGACAACATCATCCTGCCAGACTTCAATGCCCCGGACTGCATATACCGAACGGGGAATACCAAAGCGGGAATACAGGGCTTCCAGGGTCAAGCCAATCATGGATGATGGATCCCGATCCCCTGCAGGATCTGCCTGGACCTGCGGGGAGGTATCCCCGTTCTGTTGCTGGGACCAGAGGGGGATGGTTCCCCATAGCAACAACACCAATCCATAGAGGACGTGTAAAGGAACCACCCTGCATCGGAAATATCCCATAGTTCTACTTTAATCGGATGAGGTGTCACTTTGCAAGAGCAGGACAGAGGATCTTCACTGGACAAAGGATTCGCTATATGCCATAGTCTCGTATGGAAGCACGTACTATTTTCCGCAATATTTCCCCGCTTGATCACCGGTATTCAATCTCTGAAAGCGCCCTGTTTGATGCGCTTACCCCCTGGCTTTCCGAGGAAGCCTCGGTGAGCGCCTGTGTCAAGGCGGAGCTTGCCCTCATCATCGCCCATCTTGAGCTTCGGGGGGACTTGACCCCGGCGCTGCGGAAGGCTCTTGCAGAGGCCGGCGCTGCGGTGGAGAGCGAGGCGGTGTATGCTGAGGAAGCGAAAACCCGGCACAATATCCGGGCCCTGGTGAATGTCCTTAAGACCAAGGTACCTGCAGAAGTGGCTCCACTGGTCCATTTGGGAGCCACCAGTGTTGATATCCTGGACACTGCCCTTTCCTATCGAATGCGGGGTGTTACCCAGGAGGTGGTGCTCCCCCTGTTACGAAAACTGGAACTCCTGCTCTGTAATGTGGTGGAACAGGAGGCTGAGACCCCCCAGGTGGGCAGGACCCACGGCCAACATGCGGTGCCCATCACCGTGGGGTTTGCCCTGGCGGAATACGTGTCCCGGCTGGGCAAATCCATCCTTGAAATCGAAGGCCGTGCACAGCAGCTCAAGGGGAAACTCGCCGGTGCGGTGGGAGCCTACAACGCGACGAGCATGATCGTCAAGGACCCGGAGGACCTGGAACGGCGCTACCTTGCCGAATTGGGCCTTGAACCCTCGGAACACGCGACCCAGCTCGTGGAACCTGAATACCTGCTCCGGCTCTTACTGGAATACAACGTGGCCTTTGGGATCATCGCCAATCTTGCCGATGATCTCCGCAATCTCCAGCGTACCGAGATTGGGGAACTGCGGGAGGGCTTTGCCCCGGACCAGGTGGGGTCTTCCACTATGCCTCAGAAGCGGAACCCCTGGAACGCGGAACACGTGAAAAGCCTCTGGAAAGCCTTCATGCCCCGGACCATGACCTTTTTCATGGATCAGATCAGTGAACATCAGCGGGACCTCTCCAATTCGGCGAGTCAGCGTTTTGTGGCGGATTACGTTACCGGCTTCTGCCTCGGGGTGAGCCGTATGGCCTCGGTCATCGAAGGACTTGGGGTGGATCGGGAACGCTTGCGCGCCAACCTCCAAGGTGGCGGTATTGCAGGGGGTATCATGGCAGAGCCGGCCTATATCCTGCTGGCGGAAACCGGAGTGTCCGATGCCCACGAGGTGATCCGTAAGATTACCCTGCGAGCTGAAGAAGAGGGTCTCAGCTTTGCCCAAGCCCTGGCCGGGGAAGGGGCGCTACTTGCCCGGATCAGCGGTAAAATGGTGGAATTGGGCTTGGTGGCCACTACTGATGCAGCCCTGTCGTTCTTCGAGAGGCCGGAACGCTACCGGGGCCTGGCGGTGGAGAAGGCCCGTGCCCTTGCCGCCAAATACCGTGAAATGCACTATTAATTGCCATTAGGAGAAAAATATGTTTACCGAAGCTTTATCTTACGACGATGTCCTCCTCCTGCCGGGATACTCCGAGATACTACCCAAGGATTGTGATGTCAGGACCGTGTTATGTGGGGATATACGCCTCAATGTGCCCATCATTTCTTCTGCCATGGATACGGTCACCGAGGAGAAACTCGCCATTGCCATTGCCCTGGAAGGGGGCACCGGGGTCATTCACCGGAACCTCAGCCCTGAAGCCCAGGCCCAGCAGGTGGGGAACGTCAAACGGTACCTCAATTGGATTATTGATTCCCCGGTTACCGTGGGGGCGGATGCCCTGGTGCGGGATGTCCAGATGCTGATGGATCGTTTCAATATATCGGGAATGCCGGTGCTGGATCCTGAGGGCAGGCTCCTGGGGATCATCACGAGCCGGGACCTTCGTTTTTGCAAGAACGATGCCCTATCGGTAGTGGAGGTGATGACCGAGCATCCCGTTGTGGAACAGGGGGAGCCTTCGGTTTCCAGCGCCCGGGAAAAGTTCGACAGGCACCGCATCGAGAAGCTCCCGGTAGTGGATGCCCAGGGCCGGCTTACCGGGCTTATCACCGTCAAGGATATGGAGAAGCATGATCGGTTCCCCCTGGCGGCAACCGATAAGGGGGGGCGGCTCATTGTGGGGGCGGCGGTTTCCCCCCAGGATTATCTGATCAGGCTTCCCCTCCTTAAAAACGCCAAGGTAGATTATGTGGTCCTCGATACTGCCCACGGGGATTCAAAGAACGTCACGGAAGCGATACAGGGCATCAAGAACCAGTTCGATATCCCCGTCATTGGGGGGAATGTCGCTACCCGGGAAGGAACCCGCCGGCTCATTGAGGCAGGGGCGGACGCGGTGAAGGTGGGCGTTGGTCCCGGCTCCATCTGTACGACCCGTGTCGTGGCAGGAGTGGGAGTGCCCCAGTTCACCGCAGTCTGGGACTGTGCCGAAGAAGCTGCCAAATCCGGTATTCCCATCATTGCCGATGGGGGGATCAAGTTCTCAGGGGATATCGCGAAGGCCATTGGCGCCGGGGCTAATGCGGTGATGATCGGGAACCTCTTTGCGGGGCTTAAGGAAGCCCCGGGGAGTGAAATCATCTTTGACGGACGGATATACAAGGAATACCGGGGTATGGGAAGCATGGGGGCCCTCAAGTCCGGGTCCGGAGACCGGTATCAAATTACCAAGGATGAAGCCCCGGTGCCCGAAGGGATTGAAGGCCGGGTCCCCTACAAGGGGGAGCTGCGAAATTACCTCCATCAGTTGGTATCGGGCCTGAGAAAGGGTATGGGGTATTGCGGCTGTAACGATATCCATGCCTTGAAGCACTACCATCAATTCGTGAGAATTACCGCGGCGGGCCTGCGGGAAAGTCATGCCCATGATGTGGCTATAACCCAGGAGGCGCCGAATTATACTCCCGGACTGCGGAGCTAAGGGAGTAGCGTATTTCTTCAAAAATATCGCTGAAAGATGTTACTTTTTTTTCCGATACTTGTTGTATTAAAAAGTAGATGATATGTATTGTTTTTCATTCTTCCTTCCCGTATGGCTTCTCCCCGGGGGTTACTCCTTCCCCCGGGGTCTTTTTAATATTCCCGCTGAATAGCCGTATGAACCACTTGTTTATTATAGCAGCATTGAGTATAATTTTTACTTCAGGAGTGAGCTATGGAATGGCGTGCAAGTCATATTTTGGTTAAGGATAGAGGTCTGGCAGAAGATATTTTAAGACGGGTCAAACAGGGCGCTCAATTTGAATCCCTGGCCCGGGAATTTTCTACCTGTCCTTCAAGATCTTCAGGTGGGGACTTAGGCTGGTTTGGACCGGGGAATATGGTGGCCCCTTTTGAATCGGCAGTTAAGGGACTTGCTCCCGGTTCGGTGGGCGGTGTGGTGCAGACCCGGTTTGGGTATCATGTTATCAAATGTACAGGCCGCCGGGCATAAGGAGGTGGTAACAGCCGTGAATAGGTTGTAGTAGTATAGCTTATTTCTTGGTAATTTTTAAAAGTCAAGGATATTCATAGTGTTATGTTAAAAGAAGCAAGTTTTGAATCTATTTTGAGGCTTGATTCTGAAATGAATCAGATTCAAGACCTTGATCTCCTGTTGGAACGTATCTTGTTGGAGGCCAGGCAGATTATTCGTGCCGACGCCGGTTCAATCTATGTAAAGGAAAACACTAAAGAAAATATTGAAAAACTAGTCATCAAATATGCCCAGAATGATACCTTACAACAGCGGCTTCCACGAGGCCAAAAGTTGATTTATTCAATTTTTTCGCTTACTATAGATGATAAAACAATTTCCGGTTACTGTGCCCTCACAAAGACCCTGGTCAATGTGCCGGATGTCTATCATATCAAACCAGATGCTCCTTATTCGTATAACACCTCCTTCGATACGATAGCAGGGTATAAAACCACCTCCAGCCTGTCGGTTCCCCTGAAAACAGCGGAAGGTAAGCTACTGGGGGTTATCCAGATCATCAACGCCATGGATGAGGAGGGACATACGATCCCCTTTTCCAAGGACGCTGAATTTGTGATCACCCATTTTGCCGCCAATGCTACTATGGTCCTCCAGCGGGCCTATAATACCCGATCTATGATACTCCGTATGATCAAGATGTCTGAACTGCGGGACCCCAAGGAAACCGGTTCCCACGCAAACCGGGTCGCCGGTTACGCAATCGAAATTTACGACCGCTGGGCATTCCATCATGGGGTACCAGGGGTGGAACGGGAGAAAATGAAGGATATATTTAAAATCGCCGCCATGCTCCATGATGTGGGAAAGGTGGCAATTTCCGACTTGATTTTAAAGAAACCGACCCGGTTTACCCCTGAAGAATTTGGGATTATGCAGCACCATACGATATATGGAGCAAGTTTGTTTAATGATCCCCAGTCGCCCCTGGATCTGATTGCCCGGGATGTGGCCCTGAACCACCATGAGAATTGGGATGGTTCAGGCTATCCCGGCTGGTATGATCCGGTTACCAACCTGCCCCTTAAAACGGATCAGGATGGGAAGCCCCTGGGCAAGAAAGGTGAAGAGATCCCCTTATGGGGGCGTATCGTCGCCGTTGCCGATGTCTTTGATGCCCTCTGTTCCAAGCGGGTGTATAAAGAGCCCTGGACCCAGGAAGAGGTGTTAGCGGAAATCCATCGCCAGTCAGGTACCAAATTCGAGCCTGAACTGGTGGATGTTTTCTTTGAGATCCTTCCCCGGATCAAACAGATACAGAACCTCTATCCTGAGTGAGATATGAGCCCCTGAGCTGGGTGAGGATACGGTCAAAACTGTCGGCAAAGGCCTTGAGTTCCCGTTTGCCGTAGCTTGTCCATCGTGTACTGCCAAGGCCGTTTTCTGCAAGGTCTACCATGAAATTTCTGAGGGAAAGCCGTTCCCGGATGTTTTCCTGGGTATAGGTCCGTCCCCGGTCATCGAGGACCATGATTGACACCTCCACCAGGCGACTTGCCAGGGGTATGTCCCTGGTAACGACCAGGTCCCCGGGGCAGGCTAACTCAACGATGCGGTTATCCGCTGCCCCTTCTCCAGGGGGACAGAGTTCCATCACCGCCGTTTCCCCGGCTATGTCGGGAATAGGGTGATTCGCCGCAAAAACCGCCTGGATGCCGGTCCGTGCGGAAGCCCGCACCACTGCGTCCCGGACGAGCCGGGGACAGGAGTCGGCGTCTACCAGGATTTTCATGGGGAACCCCCGTTTGCTGTTGAACCAATGCCCGCGGCGTAAAGGGAGTAGGTTCCCGTGAATAAGCGGTTTTCCGATCCATCCCCAGCGGGGATAAAGACGCTCTCCCCCTGTTCCAGTATGAGATCCGGGGTATTGCGTCCCGATATGGTGAGTCGCCCTTCGGTTACGAGCACAATGGAAGGACCGGTTTCAGGAAAGGATAGGGTGTCCCCAAGGCATCGCATCCGGGAAAGGGAGAATTCCCTGCATGGGGTAGGGTATCTGAAAAAGGATACCTCCGGGGGTTTCAGGATCGCTGGCTTCAAGACGGAACAGTTTAATATGCGTAAGAGTTCCGCCACATCCACGTGCTTGGTGGTCAGGCCGCCTCGGAGCACATTATCCGAGTTGGCCATAAGCTCCACCCCAAACCCGTGAATATAGGCATGGAGCACCCCAGCGGGAAGATACACCCCTTCCCCCGGCTGAAGCTCCACCAGGTTGAGATACAGGGGGGCGATCACCGCCGGGTCCCCAGGGTACTGTTCCGCAAAAGCGGCAGATTGTTTCCAGATGGCTTTCCCTTCCGGGTGTTTTTCCGAAAGAGCCGATGCCTGTTGTATAGTGTATTCGCTCAATCCCCGTCGCAGCTCCGGGGACAGGTCGAAGAGGGCCTTGAGGAACCCCCCAAGGCCCTCTTGCTCTGAAGCCCCCTGGAGGGTAAGTGCCAGAGACGCAAGACCACTCTTGAGCGGTTCCGGTGCAGCCTGGGAAAAAACCACAAGCCCCTCCCTGATTTCCCCGGGCTCCCGAAAGCCGCAGAGGGCCTTAAAGGGAGTGAGGGCACAGAGTATCTCCGGTTTATGATTCGGGTCTTTGTAGTTCCGGTTTGGCGCCTTGAGGGAGATGCCTTCCCGGTTTTCCCGTTCCCAGCCTGAACGTGCCTGGATTAAACTGGGGTGGGCCTGAATTGACAGGGGCCTTTCTGCGGCAAGCAGTTTGAAGAGAAAGGGAAGGGTCCCAAAACATTCGGCAACTGCGGCCCCCACATAGTAGGCAGGGTCCTGGTTGATCAGCGCCGAAAGGGTACCCTCCTCCGTTTCCGAAGGCCCCTCTGGATGGATCCCCATCCATACTTCCGCCCAGGGCCTTCCCCCGGGATTTACCTGACCCATGAACTGCGGTATCCATTCCGGGGAACCCCAGGCATAATGCTTGATTGGGTTATTGAGGCGTTTCATGACCCCTCATCTTCCAGAACCGCATCAATACGTGCAATTAAATCCAGAGCACATCGTTTGATTTCCGGCTCGTCGGTTTCCCATTTCTGAATCCGTGCTATCTCATCGCAGAGCAAAAAACCCGTCAAAACCGCCGTTTTAAGAGGATCCCTCAAACCCGTTGATTTCTGCGTTTTCTCAATGGCCAAACGGTATGTGTTGAGGAGATCTTTAAGATAAGTAACATCTTCTTCAGCGGCAATAGAAAGCGAGATTCCCAATATGTCGATACGCAGATCGCTTTTCGGCACGAAAACCTCAGAAATTATGATGTTCCATCTTCGCTTTGACCGGAAGTGCTGTCCGGTGATCCCGCGCTTGCATCTTCAGATGGTACCAGGCCGACCTCGGCATGTTCGTCCCCCGTACTCTGCAGTGGAAGGGCGGAAAGTTTTTTCTCCATAGAGTCCTCAAACTTATTAAGCCGGCCAAGGGTAGAAAGGAGCCCCTCCTCAATACGCCCCCGCTCTTCTTTAAAGCCCTGAATCAAAACCTCAAGCTCATTGATCCGTTTCTGATAAGCGGCGTTTTCCTCCCTTACCCGTTTAACAAAGTCAATGAGATCAGTGACTTTGGTTTCCAGCACCTTAACATGCTCAAGGGTTTCCATGCTACGCCCCCAATGCCGCTTTTGCCTGGGATACCACAACCTTAAAAGCCTCGATATCCTCTACCGCAAGGAAGGCCAAGGCTTTCCGGTTAATGGTTACCCCGGCCTTATTAAGACCGGCTACTAAGCGGGAATAGGAAAGTCCTTCCGACCGGCTGGCCGCATTAATACGGATGATCCATATCTGCCGGAAGTCCCCTTTCCGGTCCTTCCGATCCCGGTAGGCATAGGAAAGCCCCTTGGTAACCGCGTCTTTGGCGGTTTTGTAATTGGAATGCCGGCGACCCCAGTATCCCTTTGCCTGTTTGAGTATTTTTTTACGATGGTCTTTTCTTCTTGAACCATCTACTGCTCGTGACATTGATACCCCCTCCCTT
>JAITNU010000113.1 GCA_031290325.1 Treponema sp.
GTTTCTTTCGTATACTCAATATCCAGCCCCAGCCGGACGCGAGTTTTTTCGCCGATGACGAGCGTCCACGCTCCTGAATCCACCAGTGCGTTCACGGTCATGCGGCGGACTTCTGTTTCTTTGATGACGCCGTGTTTAGCCAAACCCACATCCCTATCGTTTTCCAACGTTATTTCTTCATAAAAAGTACTCATGCCTCCATGTCCCCTTGGTTTTATGCGTTCTTCACTCCATTACTCATACCCCATAATAATGACCTGTGCGCCAATCGCGTATCAATACCGCCATCGCTCACTTCCCCGGACAGTTGATAATCAACTTCATTCCGTATTACTTCCGCCTGAGTGTTTTTTAAATTCTGATTTTTTTCACAAGGCCGTTGAACATACCATTGACCCTTCCCACCTCTGTTTTGAGGTGGCCCTTGGGGAACTGCCGGGGCACTCCGATAGAATGGAACTACCCCCTCCTGGTTCACCCTCGAAAAAGCAAGCCCTGCCACGAACTACTGCTAGATATTCCCCACGCTTTCCGTGATAACGGCGATCCATCCGGTCTTATAGGTTTTAAAGCCCCGGGAGACTGCGGTTCCGGTCAAAGAGATGCTTTTGCCCCGTTCTTTCTGTTCTTTGAACCCGTCAGGGGATATCTCGTCCAAAGCAGGGAGGGCTATCTTCTTGGCCCGCCCTTCCGTGTTTACCGGGGAAACCACCGTCCCGTCAGGACGGCATAAGAAGGCTGCTACCTGGTTTTCAGTTTCCTGGGCAAGGGTCGCCTCGGCCTGATGGAGCATTTCCAGACCCAGACCGTCCCAGTTGAATAGCACCCCGAAGACGCCCAGCAATTTCCCACGGGCATGCCCCCCGGCCCGCACCCCGCAGGAATAGACCAGAATGTTCTGACCCTGTGCCAGATCCGTTTTCAACGGACCTTCAAAGCCGTATTCAGAACCAGAGGAACTTTTTACCGCCTGCTTAAACCATTCATATTGTCCCACGTTCTGCCCTGTACACCGGTATTGATCAGGCCGGCCATTACAGAGAATCGTACCATCCAGATCGCACAAAACCAGATCAAAATATACCGTATAGGATTCAAGGATCACCCCGAGACGCTCTGAGGCGAATTGCAGTTTCTTATCATCTGGCTCTGTCAAAGCCGCAACCACCGCGCTATCAGTTGCCCACCAGCGCACATTACAGGAACGTTCATAGAGATTACGATCCACCAGGTCAATACAAGTGGAGGCCATTTGCGAAAGCCGCCGTCCCCGGGTCTGGCTTTCCAGGCCGATGAGACTCTGCACGGCACTTTTGACATTCCCGGACAAGCTGTCAATGATTGCCACCGTATGGGACGAGAGTTTGTCCATCTCATCAGCCACCACACTGAAACCGGCCCCCACCGCACCTGCACGAGCCGCCTGAATTTTTGCATTTATGGCCAGCACTTTCAAATCCGAATTGATCAATGAAATGGATTCGATCGAATTTGCCAGGGTTTCCTGTACGGAATGAATCAGGGTTCCCATATTCACACGAGAAGCCGCATTTACCCCCATTTTTCACCTCTTTGATTTTTAATAAGTATGCTACAATTAGTTTTATTGGAATATTAAACCAAATTGTCAAAAAAAGATCAATGGCCCCCCAGGTGTAGGTTCGTATCCGGGCCTCACATTCCCCAAGACTGCCACAGGCAGGGGGACAGGACCAATTCGAGGCATAAGCTTTACATTTATTAACCTCACAGGCGTACCTCTTCCCGCAACTTGATGGTGTCCACCTGTAAGGGGCCAGCATGGGAAAATCCGCAGTTCAGGGCCAAGAGGTTCAATCAATACATCCATAGTGCCATAGTATCAAACATCAGCGAAAAAACAAAGCATCCCCCTCACTCCTGGGCCTTTACTTTTTTATGTTTGAAAAAACTGAGGAACTGCTCCGCGATGGTCTTATGCTGTTTTTCCTTCAACACATAGCCGGTAAAATGATCCAGCGCTTCGTCGGTACCGGAAAAAAGCCCGATATCCTTAGTTTTAAAGATATACTCCTCATCAAATTGGTCGAATTCCCCTTCGATACTGCGGATAGAGATGAGGTTGAGTTTATGTTTGGTTTGGAATTCGGTCTCCCGAACGGTTTTACCGATCAGGTACTCAGGGATGGTAAGTTCCGCGATGACGAGTTTTCCGCTTACCGGAAGGTAATTGAGGAGCACCGAAGATAACAGGAGCGGGCTGATACGTTTGGCCGCCTCTTTATTCGGGAACACCACCTTGGTTGCCCCTACCAGTTCCAGAATTTCCCCGTGGGATTCGGTCTCGGCCTTCACAATAATGGTCTTGATCTTGAGCTTGGTGCAATAACTCGTCGCCAGAATAGAGGCTTCAATGCTATCCCCCATATCAATGATCACCGCGTCGGTGGATTCGGGAATCACTTTTCTGAGGTTTTCCACGTTGAGCACGTCCAGCACCACTGATCCTGCTGCCGCGTCTTTATAGGCATCAATGATCTGCCGGTCCTTGTCCATGATGAAGACCTCTACTTTGAGTTCCAGCAGTTCCTCCAGAACACTCTTGCCAAAATGACTTAATCCCAATATTGCAACTTGTTTCATACAAAAGTCCCCTTTGATTAACCTAACAAAATCGACCCTTTGGGGTAGGTTATATCGTAATTTTTATGGCCCATAGCGGGGAAGGCCAGGGCAATAAGCCCCACCCGGCCTGCGAACATGACCGCGATAATAACAGCCTTTCCTGCAGTGGAGAGGTCAGGGGTAAGGCCCAGGCTGAGACCCACCGTAGCAAAGGCGGAAAAGCTCTCGAAGATGATGGCTTCAGAATCGGCTCCTGATTGCCATTCGGTAAAGGATAAGGCGGCGATGCAGACCAGAAGGAGGGCGACGGCTTTGAGAAAATAGACGACCGCCTTGTTAATGGTATCTGTAGTAAGCCGGTGATGGAAGACCTTGATATCCCCGTATTCATCGGGTTTTCGCATCATAACCAGGGCAATAACAAAGATGGTGGTAACCTTAAGCCCGCCGGCAATGGAACCGGGGGCACCCCCGATGAGCATCAAGAGATCGGTGAGCAGCTTGGAAGGCTGGCTTAACCGGCCTTGGGGAACGATTTCAAAACCTGCGGTCCTGGTGGTAACCGACTGGAAGAGGGCGTTGATGATGGCGGCGCTGGTATCCATGCCGCTATAGAGGCGGTTCCGCTCAATAAGAAAAAAACAGAGCGCTCCCCCCAGGATGAAGCCGGCGCTCAGGATCAAAACGAGGCGGCTATGGTAACTCAGACGGGTCTTTTTCTTCAGAAACACCCGGATGAGGTCATGGAGCACGATAAAGCCCAAGCCCCCGGAGATGATGAGGACCATGAGAATCAATAAAAGGGGGATATGGGTGATGTATTCCGTAAGTCCTGATACAAAGGGGGAAAAGCCGGCGTTACAGAACGCGGACACCCCGTGGAAGATACCCATGAAAAGCCAGTCCTCAACCCCCAGGGATAAGAAGACCAGGGACAGGAGCAGTGCCCCGACCGCTTCAATACCAAAGGTGAAGGCAACGATATTCCGCACGATCCGCCGGGGATTGTATTCCATGCCGTCAAGGTAAAAGCCCTGAATGGTGTTTCGCCGGCTTATGGCAAACCGGTGTCCCGGTATGGTCATCAGAATTGACGTGAAGCTGATGATCCCCAGTCCCCCGATCTGGATCAGGATGAGGATGATGAGCTGTCCGAAACGGCTGAAGGCTGCGATGTTGAGGGTACTCAACCCGGTAACGCAGATCGCCGAAGTTGCGATAAATAGGGCATCCATGATGCTCAATCCCTCAGCAGCATCGCAGGCTGCCCCTGGTCCAATCCATGCGGCGGGGATCAGGAGCAGCCC
Organism: Treponema sp.; assembly: GCA_031290325.1. GTDB lineage: Bacteria > Spirochaetota > Spirochaetia > Treponematales > Breznakiellaceae > JAITNP01. The sequence goes on from JAITNU010000113.1 coordinate 3,912, forward strand.
GGTTCCTATGCTGATAAGGATGAGGAAAAAGGCTAAAAGGTACAGGGCATCGGATTTTTGAAAAATATTCATTATATGTGCTCAGTATAATAAAAAATGGCATGAAAGTTAAGTAGCTGATTGGATATTGCGGATAAAAGGCTTTGTTATATATAGAAGAAAACATGATCTTAACTACCTTCAGCGATACTCTATAGCCAAAAGCAGCCCGGAAACCACCTTGCTGTTCGTTGCTGTCCGATGATGCTTACCCTCGGCGCTTCTTCACCCCGGTCCGCTTGGGCGTATAGGTATAGTCGGCTGGAGAGCTTTCTGGGGAAGGCGGTTATACAGATCCGGATCGAGGATGGCTCCCCGGGATTTCATACAGTTCCTCCTATTAGTACGATAGTCTGAAAATATTTTCAAAATATTTTATATTTTGGAGGGAATTCCCCCTTGATCTTTTTTTTTCTTCTTGATATATTTGTTTTAATCAAGACGCGCCGGATGGTAACGGTGTAATATGATAATAATGAGGGAGTTTTTAGCCCATGCCTACAATTAATCAGTTGGTTCGTTTTGGACGGCAGCAGATTACCGCTAAAACGAAGTCGCCGGCGCTCCAGTCCTGTCCGCAAAAGCGAGGAGTTTGTACCCGTGTCATGACGGTTACGCCTAAAAAGCCGAATTCGGCCCTTCGAAAGGTAGCTCGTGTTCGTCTTTCTCATGGAACAGAAGTAACCGCGTATATTCCCGGTATCGGTCATAACTTGCAGGAACACTCGGTGGTTCTCGTGCGGGGGGGGCGGGTCAAGGACCTGCCTGGTGTGCGGTACCATATTATTCGGGGCGCCAAGGATACCTTGGGAGTGGAAGATCGCAAGCGGAGTCGGTCAAAATACGGTGCCAAACGGCCCAAGGCATAAGGAGCGGGTATGGGACGTAAGAAGAAGACGGTTGATCGGGGGATTACTCCGGATCCTAAGTACAACAGTGTGGTGGTTTCAAAGTTTGTGAACCGTATGATGTGGGAAGGGAAGCGGTCCGTAGGATTGCGTATTGTCCACGATGCCCTTGGATTGCTTCAGTCAAAAATCGAGAAAGAACCCCTTGAAGTTTTTCTTAAGGCAATAGATAATGTAAAACCGATGATTGAGGTAAAATCCCGGCGGGTTGGGGGTGCTACCTATCAGGTTCCGGTGGAAATCCGGGAGTCCCGGCGGGAAGCCCTGGGTATGCGGTGGATTATTAAGGCTGCCCGTACCCGGTCGGGGCATAGTATGAGAGACCGGCTTGCGGCGGAACTTATGGATGCGTATAATAATACGGGTACGGCTTTCAAAAAAAAGGAAGATACCCATAAGATGGCCGAAGCGAACCGGGCCTTTGCCCATTATCGGTGGTAGTGCAAATCCCCGGGGATTGGCGTTGATTTTTGACATGATGAGCCGGTGATTTGAGCGCCGGAAAATGATTATCGTACCGTGTTTTGGTGCGGTGTCTCGATGATCCAAACCGATCATCATGGGGCTGACAGAAGGGTCTGTTGGGCTTCATTTGTGCAAGATGGGATAGGTGGAACGAGATGGCATGACGATTTTGGGGCTCGAGCTGCTTCAAAATTTCGTTCGGATGATAAATCTGTGTGTCTCCCTCTTTTTGTTACCTTCCTTATCTTTCAGCAATTTATGTTCAGTGTGTCGGGTTTAAATGTTCGTGTGGCGATTATTTAGACTTGACTTTTTATCCACAATATGGATAAATCTATTGAGGTGAATGATCAGCGGTTTGAGCCGGTGGCGATTCACGAGTGTGCCCAAAAAAACGTAAGGAGGACACGTAATGGCAAAAGATAAGTTCAATCGAACTAAGATTCACATGAATGTCGGAACCAGTGGTCACGTTGATCATGGAAAAACCACCCTTTCTGCCGCTATCACGATGTACTGCGGGAAGAAGTACGGTGATAAGGTGATGAAGTTTGATGATATTGATAACGCGCCGGAAGAGAAGGCCCGTGGTATCACTATCAATACCAGGCACCTGGAATATCAGTCCGAAAAACGGCATTATGCCCATATCGACTGCCCTGGACACGCCGACTATATCAAGAACATGATTACCGGTGCGGCCCAGATGGACGGTGCGGTCCTGGTGGTATCTGCCCCGGATTCGGTTATGCCGCAGACAAGGGAGCATATCATCCTGGCGCGTCAGGTCGGAGTGCCCAGCATTATTGTGTTTCTCAACAAGGTTGACCTGATAGACGATCCTGAGCTGATTGAATTGGTTGAAGAAGAGATCAAGGATGTCCTCAATGCCAATGGGTTCCCTGGGAATGAGATTCCCATTATCAAGGGTTCTGCTTTTAAGGCTATGTCCGATCTGCTGGAGTCAAGCGGTAGAGAGCTTCCTGAATCCGCCCATTGTATTGAGGAACTGTTGGTGGCTATGGACAGTTACTTCCCGGATCCGATTCGGGATGAGGCCAAGCCCTTCCTGATGCCCATTGAAGATGTGTTTACCATCTCTGGCCGTGGTACGGTTGTTACCGGTAAGATTGACCGGGGGACGATTAAGCTGAACGAGGATGTCGAGATCGTCGGTATCAGGGATACTCAGAAAACGGTGGTTACTGGTATTGAGATGTTCAATAAGCTCCTGGACGGCGGTCAGGCAGGGGATAATATCGGTGCCTTGCTGCGGGGTATTGATAAAAAAGCGGTTGAGCGGGGACAGGTGCTTGCCAAGCCCGGTTCTATCACCCCTCACAATAAATTTAAGGGGCAGATCTACTGTCTTTCCAAGGAAGAGGGTGGACGGCATAGTCCCTTCTTCAGTGGGTATCGGCCTCAGTTCTATTTCCGGACTACCGATATTACGGGGACCGTAAAGCTTCCTGAGGGAAGGGAGATGATCATGCCGGGGGATAACACCGAAATCTTCGGTGATTTGATTCACCCGATAGCTATGGAAAAAGGGTTGCGCTTCGCTATCCGTGAGGGCGGAAAAACCGTTGCTTCCGGGCAGGTCGTCGAGATTATCGAATAGCTGGCTGTGATTGAGGTGGGTACCGGATGTACTGGTATTCCCTCATCTGGAGGAATAATGACTAAGGAACGAATTCGCGTGCGTTTACGCGGTTTCGATGTTGAATTAATCGATCAGAGCGCGAAGTCTATCGTTCAAACGGTGCAGAAAGCGGGGGCCAAGGTAACGGGGCCTATTCCACTTCCGACCCGTATTAACAAGGTGACGGTACTCCGTTCTCCTCATGTCAATAAAAAGTCCCGTGAGCAGTTCGAGATGCGGACCCATAAACGGTTGATTGATATTATCAGTCCTTCTCCGGAAGTAATGGATTCATTGATGAAGCTGGAACTTCCTGCGGGTGTCGATGTTGAGATAAAGCAGTAAAAAGGCAGACGGTCCTGGAACCTCAGGATAGCGTGCCTGAATTTTGGAGTAAACAATGCTGGGGCTTTTGGCCAGGAAAGTGGGAATGACACAGGTCTTCGACGAGGGAGGTAACCTTATTCCGGTAACGGTTATCCGTATCGATCCGAATGTGGTTATTGCCCAGAAAAATGAGGAAAAGGACCGGTATGCTGCCGTGGTCCTTGGTATGGACGATATGAAGGAACATAGGGTAACAAAGCCCTATGCCGGTCAGTTTCCGGAACAGATGACGCCTAAAAAGCATCTCAAGGAATTCCGGGATTTTGAGAAAACGGTTGCGGTAGGGGATACCCTGGGGGTGGAGCTTTTTGAAGGCTGCCGGTATGTGGATGTTACCGGCGTTTCCAAGGGCAAGGGCTTTCAGGGGGTGGTGAAGCGCTGGGGCTTCGGCGGAGGCCGGTATACCCACGGTTCTAAATTCCACCGGGAACCGGGATCAACCGGGCAGTCAACCTATCCGCACCGGACCTTTAAGAATGTCAAGCTCCCGGGTCGTATGGGACGGGAACAGGTAACGGTTTTGAGCCTTAAGGTTATTAAGGTTGATACGGAAAAGCGGCTTCTTATGGTTTGCGGCGCTGTTCCGGGGATAAACAAAGGCCTCGTGGTCGTCAGGGCTGCGGTGAAGAAGTAGGGGCAAAGGTGATGAATCGGACAGTGTATGCTATTAATGGCGCGGAATTGAGAAGTATTGAGCTGGATGACGCCGTATTCGGGCTTCCGTTCAATGAAGAGGTTATCTGGTACGCCATTAACAATGAACTTGCCAATAAGCGGCAGGGATCGGCCAGTACCAAGGACCGGGGTGAAATCCACGGTTCCAACGCCAAGCCTTATAAGCAGAAGGGTACCGGACGTGCCCGCCGGGGGGATAAGAAGTCTCCGCTCCTGACCGGGGGGGGTACGGTCTTTGGTCCCAAGCCGCGGGATTTTTCGTATGCTATGCCCAAAAAGGCAAAGCGACTGGCGCTTAAAAGTATTTTAAGCCTCAAAGCGCAAAGTGATACCTTGAAAATAATCGAGGATTTCTCGATAGTATCCGGGAAAACCAAGGAGCTGGCAAAGCTGCTCAGGTGTTTTGGGGATGATCAGCGGACGGTCATTGTTTTAAAGGACGATGATCGGATGGTCAAGCGGGCGGGCGCCAATATACCCTGGCTCAGTTTTCTTTCGTATAATCGTCTGCAAGCCCATGATCTGTTTTACGGGCGCCGGGTTATTATGCTCGAGACTGCCGCCAGGAATCTTAATGGCTTTTACGGGGCAGTAAGTACGGAGCCAGAGGAGGCCGAAGATGCTCATCAATGAAAAGGTGCTGATTGAACCGATACTTTCGGAAAAGGCCAACCTGTTGCGGGAGGAAGGGAAGTATGTTTTCAGAGTTGATCCGGCGGCGACTAAGATTCAGATAAAGGAAGCGGTCCGTAAACTGTTTAATGTGCATCCAATTGCTTGTACTGTAATGGTAGTGGGAGGTAAGCCGAAACGCCTGCGCTCGAAGGCCGGTTATACCGCATCCTGGAAGAAGGCGATAGTCCGTTTGCCTAAAAATGAGAAGATAAGCCTCTTTGAGGGTGTGTAAGGGAACTGAGAATGGGAATCAAAACATATAAGCCAATAACGGCGGGGATGCGGCAGTGGATCAGCCTGGATTATGCGGAGCTTACCAAAAATGCCGTGCCTGAAAAGTCCCTTACCACGGGACGGGCGGAACGGGCAGGCCGGGATACGAAGGGTCGTATCAGTGTCTGGCATAAGGGAGGCGGTCATAAGCGGCGCTATCGGACCATTGATTTTAAGCGGGATAAGCTTGGCGTCCCTGGTAAGGTTGCCTCGATTGAGTATGATCCGAACCGGAGTTCTAACATCGCCTTGATTAAGTATGCCGATGGGGAAAAGCGGTATATCCTGGCTCCCAAGGGGCTTGCGGTCAATGCCACGGTATTAAGCGGGCCTGCTGCTCCCATTGAAACCGGAAATGCCCTGCCCCTGGAAAATATCCCTCTGGGATTTACGGTTCATAACATTGAATTGACCCTGGGTAAGGGAGGACAAATGGCGCGGTCTGCCGGTGTGGGTGCCCTGATTGCCGCCAAAGAAGGGGATTATGTTACCCTCAAGCTGCCCTCCGGGGAGATGCGCATGGTCTTCAAGAAGTGCTATGCTACCATCGGTACGGTGGGCAATGAGGATCACATGAACACTCAGTTGGGCAAGGCCGGGCGCAAGCGCTGGCTGGGCATACGGCCCACAGTACGGGGTATGTCCATGAATCCGGTGGATCATCCCCACGGTGGCGGTGAGGGGAAGAACAAGGGTATCCATCCCGTTACCCCCTGGGGACAGCCAACCAAGGGGTATAAGACCCGGAGCAAACATAAACCTTCATCGCGGTTTATTGTAAGCCGCGGTAAAAAGAAATAGGAGAGCAGGGTGTCAAGGTCCATTAAGAAGGGACCCTTCATAGAGAAGAGTCTCTATAAGAAGGTGTTGGAGATGAGCAAAGCTGGGGACAGGAAGATGATCAAGACCTATTCCCGGTGTTCCACTATCATTCCTGAGATGGTGGGGGGAACCATTTCCGTCTATAACGGTAAAACCTGGATTCCCGTGTACATTACGGAAAATCTTGTCGGTCATAAGCTTGGGGAATTTGCGCCTACCCGGATCTTCCGGGGACATGCGGGTTCGGACAAGAAGGCCGCTAAATAATAGGTAGGTATATGGAATTAACGAGCGGTTATAAGGCGGTAACCAAGTACCTTATCGCTTCACCCTTTAAAATCAGGCCCGTGGCGGATCTGATACGGCGCAAGCCCTATCCTGAGGCCATGTCGTTGCTTGAGAACATGCCGCACAAAGGGGCGCGGCTCATCAGAAAGACCGTCAAGTCCGCTGCTTCCAATGCGCTGGCTCAGGATAAACGGCTGGAAGAAGAGATGCTCTATGTGAGAGAGGTATTGATCGATGAGGGGCCTCGGCTGAAGCGGGTCTGGTTCCGTGCTCGGGGCCGGGCCGATATGCTTCTGAAACGCATGTGCCATATTACCGTGGTAATTGACGAAACCGGAAAGGCGGGGGAGTAACGTGGGACAAAAAGTTAATCCGATTGGGCTGCGGCTAGGGATCAATAAAACCTGGAGTTCCCGGTGGTATGTGGACCCGAAAGAATATGCCAACACCCTTCATGAGGATTTAAAGCTCCGTAAGATGATCATGGCTATGCCGGAAACCAAGGGCGCGGATATCGCGGAACTGGAAATCATCCGGCATCCCCAGCGGATCACCATTACCATTCATACCGCCCGTCCGGGGGTTATTATCGGGGTCAAGGGCGCCAATATCGAAAAGATAGGGGCGGAACTTCAGAAACATGTAACTAAAAAAATCCAGATTAAGATCAAGGAAGTCCGTAACGCCGATAACAACGCCCAGATTATTGCCCAGAATATTGCCCGGCAGCTCCTGGCCCGGTCCTCTTTCAGGAGAACCATGAAGCAGGCCATCAGCAACGCCATCAAGAAGGGTAATGCCCAGGGTGTGAAGGTGCGTTTGTCAGGTCGTCTTGGGGGCGCTGAAATGTCCCGGACCGAGGAAGCCAAGGAAGGACGTATTCCCCTGCATACCCTGCGGGCGGATATTGACTATGGCTTTTCCGAGGCCCATACGACCTTTGGTTCTATCGGGGTCAAGGTCTGGGTGTATAACGGCATGAAATACGGCAAGGAACAAAAGGAAGACGCGGGCGTCCTGGTCCGTAAGCGGCGCGAGCGCGCTCCCGCAAGGAGTTAAGTATGTTGAGTCCTAAGCGTGTTAAACATCGTAAGGTGCAGCGGGGTACTATGCCGGGTAATGCCACGCGGGGCAATAGCGTGGTCTTTGGCGACTATGCCTTAGTTGCCATGGACCGGAAGTGGATCACCAACCGGCAGATTGAAGCGGCTCGTATTGCCCTCAACCGCCATATTAAGCGGGGGGGGAAGATATGGATCCGTATCTTCCCGGATAAGCCCTATTCCAAAAAGCCTGCGGAAACCCGCATGGGCAAGGGGAAAGGGGGGCCTGAATACTGGGTCGCTGTGGTCAAGCCCGGGACGGTTATGTTTGAACTGGGGGGGATTGAAAGAACCCTGGCAGAAGAAGCCATGACCTTGGCAGGCGCTAAACTGCCGATCAAGACGAAGTTTGTGGCCCGTGCCGATTTTGAACTAGGCGCCTAGGAAAGGAGGAGGTATGAAGAATTCGTTTAAAAACCTGACCTTACCGGAACTGCGGGCCAAGCGGGAGGAGCTCAATAAGAAGTATATGGAACTCCGTTTTAAAATGGTGATTGGTCATGTGGATAATCCCCTGGAGAAACGGACCATGCGGCGGCAGATTGCCCGGCTTACTACCTTAATCGGACAGCAGGCCGTAAAGGTCCAGGGATAAGGAGCGACATGTGGCGGAAGAAGCGGTAAAGGCGAAGAGCAGGAAAAAAGAGTTTGTGGGCATCGTTAAAAGCGACAAGATGGATAAGACCATTGTGGTTGCGGTGGAAACCATGGCCCTGCATCCGCTCTATAAGAAGTATGTAACCCGGATCAAGAAGGTCAAGGCCCATGATGAGATCAATGAGGCAAAGACCGGTGACCGGGTTCGGGTAGTGGAGTGTCGTCCTATCAGCAAGGAAAAATGCTGGAAGCTTGCGGCCATTGTAGAGCGCGCACGATAGGGAGCGTATGAAAGATGATTCAGGTAGAGACTTTCCTGAATGTGGCGGATAATTCAGGGGCCAAGCGGGTTCAATGTATCAAGGTACTCGGCGGTTCTAAACGGAAATATGCGAGTATCGGCGATATTATTGTGGTGGCGGTTAAGGATGCCCTGCCGACCTCACAGATAAAAAAGGGTTCCGTCGAAAAGGCGGTGGTGGTGCGGACTCACAAGGAATTCCGGCGCCCCGACGGGACGTATATCCGCTTCGACGATAATGCCTGTGTCATTATCGATGCAAGTTTGAATCCCAAGGGGAAACGTATTTTCGGGCCGGTCGCCCGGGAACTGCGGGAAAAGGATTACATGAAGATTGTATCCCTTGCCCCTGAGGTGCTATAAAGAAGGAGCGGCGGTATGGGAATGGTTACCCCACATAAATTCAAATTAAAGAAAGAGGATACCGTTCAGATCATTGCGGGCAAGGACAAGGGAAAACGGGGACGGATTTTGAAGATCCTCCGCGACAAGGACCGGGTCGTTGTGGAAGGCGCGAATATCGTTAAAAAGGCGAAAAAGCGTCGTAACCAGCAGGATCGGGGGGGGATTATTGAGATAGAGGCGGCGATTCACAGTTCCAATCTGATGATCGTCTGTAAAAAATGCGGCCCAACCCGAATAGGGTATAAGCTTGAGGGGGATACGAAAACCCGGATCTGCCGGAAATGCGGTGAGGTGTTGTAATGAAAAGCACTGAGACAAAAAACTACGAACCGCGGCTTAAAAAAATCTACAAGGAGCGGGTTGCCCCGGAACTCTTCAGGGAGTTCGGTTATACTTCGACGATGCAAACGCCGAGGCTTGAAAAGATCATCGTCAGCATGGGAGTCGGAGAGGCCTTGCAAAACAAGAAACTCCTGGATGCAGCGGTTGATGATCTCACCCTCATCACCGGACAGAAGGCGGTTAAAACCAAGGCTCGCAAGAGCATCGCCAACTTCAAGATCCGGGAAGGCCAGGAAATCGGCGTAAAGGTTACCCTCCGGGGTGCCATGATGTACGAGTTTCTGGACCGGCTGATTAACATTGCGCTGCCCCGGGTTAAGGACTTCCGCGGTGTTAATCAGAATGCCTTTGACGGGCACGGGAATTATTCCTTCGGTATTACCGAGCAGATTATTTTTCCCGAAATCGATTTTGATAAAATTGAACGCGTAGCCGGACTTAATATTGCCATCGTAACGACGGCACGGACCGATGCGGAGGCCAAGGCCTTCCTCGCCAAGTTTGGCATGCCCTTTAGGAAGTAAAGGAGGTAACATGGCAAGAAAAGCAATGATCATAAAGGCGCTGAGGACGCCGAAATATAAAACGAGGAAGGTGAATCGTTGCCGAATCTGCGGACGGGCGCGGGGTTATTTGCGGAAATTTGAAATGTGCCGCCTATGCTTTCGCAAGCTTGCGAGCGAAGGGCTTATTCCCGGCGTCACCAAATCAAGTTGGTAAGGAAGGAGAACAAGGATGAGCATTTCTGATCCCGTTGCGGATATGCTAACCAAAATCCGGAATGCCGGAATGGCAAAGCATGAAAAGGTTGATATTCCTCCTTCCCGGCTGAAGCTTGAAATCGTTAAGATTTTAAAGATTGAAGGGTATATCAAGAACTTTAAGAAGGTCAATCAGGATGGCCTTAACGTCATCAGGATTTTTCTTAAATATGATGAAGGAACCGGACCGGTTATTCACGGCATTGAAAAGGTGTCGAAACCAGGCCGCCGGGTATACATGGGCTATAAGAATATGCCCCGGGTCTACAATGGATATGGAACGCTTATCGTCTCAACGTCGATAGGGGTTACCACTGGTAAAAAGGCCGCTGAAAAAAAAGTCGGCGGCGAGATCATCTGTACCGTCTGGTAAGGGGGAACGTATGTCACGAATCGGAAAAATTCCGGTTAAGGTCCCCAAGGGGGTAAAAGTTACCTTTCAGGATGAGGTTATGACCGTGGAAGGGCCTAAGGGAAAATTGACCCAGGCCTATCATCCGGTCATCACCTTTGAAGGGCAGGGAGATGAAATCGTGGTGGGCCGGGTCAATGAAGAGAAACAGACCCGGGCCTTCCATGGCCTGTACCGCAACCTCCTCAACAATATGGTGGTGGGGGTTTCCACGGGCTTTACCAGGACCCTGATTATTACCGGCGTCGGGTATCGGGCTGAGGTGCGGGACAAGGTCCTCTCCATGAGCCTGGGGTATTCCACGGATCTCTTCGTGGGTATTCCCGATGGCCTTTCGGTGGCCGTGGAACCAGGCGGCAAAGTGGTGGTGAGTGGCGTTGACAAACAGCAGGTTGGTGAATTTGCCGCTCAGGTACGGAAGCTCCGGCTCCCTGAACCCTATAAGGGTAAGGGGATCCGGTATGAGGATGAACACATCAGAAGGAAGGTCGGGAAATCCGGCGTTAAATAGGATAGAGCGTATGCTGCGAAACATGGTCGAAAAAGACAGAAAACGGCTTAAGCGGAAAATCCATATCCGCAAGGTTGTTTCCGGTACTCCGGAGCGGCCCCGGATGACCGTTACCCGGAGTAATCGTCATTTGTCCATACAAATCATTGACGATACCAAGGGTCATACCCTGGCGTCCGCTTCAACCTTGGAAAAGGACTTGAAAAGTATCAAGCGGACCGTGGAAGGGGCCGGTCAATTGGGGGAGCTCCTGGGAAAGCGGCTCCTTGAGCAGGACATCAAAACCATTGTGTTTGATCGGAATGGGTATTTATATCATGGCCTGGTAAAAGCAATGGCCGAGGGAGCCCGGAAAGCCGGGATTCAATTCTAGGGGGCGGCATGGAACATTCACGGGATCGAGACCGGGATAGAAATTCGGAAAAAGACAAGGAATTTATCGAAAAGCTGGTAAAGCTCAACCGAACCGCCAAGGTGGTGAAGGGTGGACGCCGGTTTTCGTTTTCCGCTCTGACGGTCGTGGGGGATCGGAAGGGTAAGGTGGGCTATGGGTTTGGAAAAGCCAATGATGTTTCCGAAGCCATTCGGAAGAGCATTGAAAAGGCAAAGCGGAACCTGGTACCCCTGCCGGTTAAGAATGGAACTATCCCCCATGAGATTCAGGGCTTGTTCAAAGCATCCCGGGTGCTTCTCAGGCCGGCTTGTTCCGGCACGGGGATCATCGCCGGCGGTGCGGTCCGGGCCATCATGGAAGCCGGCGGGGTTACCGATGTGCTGAGTAAGTCCATTGGGGCTTCAAGCCAGTACAACGTGGTCAAGGCGACCTTTGATTGTATCAGTAAGATGATGGACGCCAAGACCATTGCCAAGAACCGGGGTAAATCCCTCAAGGAACTATGGGGGTAGCCGTGGCAGAACGAATTAAAATCCGTCTGGTACGCAGTACCATTGGGGCGCTTCCCAAACAGCGGGCTACGGTCCGTTGTCTGGGGCTCCGAAAAATTGGGTCCACCAATGAACAGGAAGATACACCCTCTGTTCGGGGGATGATCAAGCTGGTTGCTCATTTGGTTGTGGTGGAGGAACTTAAATAATGCATGATTTTGACTTACATGCCCCCGAAGGAGCCAATAAACGGAAACGTATCATTGGCCGGGGTCAGGGTTCGGGCAGGGGAACTACCGCCGGGAAAGGAAATAAGGGGCAGAAGGCCCGTTCCGGTGGTAAGACCTACGTGGGCTTTGAAGGGGGGCAGATGCCCCTGTACCGGCGGCTTGCCCAGCGGGGGTTCAGTAATTATCCCTTTAAAAAGGAATTCCAGGTGGTAAACCTGGGAGAAATAGAGAAACGGTACGCCGCAGGTGAAACGGTTGATACTATTTCCCTCCTCAAGAAGGGACTTATCAAAGGGGCTTTGCCGGTAAAGATCCTCGGCAATGGGGAACTCACCAAGCAGCTCACCGTTACTATCGGGGCCTTGTCCGCTTCGGCAAAAGCAAAAATTGAGCAAGCCGGTGGGACCAGCACCCTCGTGGGCACCACTGAGAGTGTCGCCGGTGCTCTGATGCGTAATACATAATCATTAATAGGAACATGGTACATGGCTAATCCATTGGTCGGTATTTTCAGAGTAAAAGAACTACGGGAACGTATTATCTTTACCGCCTTGATGTTGGTTATTTTCCGTATCGGCGCGGTACTTCCCATTCCGGGCATCAATGTCCGGGAACTGAACGCTTATTTTCTTTCCCAGCAAAATTCCGGCAACGCGATTGTCGATTATCTTGACTTCTTTGCAGGGGGCGCGTTCTCCAATTTCTCGGTGTTTATGTTGGGAATCATGCCCTACATTTCAATGTCGATCATCATGCAGCTCCTCCTCATCGTGTTTCCTGGGTTGAAGAAGATATCCCAGGAGGAGGGGGGGCGGAAGAGGATCCAATACTACCAGCGTATTGGAACCGTGGTGGTTTGTCTGATCCAGTCCTTTGCGGTAACCCAGTATGCCCAGAGCATTTCCCGGAGTGTGGAAAATCTCCTCAGCATGAACATGGTGCAGTTTACCCTGACCGCCATGCTCACCGTAACCACAGGAACTATGTTCCTCATGTGGATCGGGGAACAGATCACCAAGCGGGGTATTGGCAACGGTATTTCGCTGCTGATTTTTGCCGGTATTGTAGCCCGGCTGCCCCATGCGGTATGGGAACTCTTTGGCCGGGTCAGGAATGGGGACCTCAACCTGGTGTTTGTGATTGTGGTCTTTGCCATGTTTGTGGCGGTGGTTGCCCTGGTGGTCTTTGAACAGCAGGGGCAGCGGAAGATTCCGGTGAATTACGCGAAACGGGTGGTGGGCAGACGTATGTACGGCGCCCAGAATACCTACATTCCCTTTAAGATCAACCCCTCTGGGGTCATACCGGTTATCTTTGCATCCTCCATCCTGACCTTCCCTTTGCAGATCGCTTCGACCATCGGTGGTAATGTAGCATGGCTTGCAACGGTTTCACGGGTATTAAGCCCCCACGGCGGGCTATATAACGTGTTATATGTGATACTCATCATATTCTTCGCCTATTTCTATACCCAGGTAAGCCTGAATCCCATAGAAATTGCCAAGAACATCCGTGAAAACGGCGGTTCCATACCAGGGATCAGGGCAGAGCGGATCGAGGAATACCTCACCAAGATATTGAACCGGATCGTACTGCCCGGCTCGTTGTACCTGGCCCTGATCGCCATAATCCCAACCATCATCCAGGGACTTTTTAACTTCCCCTCTTCAATATCCTACCTGATGGGGGGCACTTCGCTTTTGATTCTGGTTGGAGTGGACCTCGATACTATGAGTCAGGTTGAAGGGCTTTTAAAGATGCATCACCATGAAGGGCTGACCAAACGGGGACGGCTCCGGGGGAGGAATCTGTAATAGGTACAGCGCGGTGTTTTAACGCAAAGGACACAGAGGAGAATGTATTCTTGCTCTGGGAACTTTGCGTTTTTTTATGATATTGAGTAATTACCTATAGTCCTATATACTATCCATGTGAAAATCAGGGTGAAAATTCTTTTGATCGTATTACCGCTTTTGACCGTCGCTATTGTGATGGTAGGGGGGGCTTCGTATCTGCTGGCCGCTTCTTCGGTAAATCAACTGACTGTGGAATTCTTTGATTTTATGGCTGAGGAAATACGGGATTATGCCGAAGGGCAGTGGAACCTGCTGATCGAAAATGACGCAGTGGGTAATCCCCTTATGGAAGATGCCGCCAAACTGGCGGTGCAGAATTTTTCCCGGGCTTTGCTCAGAAGCGATACACAGACTATTTTTGCCCTGGATACCGAGGGTAATCTTGCCATGAACGTCGGTCCAGTGCTTCCTTCCCCAGAGGAACAGGCGATCCTCCGGTCCCTGGTAAACGGGAACTCCCGGGAATTCCTCACCGTCAAAATTGAAAACAAAACCCGAGTGGCCTATACTATCATGTTTCCCCCCTTTTCCTGGTATATTTTTGTTACTGAAGAACGGAGCCAGTTTTACGGTGCGGTGGAACAGATATTCAGAACCTCCCTGTATATACTCCTGGGCGCTTTGATCGTGGGAGTTCTGCTCATGGTGAGTATGGCTATGTATTTGACCAAACCCATAGAAATAGTGGTGACCACTATGCGGCACATCATCGACTCCAATAGTCTTACGGAAGAGGTGCCGGTGTATTATAAAGATGAAATTGGACAACTCTCTGCAACCTTTAATTACATGCTCAAGACCCTTGCAGAAGCCTATGAGCAGATTAAGCACTACGCTTTTGATACCGCAGTGGCCCGGAAACGGGAAATGAAGATCCGTAATATCTTCCAGTTGTATGTGCCGAATGACGTTATCGAGGGGGTCTTTGTCAATCCTGAACGGATGCTGGTGGGTAATAACCAGGAAATCGCCATTCTTTTTTCGGATATCCGGAGTTTTACCACCATTTCCGAGCGGATGGCGCCGGATGATTTGGTCAATTCCCTGAACCGGTATTTTTCGATCATGGTGAATGTTATCATGGATCGGAACGGGGTGGTGGATAAGTACATCGGCGATGCCATCATGGCGATTTTCGGTGTCCCGTTGGCCCACGCCAACGACGCCCTGGCTTCGGTATTGGCGGGACTTGAAATGATGAATGCCCTGCATCATTTTAACAAAATCCAGACTGAGCTGGGGGCACCGGAATTCCACATCGGCGTAGGGATCAACTACGGGATCGTAACGGTGGGCAATATCGGTTGTGACAAGAAAATGAACTATACGGTGATTGGCGACGCGGTCAATCTGGCCTCCCGGCTGGAAGGGCTTACCAAAAAATACAAGGAAGCGGTACTTTTTTCCGAAAGTGTTTACGAAAAGCTGCCCCGGGAACTTCCCTGCCGGGTCCTTGACCGCGTGGCGGTTAAGGGTAAGTCCCAGGGGGTTCCTATCCTGACCGCCCGCTTGAAGTTAAATAAAGCTGAAACAGAAGTCTGGAAATACCACGCAGAAGGGGTTAAACTTTACTATGATCGGAACTTTCAAAAGGCCCTTATGGTCTTTGAGAAAATTCTGACCATACTTCCCAAGGATCCAGCGGCCCTCCGCTTTGAGGAACGGTGCCGGATCTATAGCAAGAATCCGCCTCCTCCTGAGTGGGACGGGGTTGAAATTATGACGGAAAAATGATGGTGCATAGTACGGTCCCGCGTGTCCTCGGATATATGGTGTTTCTGAGTATGGCGCTCTTGATTCTTCCCCTGGAAGCCCAATCCCCACCGAATGAACCGGCTGCCCTTGATGCAGCGGCAGCTATACTCTTCATCAGTCGTGAGGGGTATGCGGAACAGGAGGATCCTGAAATTCGCCGTAGTATTGACTATGTTGCACAGGCCACGGAAAATGCCTTTTCCCCAGTGGGTATAACAATCCGGCAGAACCAGGTGACCGATGATAATCTCGAAGGAATTTCCCCTGAACAGATTCAGGTGGCATGCCGCGAGGCAGGGGTTCGCTGGGGGATTACGGTGTATACCCGGTTCAGTGAAGAACGGCTTTCCTGGCGTATCAGTATCTACGACGGGGCAGAAGGGTTTTTCCGGGCTTCCGACGCTTTTGTGGTATCCCTCTATGTTGGCCTTTCCTCCCAAACCCCCACAGAAAGCTCCGCCAATACCGTTGTCCAGAACTGGCAGAAATCCTTCCCGGACCAGCGTTTCGACGGGAATTTTGCCGTCAGTCACGGGCAACGCTTCAGCTCTCCCCAGCACGGGATAGGGATCTATTTTGGTTCTGAAACGGGAATTTTTGGGGGGACCATTGAAGAGGGAGAACTCACCACGCCAATCGTGCTGTTTGTTGAGGGCGCCCCGGTCTATGGAGTAGCCGTGAAGCAGGGGTATTGGTCAAAGCCCTTTTCCCTGCCCAAGGGTATCACCGATGAGGTGGTCCCCCTGCCGGTGCTCCAGAAAAAGACCCGGCATGCCTTGAGCTTTATAACTGAATTCCGGGGAATCGAATATTATTCCGTGGATTTTGAATACCGTTTTCATGTCCTGCGGGATCGATTCTTTCTGAAATTGGACTGGGCCTTCTGGAGGGATGAATCGCCCTTATCCGGTCTGGAGCGTTTACTCCATCAGGAAGTGCGCTTTAGTCCGGGCCTCTATATCCAGCTGAAAAAGGACTTCCCTGTCCGTATTGCAGTTGGCACAGGGGTATCCCTGGCCTTTGCCGGGGGAAACATCAATATTCTGACGGATCCCTTGTGGGTGGACCTGGAATATCATTTTTCCCAATGGGCGGTGAAGGCGGAAATGCGGGTTCCCAAGGTCTTTGCGTATAATCGGGGTATTTTTGGGGAGGATAAGGTTGACAGCGGCTTATATGTTTCTTTTGGGATTATGCTGAAATGGTAACACGAGTAAACAGGCTTTGGTTATTTTTTGTATTTTTTTCAGTGATGGGGCTGTTCTTTTCCGGGGGCTTGGCTGCCCAGGAAGACGGCAGGCTTAAGGTACTGTACCATCTTGAGTTTGATGAGGATTTCTATTTCCTGGCCCAGTCCGCAGGGGTTCAGATATGGGATGCCTATGCCGGTCCCTTTCCTGAGCGGGAATTCTGGTATTATGCTCTGGAATCCGTTTTGGGTAACGCCTCAAGGATAGCCCAGGTACTGCGGAGCGCCGATGGTTCGGATCCGGTTGCCCAGGCCATATCAGGGGGAATTCCCGTGTTTGTGGATATCCATATAACCGGTGATATTGATGTTCCCTATACCCAGGTACGCTATTCTATTAAAGAGCTCTTTTCAGCATTACAAGTTGAACATACCTTTCAGGAAAACATCCCCCTGGAAGCGGATCTCCTGTCCTATTTTTGGCTGCCCCTCAGCGCTGATTTGGATGCGTTTATCGAAACCATTATCAAACCTGTTTTCCAGATACAAGGACCTCCGGGAACCCTGGTCTACGGCTTCACCAAGGAGCCTTTGAAAATCCCGGATACAGAATCCCTGTTCCTGGATGTACCCATGCCCGGTACCTACGCCTGGGAGATGGTCCACAAACGCTACACGAGGCGGCAAGGCGTTTTTATGGCGGATAAGAAGCACTCAGTGCTGACCCTGCCCCGGCAGCGCTTTTTTCCCACTTCAGTTGATGTCGGCCTGTTCCAGAGCCGTTTCCCTGAACTATGGGTATCCCGGTATCTCAAATCCTACGGCTGGTTTTTCAGCATCGGACTCCAGCAACAGTTCTTCGGCATCCTGCTCTCCAACAGTGATGAGCCCCTGCATACCAGTTTTAATCAGCGGCCCCTGCTCATGCCCGGTATCGGTGCCGGGTACCGTTTCCGCGGCCCTGAGCCGTATCTGCCGAAACCATATATCGCAGGAACCCTGTTCGCCCGGTTTAATGCTGAATCCCCTGGGTTTGATGATTTCAGTCCTGCCAGCGCCCTGTTCGTTCTGGGCTATGAGTGGGAAACCCCGGTATGGGTCAAATTCTTTGTTGAACTGGGGGCGGCCTTTTATTTCCTCAATAAGGATTATGAAGGGTCCCTTTCCAAGGGAACTGGGGACCCCGGTTGGCTGCAACTCCTGGTGGGAGAGGTGATTTACGTTGAATTACCTGCTTTCAGAATAGGTATCAAGGTGCTCTTGCCTTTTTAAACAAGAGAGGCTCACCGTTCTCCTGAGACACAAAGTCCCATAATGGGTAATAGCGTTTTTTTGCTTGCAAAGGTAGCACATTGGATGTATATTGATTTAATCTGTGAAAATTTAAGGAAGGATAGTATGAAACGGATTGCTTTTTTCTTTGTGGTCTGCCTGGCTACGGTACGGGTCTTTGCGCAAAACACCTTTGAAAGCGCATTGAACGAGGCGGTGGCGGATATACGGCAGAAGTTGCCCCAGAACGTCACGGTTGCGGTGCCTGATTTTGTTATCCCACGG
>JAITNU010000142.1 GCA_031290325.1 Treponema sp.
GCTGCCAAGAAGAAAGCCGCCGAGGAGCCCAATGCGGAGGCCGCGAAGAAGCAGAAAGTTGCCGATGATGCCCAGTCCGAGGCTAATGCCAATGCCGCCGCATTGAAGAAAGCCGAAGACGAAGTTGCCGCCAGGGATGCAGAACGAAAGGCTGCACAAAAAGAGACTCATAAACTTGAAAAAGAGGTCGCCGTGGCTGAAGCCGATGCCAACAAAAAGCAGCAGACGGCGGACAGCGCGAACACGTCCCGAGATGAGAAGAAGCAAACCGCTGCAGTGAAAACGGAAGAAATGGATGCTCTGGTTAGCCAGAAAAATGCTCTTCAAGCCGAGATAAACAAAGCGAAAGGTAAAGAGAAGAAAGCGTTGCAGAAACAGATGGATGATCTGAATCAGAATATTGCAACAAAACAATCAGAGCTCCGAAGCGCCCAACAGCAGGCCAATATGTATATGGCAAGCGCGGCTGTGGAAGACTCAAAAGCCACGCAAGCTGCGGACACCGCCGCTAAAAAGAAAGAAGACGCTAAAGAAGCCAGGGATGATTACGAGACGAAGAAAAAAGAGACCAAGGACGCCAAGGATGCAGCCACCACAAAGAAGACGGAAGCCGATACCGCGCAAATGGCAGCCACCACAAAGAAGACGGAAGCCGATACCGCGCAAACGGCAGCCAACGCCAGCAATGATGCTGCCGACGCCGCGCAGAATAACGCGACCGCCAAACGCCGCGAGGCTGATGACGCGCAGACAGACGCCACGCGAAAGAAGGCGGAGGCGGATAACGCGGAAACGAATAAGAAGCTGGCCCAGAAGGATGCCGATGACGCCGATGCCAAAAAGACGGCCGCGCAGAAAGATGCCGCTGATGCCAAGAAAAAGCAAGACGAACTGGACGCAAGCTCGAAGGCCCAGGACGATGATATGAAGAAGAAAAACAAGGAGCTTATGGATGCCAGGGAGGATACGGTAAACAAACAGCAAACCGCGGAGGAGAAACGGAAGATCGCCGACGAAGCGCAGCAACAACTTGACAAGCTCAACAAGGAGAACGCGTCTTCCGGCCTTACCGACGAATTTGACCAGGAGATCGATATCACTACGGTGGACAAGGAATATGTTCCGCCAGATTACCAGCCTGACACGACGTTCGATCCGCCGTCGTCTGAGCTTAAAAAGAGGCAATAATGGCATTACGTGATAATAATGATATGGTTTTTCTCCTCGTCAACATACTGGAGACCATACTCAAGATGACCGCTTTAACCTATACCGCGGTCGAGAAGGGACTTGGCGACGCGTTTGATTCAAAGGCGCGGGACAAATTGAATGTCGCCGCCCTGACTGTTGATAACGGCATCATCGAGATTGTTACCGGGTTTCTTGTCGCTTCGTGGACTTCAAAGTCAGCCCAGATTGAGCTCAAGTCCACCGGCAACATATCAATCGAGGCTGCGGAAGAACAGTCCGTATATATCCAGAGCCAGACAGACGCGGCAACGCCGACCCCCG
The DNA here is from genome assembly GCA_031290325.1 of Treponema sp. Taxonomy (GTDB): domain Bacteria; phylum Spirochaetota; class Spirochaetia; order Treponematales; family Breznakiellaceae; genus JAITNP01. Next base: position 1,513 of record JAITNU010000142.1, read on the forward strand.
CGATAACCCAGGGCGTATGGCGCACCCAGTTGGCGGGACATCTTACCGAACTGGCGAGCATTTTGACGGAGGCTTCCACCACCATCAAAGGCTTTGTGGACGAAAATAACAAGGTAGATCTACCGGAGGAGTTGTAATCATGGAAGTAGATGCAAAGATGAAAGACGGCATTATTCAAAATGTGATGCCGGTAATTGGTTCACTTGCCACCGCCGCGCTGGTAGCCGCCGCGGGGGCGGTGTTATCAAAACTCATGACAACCAACTACAAGAGCAGCACGATGGCCGGTGACAAAGAGGTAAAACCTACTGATGACGACGTCGCGATAAGCAAGACCGAAGCTGCAGGCTCCGAAACGGAAGGCAAACTGGCCCAGGATAAGGTGGCCGGAGCCAACGGCGAGGTCAAAGCCTCGGAGACCGAGGCGAGGGCCCAGACCGGTGAGGCAACCGCTGCGGAAAGCGGCGCTTCTGCCCTGAGAACCAAGGCCGGCGCTTCGGACATAGAAACGAAAGCGCTCAAGATGACATAAGGAAGCTTTTTGATAAAAGGAATGTAAATGGCGGATAAACTTGATTGGCTGAATAAACACTTTGTCTTGCTCCGGTATCTGTCGCTCGCGGAAGCGGTGGAAAAAGAAAACTATAAACTCCGTCCAGATCTGGCGGAACTCTATGCCGGCGTTAACGGCGTCGAGGAGATGGCCTACAAGTTTGCCAAGCATGAAAAATTCAAGGATGCCTGCGAACTCCTGGCCTATGTCGTGCACCGCCGGGCCGGAGTCTGGTGGCTCTATCGCTGTGTCAACGCGCTGGGCGATGAACTAAAGGAAAACCCCGCAGTAGACCGGGACATTGCCGATATAGGAACCAACTTTACCCCTACGGTGCCGGATTTCGCCAAGATCAAGCCTCCCGAAGTAGATCCGGCCCTCAAGGCTCAGGCGGAAGCCGCTCTGGCCGGAGCCCGGGCCAAGACCAAGGCGGCCCGGGCCAATGCGGATCCGGAAATGCTGGCCTTGCTTGAACAGGCGGTGGAAGTCGCTTTTCAGCAGTTCAAAAAGGTGCACGGCATACATCCCATAGACCTGCTTAAAAAAGTCGGCGCCCGGCTCCACGAAGACCGGAACGAGGTCGATCCCAATTCTCCCATCTTCAAAGCTGCCGATGAACTAAAAGCCAAGCTCCAGGCGGTGCAAAAAGAAACGGTAGATACGATAAAATCCGTCATCCCCCCGAAAGTGCCAGAACACGAAAAGAAGCTCCGGGACAACGCCCTTGCCGCCGTGTACCGCTGGGTGGCCGCCCCGGACGCGGAGAACAGTCAGAAATGCCTGGATATTGGGAACGAGTGTCCGGACACTCCGGCGGGCCTGCTTTCGCTCAGTGCCTTCTGGGCCTACGGCAATCTTATGCCTATGGGCGAGCAGACCGTTCCCACCCCGCCGGGACTTGCGGCAAACGGCTTGTCTCAGGTACTGTTGATGTGCGCCTTACATAAGGGAGGAACCCGGAAACTCAAGGAGCGATACGAGCTGTACTTCAACCTGGGGGTAGAGGTCTTAACCGGCAAGGATATTTGGGAGGAAAGCCTCGGTGACCGCGTTGCTCCCCACGAGAAACCGGTATCGCCGGTTGAAAGTGGGTCCTCAGAAAAGAAGAACCCTATGAATGGAAATACGGGCTATAAGCGGTGGAAAGATGAAAGTCTGAGTACAGAGAAACCCATCTACGAAAAACCAGTTCCCCCACCGGAAAGAACCTCTGCAGAAAAGAAGTCCGATGTAGTGCCACCAGGCGGTGATACGGTGCAGGGTGAGGTACCAAAACTAACGCCGAACACTGGTTACAAACGATGGAAACCGGAATAAGCATGACACCGGAAGAAAACCATGAGGGGGGTCTTGGCATTTTTTTCCAAGTAAGGTATTATTTCCCATTATGTCAAGTTTTCAGAATCCGGTACCGTCATTAAGTAAGGTAAGGAGCAGAAATATGTGCAGCCTCTGGATCGCGGTGGTTTTTGCGGTCAGTGTGGCCCTTTCCGGGTGCGCCACCAGGTACAATTTCATGGCCGGCATTTCAGGGCTTGTGGAGGAGTATTACGCTATGTACCCCTCAATAGAAGTGGATCTCGCCTTGGTAACGGAAAGTGAAACCGATGACATCAAGGCTGCAGGGGTTGAAGATTATTTTGCCCCGGACAGCATGATCCGGGGGAAGATTGCGCCTTTCACCATGTTCTTTTCCGATGAAAACACCGTGCCAGTCAGCATACTGCCCAAGGATGAGATGTGGTTTAAATGGATGAAGAAAAAACCCAGGAACCTGATGCTCATCGCCAGCCTGCCCCCAGAGGCTGATCCGCCTTCACCGGATCCGCGGATGTTGTTTGTTCCGGTAAAAAAGAAAGTGCCGGTACAAAATATGTACTTTGAGATTGAACCAAAAAAAGTGAGTCAAATTGCCATAAAACCAACGGACCCGCAGCCAAAGCCTCCGGCGAATACCGAAGGGGCAGGCGTCCAACCGGCACAAAAATAAGGAGTATGCGGTGCGTTTTGAAGAATTGTTACACTGGAACGATGGCCAGTTTTTACAGCCCCATCATTTTCAGTACCTGCAGCGGCTCAACGCCGAGTATATCAGGCTCAACCGGTATTTTGCGCTGCCCTATACCTATGGGCTTATTGATTTTGAGCTGGACCTCGAGGCCCTGGCCGGTTCCCGGGTCGCGGTGCGGCGCTTTTCTGCGATCATGCCCGACGGGCTCGAACTCTCCGAGCCAGGGAACTGTATCCTAAAACCCCTGGACTTAAACGGTGTGTTAAAGCAGCACCCCACGGAGTTAACCGTGTATGTGGGAGTCCCCCAGTGGTCGGAATATGAGGGAAACCTGACGGATGAAGGGGACCCCTCGGGAAAAAAGCGGTATCTTACCCAGAAAAAACGACAGCGGGATGAAAATTCCGGGGATAATGAAATCACCCTGATCACCCGCCGGATTAACGCCCGGTTTGTAACGAACCTTGATGATACCAGGGATATGCAGGTCCTGCCGCTCCTGAAGCTCACCGTGCTTACCCGGGACAATGCGGAAGCCTCGGTAACGGTCAACGGAAAGTACCTTCCCCCCTTCATGCTGTTCAGTACCGATAGCCCCCTGTTCAGTACTGCCGAGGGACTCCTGGTAGATATCCGCCGCTGCAGGGATAAAGTGCTCAACAACCTGACTATCGCCAAGTTCAAGCCCGATAACTTTTCTGGCGTTGACGCCCATAATGTGCTGTTCCTGCGGGTGTTGAACCTCTATGAAACCCGGCTCTCTTCGCTACTCATGTCCGGCCATTGCTCCCCCTTTGGGCTGTACCTGGAATTGAGTTCCTTTCTGGCGGAACTCATGGGACTCAACCCCATGAACGGCGTCAGAGAGATTGCCCGGTATGTTCATGACGACAGCGGCCCCCAGTTTACCGGGCTTATCAACGATATCCGTTCGTTTATTGTGGCAAAAGGTGGGGCGGGCTACATTAAGCGGGAGTTCTCCCTGATTGACAACGGGTTGTATCTCTTTGCGCCCCTGGAAACCGAAGACATCCTGCGCTTCAAGGAGCTATACCTGGCGGTACACACCGATGCCGAGGATTACGAGGTGGTCAAGGCCCTGGAGCACGGGGATACCTTCAAGCTGATAAGTCCCCAGGCAAAATCCATGCGTACCCGGGGCATTAAGCTCACGGAGATGCGCTACCCTCCGCGTTTTCTGCCGGTGCTGAACCGGACCATCTGGTTCAAACTGGAACTTGAGGAATCTGCACGGGTGTGGCGGGAAATATGCGAGGAGAAAGGGGTGGTGATTGACTTTGCCCATAACCTGTTTCCAGGACTTGAAACCGCCCTCTTCATCACGGTGCTGGAGTAAAGTACGGTGAGTGAACTTGAGCACTTGTGCCGGCCGGTGTTAACCGGGCTTTGTAATTACTGGCAGTTGGTGAACACCGGTATCCAGCCTGAGCGGGAAACCTTTCAGCGTACTATTGATAGCCTCCTGGAAAAAGCCAAGACCCAGGCGGCGAGGAACCCCGATCTCTCCCGGGAATATGCCCGTATAGAGCGGCCCCTGATCTTCTTCATTGACTACCTGGTCAAAGAGGGGAACTTTTCCTTTAAAGGGGAATGGCGGGACCTGGCGCGGCGGTATAACGAACTCTCAGGAGATGAAAAATTTTTCAACCTCTTAGCTGCCGCCCTGGATGATCCTGAGTCAGGGAGTTCCATCACCCTGTATTACCTGATGCTGGGACTGGGCTTTGATGGGGACCACCGTTCCGATTATGGGTATATCGAAACCTGTATGAAACGCTGCGCCGCTAAAGCCCCGGATGATTTTAACGTTCAAGCCGAGCCTTTGGTAGCGGTTCCGGTCAAAAAGCGCCCTCCTTTCAAACGGCCCCGGCTCTTGCCGGTCCATATTGCCTTGATTGCATCACTGGTGTTTATGGTGCTCTGTTTTGGAATTAATTTTTCTTCTTTTATGAAGACCACCCAGCGGTATCGTCACGTGTTGTCCACTGCCACGGAAAACGCGATACCAAAATCAAGCGGTATCCTCTACGAGACGCCCCTCGAAGATGGTGGTGTTTCCCCAAACAACGGAGACTAACCTATGTTCAAATCCCTCGCCGGTCTTTTCAGCTCACTAGTAACCCTCATCCGGGACAGCCTCTTGGCGAAGATCATCCTGGTTATTGTGCTGCTGATCCTGGTGCTGCTCATTGTCGTACCCCTGATTCGGAAAATGCGGCGGAAACGCATCAAGGAAAAAGAAACCCAGGACATCATGCAGGACCTCAAGGTATGGCGGCATCTTTCCCAACTGGTCAAAGGCGGGGATGAGCATACCAAAGCCAAGCAGATACTCTCGGACAGCATCGCCCGGATCAATGAGCTGTTGAAACGGGGATTCACCCTTGCAGTGGAGCATGCACAGGGACTGTACCGGGTTCCCTGGTACATACTGTTGGGAGAACCCCGGTCAGGTAAATCCTCATTATTGCGGGACAGTGAGCTGGAACTGATCCCTTCTACCGAAGAGAAGGCCATTGCTTCTGATAATGAGGGCAAGAGCAGCCTGCCGGTGCGAATGTGGCTGGGGACCAAGGCGGTGATCTACGATGTGAGCGGCAGGGTCTTTTTTGACCGCTGGCTCGATGGCAGCAGCGCCGAGTGGAGTTACATTGTCAGGGAGATCTGCCACAAACGCCGCCGCAAGCCCCTGAACGGCATCATCCTGACGATTCCCGCAGATGCGCTCCTGGCGGACAGTGACAGCTTATCTCACAAGAAAGCGGTGCTCATGGCCAATGAACTGGGGTACCTATTACACGCCAGCGGTATGAGTCTGCCCTGTTATGTGATCGTAACCAAGCTCGATATGGTGAACGGGTTCAGAGAGTACACCGGGGGTATCCGGGGGGAATTACGGCATCAGATACTGGGCTTTGAAAATGGCTCCTCCCTGTATGAGGAAGAACCTTTCAAAGTATTCTGGGAAGGGCTTCTGGAACGGCTGCGTCTGGGGGCTAAACAGATACTTTCACTGGCAAACCCTGGGAGTACAAACCGCATGGACGTAACTGGCAAGGTCTATGTGTTCCCGGAAAATTTCGCGGCCCTCTACGCGAATCTGGATATTTACCTCTCGGTCCTCTTCAGTGCGGATAACTTTCACGGTACCAGAAACACGGTTTTTGAAGGGATCTCCTTCACCGCTGCCACGGATATAGGGCTTTCCTTTAGTCCGGGCCTCGCCGCCCTGGGAGGGCAAAAGACCGAGGATCTGGTGATCCCTGGTACAGCACCTTCCCATACCCAGGGGTACTTTATCCGGGACATGCTGCACCGCTGGGTCTTCAACCCTTCTCCCCACGCGGTGTTTACCGGAAAAGAGCTGATACGGCGGCATATCCCCGGGTACATCTTATGCGGGTTCCTGGTCCTCACTGGTGCCGGCTGGGTTGTAGCGGCGCACGTCAATCCTAACAAGCTCGGAGCTGCCCTGTCCCAGGTAATCGCCTATTACGATTCCCTGAATGTCCTTTTGAAGAAGGGGACTCCCTTTGAGTCCGCCCTCCTCAAACGGGATAGGGATAACAACTATATGCTGAACGAGGACCCTATTGCCGGTGAGCTGATGTCCTCCCGGGTACAGTTCTATTTCAACGCGGTGAGCTACCGGGATATGCCCCTCAAGCCACCCTTTGGCTTCTGGCTTTCCGATGTCCTGGTTTTTGGTTTCGGGCCAAACATGGGGTATAAGGATCGGGTGTACATTACCAACCAGTTGTACGGCACCATGATCAGAACCCCGGTGATTAAAAGCATGGGAACCAGGCTTATCGAACAGGAATACGAACCGGTGGTGCTTGACCGGAAACTGCGCTCGGCGATCCATTCTTTTACTCTGCTGAACGAGTTAAAAAAAGCGGATCTCCAGCAGGTATTCACCTCAAACCGGTTCAACCTCGACCCGATGATCCGGTATCTCATGCCGGAACTTTCAGGCAACGCGCTGGATCTGTTGAACAGTTATATACCCAAGTATGATCGGAAGTATTCTTTTACCATGGATACCAACTATATCTATTCCGATGATTTTGTGAAAGCCGATCAAGGGGCAATAAACATCATCCTTTCTGCGTGGCAGCGTTCCGCGGTGTATCCTGATTCACTCTATGGAAAAATCAAACGGCTCATCATTATTTCAGAGGAGATTGTGGCCAATTATGCGGAAATGAGCGATATGTTAATCCGTATAAACAACGTGGTGTTGTTTAATGATGTGCAGGTCGCCGTGTATGACTGGAAGAACCTGATCGCACGGCAGGAAAGCCTTGTCAATCTGGGGCGTACCCTTTTTGATGAAATCAGAACAGTCCTGGTTTTGGTGAACATTCCGGTGGGTTTTACGAAGCAGGAGGGAAGCGCTGATCCTTTTGGGGATAATCTTATCACGAACTATCTGTTCAACGACATTGTCATCAACTATGCGGTTAAAGAGTACACTGCCCTTTTTAATGAGGATATGGATTTTGTAACAGAAAAGCTCAACAACCGCGAGGGCGCAGGTCAGGGGACCGGGGAACCGGGGGCAGTTATGGCGTTGCGGAATGAATTTTCCAGGAATCTGCGGGGTGAGCTTGAGCACTTGCAGTTGATTGCCCGAACCTTGCGAGACAATGAATTCCTGTCAAAAAAGATGGAAGACGGTAAAGATTCAGAATCCCTGTTTCTGGTGGTTGAAAAGCTGGTGCATCTCGCTTCCGCCATTGAGATACCAACTCCGGACAGTATCAGACAAGCTGATTTTGAAACCAACTGGCAGAAAGGTCAGTACAATATTGACACGGCCCTGGATGCCTATAACACCTATACTAAGGCTTATAAGGAAAATGAAAAAGTCGCCATCATGATTGCCAATGCCCGGAACATGCTGCTGGCACAGGCATATATCAACCGATACCTCGTGTTTGATACGGCTCTTTCTTTTCTGAGAACCAGTGAGGTAAACATTGCAACAGTGGTGGAAACCAGATCGCCTGACAACAATCTCTTCTCTTTTTCCGGTAACACCATTCAAAGTTCTATTGGTGGGCTGCGGTATAATAAAAGCTACGATCCCCGGGTCGTGAAGCGGATCATCGACGACATCGTTACCTTTGCCAATCTCTTTACCCAAGAGGCGGATCAGAATGAACTGCCGAAATTTTTGCGGAATAAAGACCGGTCCCTCTATGATACCCAGGGGTTCAGGAACTATCTTGGCAAATATATCAGTTACTGGGGTATGTATCCTGATACCGCTTATATTCCCGTTTCCCGGTGGAGTGAATTTAAAGACCGGACAGCCCAGTACAAACCCTATCAGATCAATACGGTGCTCCAGGATCTGTACGTGAAGAGCGTTGAATTTTTAACGAATATCAATGACATCACCCTCTCCGCGAATTTGATGAGCAGTAAAAACAGCGCCATCGCGTTCCTGAATGACCGGATCAGCTTGTTATCCGAGTTCATGAGTACCGACGCGGATCGGATGCTTTCCGCCTGGGATCTGCTCTTGTCTGATCCCGAAGGGGCCTTTAAGATACTACGGCAGGTATCGAATCAGGAAGTGAAAGAATCCTATATGACCGTGTATTCGGGAAAAAAGGAAGTCCGCATCGGCTGGTGGGATGATTTTATCATGAATGGGATTAACATCTTATCGAATAATTTCATTCAACTGCGCCTCCAGGAGTTTGCAGGTAAAGCGGATCAATTGCGGGCCTTCCCCCTCTGCGCCGACGCGCCGGTACAGACGGCTTTGTCCCTGGCGGACATGGAAGACATCGCTGCCCTGTTCGGCGATATGGGCGCGGCTCAGACCCAGGAAGAACAGGCCGATACCACGGTGGTGCAAGAGACGATACATCCCAATCTCTTTAAAGGTGCGATGGTTCAACAGTGGGCGCAGACCCTGTACCGGTTTGCAGCAACGGTTACAAACCAGCAAAAACCGCTGGTATGGACCCTTGCGCAGCCGCCTGTGGCGGTACAAAGCACCCTGGCTGGCAGGGAACGCTTACTGGCGGTCAACCGCTTCCGGTATGTGGAGGTTGCAACCCTTGAGAAACAGCCCAAGCGTTTCAGCACTTACATGAATCAGTCCTTTACCTTGACCCAGGGTAGCCCGGTGGATTCAGGGATTACCTTAAAATTTTACAAAACTTCGGGGGATAAAGAACCGGCAATACAGCTTGCCTATGAAAATCCCTGGTCGATTTTTACCCTCTACTTACATCAAGACGCCATAACCGATGAAGAAGGGCACACTTATATCCCCATCCTCTTTGAGGATCGACAGGGAAAGTACGTTTACTATGTGGAAGTACGCTTCAGCCAAGAGCTTCCCAAGCCGGATGCCTGGTATACCCAGCGTACCTGGCCCGCGGTTAAAGTAGTGAACGGCGGAGTTACCGGAAGCCGTTGACTAAAAATTCGTCATCAGCTTTGATTTGAGGTATTGACATAGGTGAATAAACTGATTAAGTTTAAGGAGAAGGGGGTAATTTAAAAATAATGTCAGTATATTCGAGAGAGGAGTTAAAGAACAAAAGATGTCTAAGTTTAGATTTAGCAAGATTAGAAATAATATTCTCGCCGTGATCTTGTCCACATCCCTGGGTGCCTTACTACTTTTGGGTGTTACCAGTATGGCGAGCATTTTTAATATGCGCAACATGTCAATCGAACATAATTACCAACTGGGCAATACAGCAGCACAGAATAGCCAGGAAGCATTGAAGTCCCAGGTGCGGGAACAGCTTATGGGTCTCGCGCAGGATAAAGCCGCTCTTTCTGATGAAAAACTATCGGCCATACAGAATCAGACCAAAATGCTGGCCGATATGACTACCAATATTTATACTTATAAAAACCAATATGCATCGAGGATGATTGATTATCTGCATCCCGATCAGGTGGGAACCACTGTTCCGCATATCAGAAGTGCGGAAGGTGTTCCCTTTGCTGCTATCCGGGATGAAGTCTACCTTGCGGCGAATGTGGTCGATATGCTGCGTCAGATTACGGTTACGGACATGGGCATTACCACAAGCTATATCGGCGGGGAAACAGGATACTTCATTGACGTGGAACAGGCCGCGCCCGGCCCGGCCTTCAGGACAAATTACGACGCCCGCAGTCGTGCATGGTACATCAAGGCCAAAGCAAAAGATGGTCTCACCTGGTCTGATATTTTTGCCGATGCTTCAGGCAGAGGCGTCAGTATCTCTTGTGCTATGCCTTTTTACGATCACTCGAATGGCAGGCATGTATTTAAAGGAGTAGCCGCAAATGGAACGGTCTTGTCAGAAAACGTAAACAAGATTATTGATTCGACCAAAATCGGTAAAACCGGTTATGCCTTCCTGCTCGACGAGACGGGGCACGTCATCGTTACCCCAAAGAGTACGAGCATCACCACCGACAATGCCGGTAATATCATTCGTGAAAATTATTTACAGAGCAACAATGTATCCCTTAGAAAGCTTGCCCAGCAAATGGTGAACCGTGAGAGTGGTATCATGGAACTGGAGATGGATGGCACGGTGGTGTATGTTGCCTTTCACCCGCTTTCCACGATTGACTGGAGTCTCGGCGTGGTTGTTCCCATTAACGAGGTGATCGCCCCGGCAATACTCATACAGCAGGGTATTTTGTCCCTCACCCAAACCTCAATCGCTGGGATCGATCATGCTATTTTAATGATTATTCTGGTTGTGGTGGTGGTTATCGTCTTCGCGACACTTATAACCATTTTCCTGGCCCTCCGCTTATCAAATAGTCTTACCACTCCCATACAAGAGGTTGAGCATGCGGCAGAGGCCTTGGCGGACATGGATTTTAACGTTACGATTAAAAGCTTGAGGATTGACGAAATTGGGAAGTTGCAGAGGGCGTTGTTAAAAATACGGGACAATCTGTGCAAGAACTTTGAGGAACTGAATGCCCATCTTTCAAAGATAACCGATACCAGTAAAAATCTGAACGCAACCATAGCGCGATCTTCCGATGACCTGGGAATCATCACCGGTAATATGAATACGATAGAGACAAAGACAGGTGCACAGATGAAATCTGTAGAGCAGACATCGGATTCCGTAAAAGACATTATTACCCATATTAATTCCCTCAACAAAGCGGTACAGACCCAGGCGGCCCATATCACCGAATCCTCAGCGGCGATAGAACAAATGGTAGCGAATATCGCATCGATCCGTTTGATTGTAAACGACACCAGTATCATAACCAACACGCTCAGTACTTCCTCGGAGGGAGGGCGTAAAACCCTGCTCAAACTGGTAGATGAGTTAAAGAGAATCCAGGAACGGGCGGCGGCCCTGGAAAACGCGAACGGTACCATAGCAAACATCGCGGCACAAACCAATATTCTTGCTATGAACGCGGCCATAGAAGCAGCCCACGCCGGAGAATTGGGCAGGGGCTTTGCGGTAGTGGCAGGGGAAGTCCGCAAGCTGGCGGAACTTTCAGCCAAGGAATCGAATTCCATTGCCACGGAAATAAAAGGCATGGGGCAGGATATCGACGGGATAACCAAGGTTTCCGATGAGACCGTTGGTACCATGGATAAGATATTTGCAGGCATTAACACCATGGGTTCATCTTTTGCGGTGGTGACTAACGCGGTGGAAGAACAAACGACTGGGGGAAGCCAGATACTCACCGCCTTACAAATCATCCAGGAGACGACTGCCCAGGTACGGGATGGGACCGGGGCGATACACCAGGAAAGCAGCATAATTCATCAGGAGATTGAAAAGCTTGAGAAGTTATCCCAGGAGGTAACTAAGCGGGTGCATGAAGTACGCCTTGTAAGCGCCCATATTGCCGAATCCCTGGAAAACGCGAAACGGGGTCTATAAGAGGATGCGTGATACTCACCAGGAAGAGGGGCTGGTCTCTAATGATGTTTTTATCGGTAAGCTCATATACCGTTATTTGTTTCCTTCCATTATTGCCCTCTTGGGAATGCAGTCCAGCGGCTTTATCAATAGTGTGATTATCGGAAATCGCCTTGGCAGCGCGGGATTGAGTGTTGTATCCCTCGTGATGCCCTTAGTATTGGTGTATTACTCGATTGGTTCCCTGATAGGTGTAGGGGCATCCATCATTTCCGGTGCTGCCCTGGGTAGAGGCGATAAAGACCTCTGTGCCAAGGTATATACCCTCTCCTATATTGTTGGGGTAGGAATCGGTGTACTCATGACGGTTCTGGGACTGTTCAATCTTGATCGGATAGTAACACTACTAGGTGCTGACCCGGAGAAGTTTGATCGTACCCGCAACTATGCGCGTTTTTTTATCGCAGGTGGTAGTAGTTGGTTGCTCTTATATATCCCCCTTAATTATCTCAGGGTTACCGGAAAGCCCAAACCTGCAATGAATATGTTACTATTATTGAGCTTCCTGAATGTTTCTGGGTGTGTGATTTTTGTCATGCTGTTGGACATGGGTATCAGCGGCATGGCGCTTGCTTCGGTTACCAGTGCCACGTTCACCTTTGTCTTCGGTGTAATCTGTCTCAGGGATACGAATTCACCTCTCAAATTGCAGAATCCGGGCCGGGCGATCACACAGATAGTTACCATCGTTGCTGCCGGAAGCCCTTCAGCCCTGAACAATGTTTGCCGGGCGGTGCAAGTCTTAAGCATGAACATCCTGATTGTCAGAATGGGCGCTGGTATTTTCCTCCCCAGTTACTCGCTGGTATCTGCGGTTTCCGATTTTTTATTGGCGGTTACCCTTGGCATATCCCAGCCTATGCTCCCCTTGGTTGGCATTTCTTTTGGAGAAAAAGATTTTCGTAGTATCAGGATTATTCTTAAAAAATCCCTGATTTTAGGAAACAGTATCATAGGCATCTGCGCTCTTTTGGTGCTCTTTGGCAGTAAAAAAATAGGTCTCATTTTTGGACTTCAAGACGGTGATATTTTCCAAAATGCCGCCCGTGGTTTACTTTTCTTTGCCTGCAGCATCAATCTTGCCTTCATTAACAATATGATTTTTAATTTTTTTAACGCTACTCACCGTGTCGCCCTTGCCAATATGATTGTTGTTTCCCGGCTGGTTTTGTTTATGGTCATCCCCGTATGGCTGCTGTTCCCATTCACTGGTATCAATGCAGTGTGGATAAGTATAGTTTTTACTGAAGCTGCGACCCTTGGTGTTGCTTTTCTGGTAACAAGCATACTGCATACCAAAAACCACCGTCTTTCCCGGTTTTTGCTCCTGGACAGTACCCTTATTGAAAATAGCCCTGTCATTGACTTTTCCGTGAAAAACACCGTGGAAGATGTGGATACTGCGTCGAGCAGGATTTCCGGTTTTTGTGAAGAAAATGAATTGTCGCCTAAAAAGGCTATGCATATCAGTCTTGCTATTGAAGAGATGCTTATAATGGTAAATGAATATTCTCTGCGGAAAGATAAGATCGAATATACGGATGTGCGTATCATGATTACCGGAGAACGTATCACAATGAGAATCCGGGCTTCGGGAAAACATTTTAATCCCGTGGAATACTACTACGAAAACAAAGACACTGAAGCAGGGGCAAGTCAAACACTGGGGATTGCGATGATCCTGAAAATGGCGCAAAGTGTCGAATACGAGGAAACCTTCGGGGTGAATAATTTAATTATTGCAATATAAGAGGAACAATGATAACTATTTATAATAAACAAGGCAAATCTCTGGATATTACCATCAGATTTGCGTATCCTGATGAAGCGCTGCTTCTCATAGCATTGATGAAAAAACAGCATGGAGATTATTATCAAAACCCAAAATTTTACGATGAGAACTATGTACGTGAGGGTCTTGAAACAGAGCGGTTCCGTTTTGCGGTGGCGGAGCTTGCGGATGGTACACTTGGGGGAATGGCAGGTACGAGTACTGATACGCTATTTAGAGGAAGTCTGATAATCATCCTTCTGACGGTAAATCCCTCGCAGCGTGGATTCAATATTGGGAAACGGCTCTGTCGTTTCATCCTTGATTCGGTACCATCAGATACATTTACTTGCGTATACGCGCATTGCGTAACGCTTGATACCGTAAGTCAGAAAATACACCAGGAGTTGGGGTACCAGATGACAGGGCTTCTCTTTAACCGCTGTATTTATGATACGGATGCTGAAAATTTTGCAGGTCTCTCTCTGCCGTTCAAGCACAACCACCTGGTTGCCTGTCTTCCCCAGGCAAAACGCGATGCCGGTATGCTGTATCCGCCGCCTTCATATTCTGCCTTTATCAAAGATGTGTATGAGCCGCTTGGTGTGCACTATGCGTTAAACATGGAAAGGAACACAAAAAGCGAGGTGTCTCAAACAAAATATGAATTTCACCAGTATGAAAAATTCCAGTACGGAGAATTATTTGTTTGGGAAGCAGGTCCTGATTTTACAGATATTCTCGAAAAAATACTCGCTCAATACGGCGCTCTTGAACAGCAAAGTTTCAATGTCTTTGTCAATTTGAATGATCCGCTCTGCCCTACTGTATGCCGTCTCCTTGAAGTGCATGGTTTTTTCTTTACCGGAGTACAACCCTTATCAGGCCAATACGAGTATATGATCCTGCATTATTCCCCCTCCATACCGGTTCCTTTTGAGCAGATTGCGGTCATTCCTGAATTTACGCGGCAATTTGCCTATATTCAGGATAGATACCGCCATAGGAGGGGAAATCCTGTCCTTCATTTGACAAAGGGCAATCAGAATGATATGATGGAGTATGGCTAAAAATCGGGAAAACATCAGATATAACGCACATGCAGAGGCGCATATTCCTGGACTCGTGAACGGTGATGTCTCATTAAAGGATATTAGTAGTAGCGGATGCTGCATAGAATCTGCAGTGCCGCTGGATCTCATGCTTAATACTCGCTATAAAATCCAGGTTATACCTGAACCTGCCGCTAAGATCCGTAAATTTGAACTGCTGGTTGAATCCTGCTGGATGGAG
>JAITNU010000047.1 GCA_031290325.1 Treponema sp.
TGCCCAATCATCAATTTCAATAGCCCCACTTATCACGCAGCCTGCCTGCTCAAAACCCAAACTAAAACCGCCTGCACCAGCAAAGGTGTCCAGAACTCTATAAACAGGTTGTTTTTTCATAAAAGTCCTCCAAAATTCTACCTTTTCAGACTATCATATTCTTTTTATTTTTTCAAGTAGTTTTTGGGGGGTATTTGGAGAGAATCTAAGGCGGCATTTCGCATAACATTCCGGCTGTATACGACGTTTTGACAGCCCGAATAAAAAAATACGCAGCATTTTTAGGGCTGGCAAAATGTGGGTGTCGGTACGCCGTTCCAGTTTGGCGATAGTTGGTTGCTGTATGTTCAATGCCTCGGCCAGCATTTTTTGGGATAACCCCCGGGCATTACGCAGTTCATTGAGAGGCATTTCAGCCAAAGCCTTCTTAACTTTTTGTTCAACCCGCAATCTGGCTTCAGGGCTCATTTTAGCCTCTAATTCCGAAAATTTTTTTGCCATAGAATTATTCTCCTCTCTTTATTTCTTTCAGATGCTCGTCATATATCCGATCCGCAATTGGAACAAACTTATCATAAAACCGATCATTATAAAAGAATTATATCAAGGATTAAAGCCTGCACCCGGAGGAGCAGGGCAACTTGCCTTGCGGTGGTTTATGGGTAAAAATTGCTCTGATAATTTTATTTTTTAGAAAACGACCCAAAGTTGTTGACAGAAAAATATTAATTAATATATACTGCTTAAGGACTGTAATTATCAAAAAATCGGATAGAGCGGTGTTATTTTCAATACTAAAGCAGTATACCTAAGAATAAACCACGGATACACACAGATTAACACGGATAAAGAAAATATCAGTGTCCATCAGTGTCCATCAGTGGTTCAAATTGCTTCCATACAAAAGTTGGTATATGCTACAATCAGCGTTTCGCGGTGTTATTTTCAATACTAAAGCAGTATACCCGGCAAGTCGTCAGCGGGACCATTTTGGAGTATACTAAAAGAAGGAGGAACCCCTATGGGAACCATTTATACAGACATCATTTTAAAAAACGCCGGGGATGTAACTATCGCCCAGCGCGGGATTATCCCGGAACAGCAGATCCGTGCCGCCGCTGTCACCGCAATGGTAGACACCGGCACGGGAACCCTCGTCATCAATGAAGAAACCCGCCAAAGGCTGGGCCTTGCCATTGAAGGATTACGTCAGGCAACCCTCGCGGACGGTACAAGTACGATCTACCAGATGACCGAGCCGGTAAGAATCCAATGGGAAGACCGGTTCACCTCGTGTCATGCCCTTGTCGTCTCCGATGCGGACAGCATTCTGCTCGGCGTCATCCCCCTGGAAGATATGGACCTCATCGTAGACCCCAAAATGCAGGTACTCACCGGCGCCCACGGCCGTCAAGCCCTGTATATGTTAAAGGGATTCCAGTAAGAAATGAATTTACCACACTTCGTTACTCACTGTTCCGTTCCCAGGTGTATAGAAATTGAAGGGCGTATTGCTGGATGCCGCCAAAATAAGTGTCAATAAAGTACGTCAGGTTCTGGCCCACATACCGGTAATGCCAACATTCCCACCGGTAGCCTGTCACCTGTTCATAGCCTTGGGGGAATGAAATGGACCACCCAAAACGGCTGGCGTTGACGAGGATCCAGCGGCCTGCCGTGGTGTTCGCAAAGGAATCATCAATGGAACCAAAGTCTACCACCAGTCCAAGCTGGTGCTGGCTGTGCCCGGGGCGGGCTGACTCGCGGTCCGCTGTTTCCTGGCCGGATTCCCGGACATTCCGGGCATAGACCGTTTCCTGGTAGGCATAGGACCGGTAGGTTGAAGAGGCCATGAGGGTGACTCCCTCCTGCCGGGCCGCAGTAGCCATTGCTTCCAGGGCTTCCACCGCAGGACGGCGCAACATCAGGCGCTGACGGCTTACACGGTAGGAACCGTTCTGTAATTCCATGAGGTCCGTTGGTGCATAACCCCGTGGAAGGGCATGCCCCTTATCCACCAGGACTCTGAGGTAGGGATCCCCTTGCAGCGCAGCTCCCAGGTCCTGCATAAAGGAGCTTAAGGTGGTCAAAACCCTTCGGGCATGTTCCTGGGGGATACCTGCTTCATCAAGGACACGGCTTACCTGGGCATGATCCTTATTTTGCGTTACATTCAGCGTCGTGGTTTGCTGATTTGACTTGGAAGGCTCCTGAGCAAGCGTCTTTGAACAGGATGGGAACACCATGGTTATTACCACCAAAAAGAAAAAACGGCTGATGATACCCATACTTACAACCTGATTATCCGTGCCTTGGTCAGCACCTCCATCCCCGATTCAGTGAGGAGTATATCATTTTCCAGACGGCAGCCGCCATGAACCGAGTCGTAGAGTCCTGGTTCCAGGGTAAAGATCATGCCCGGTTTAAGGACCCAGGTGTTATCAGTCCGGTTACGCAGGACAGGGGCTTCGTGGGCTTCGAGACCGATACCGTGCCCCAGGGCATGGGGCATAGTCTTTTTTGAAGTGCTGAAAAAAACATCCACTGCAGCGGATATGGTTTTGGTGGCCATGCCGTTTTCTACCATGGCAAGGGCGATCCGGTAGGCCCGTTCGGTAAGGAGGAGGAGCCGTTCCTGTGCACGGGACAGGGGGCCTCGGACAAAGGTGAGGGTAACGTCTGTGGTATATCCCCTGTATTTCAGGCCAAAATCCAGGATGGACAGACCCTTGGTGGCAAAGGGTTCTGCGGTATAAGCCGGGAATGCGTGGATGCCAAAACTCCGGTCCGGTCCTGCGGCCAGGGTTTCAAACCCCGTACCCTCACAACCCCGCCTGCGGCTTTCAGCTTCAATAAAAAGCGCCACATCTCCTTCGGTTTTAAGCACTTCAGAGCGGACGCCTTCTTCCAGCAGATCGATGAGGTCGTTGGTGATGGCTGAAACGTTCCGGTAGAGCTGAATCTCCTCGGCATCCTTGATGGCTCTGAGTGCCTCAACCTCCTGATGGATGCCCTCATTACGGCAGAGCACATCAAAATCAGTGAGGGCCTCCACATAGCGTAAAAAAAGGGGGTACGGCGTTTCCGAAGGAATTTCCATCCGGGAACCAAAGGGTATCTTGAAATACTCCACCGCTCCCTGGATCGCCATGACGGGACGGCGTTCAAATTCGGCGTAGGAAATCACCCTATCCACCTCGGCGAAGCGGGAAGCCAGATTACTATCCCAGGGGACCAGCAGGGCTTGTTTATCAACACAGAGGAACAGCATGGCATCCCCTGGATGGCCAGTCATCCAGCGTATCGAAGGATCCCGCCGCTTTTCGGTATCTTCAAACATAACCATGATGATACCTTCCTCGGCCATGTAGTCGTAGAGCTTTTCCCGGCGTTCCATATACATACTCATAGGGTAAAAGCCTCCTGCGCCGCTTCCTCAATGGCTGCAAGCTCAGGGTCCCCGATTCCGTAATGGGTTACGAACCGGAACACCCCCTGATCCCCAGGATTAATGCATATACCCTTTTTGGCAAAGACATCCAGGATCCGGGCCGCAACCTTTGGGTCCTCTGCAGAAGGAAAGACGCAGAAGACCATGTTGATATCCACCGTATCGGGGTTGATAATAAGCCCCGGAAGGGCCGCAAGGAAGCAGGCCAGTTTTTTTGCCCGGCCATGATCCTCTGCAAGACGGAGGGTCTGTTCTTTCAGGGCGATAAGCCCCGCCGCAGCGATGATACCTGCCTGGCGCATACCCCCGCCCATGATCTTCCGTTTCATCCGAGCCTCATCAACAAAGGTCCGGGGGCCTGCAAGAAGGGAACCGACCGGGGCGCACAGCCCCTTGGAAAGACAGCACATCACCGAGTCACAGCGGGCGGCGATTTCCCTGGCATGTACCCCCAGACTGCACGCAGCATTGAAGATCCGCGCCCCATCCAGGTGAACCGGAAGCTCCCAGGCGTCTGCCAGGGACCGTACCGCATCCATTGCTGCCAGGGGCACTGCGCGGCCCAGGGAATGGGCGTTTTCAAGGCAGATAAGCGAGGTTTCCGGGGCGTGGAGGTCCCGCTTCCGCAGCCGTACCTTGAGGCTGTCAGGACAGAGTACCCCATCAGGGGCTGCAATGGGCCTGGTCTGTACCCCTGCAATAATCGAAGCTGCCGCAGCCTCGTGCTGGATAATATGAGATTCCTCTCCGAGGATCACTTCAGTGCCCCGTTTACACCAGGTAAAGAGGGCAAGCTGATTCCCGAAGGTACCTGAAGGCACAAAGATCGCCGCTTCCTTACCGAGAAGTTCCGCCCCCACAGCCTCCAGTTCGTTTATAGTGGGATCATCTCCATATACATCATCCCCGACCGCAGCCTCAGCCATGGCCTTACGCATCCTATCCGTAGGCTTGGTTACCGTATCACTTCGTATATCAATCATAATCTTTCATTATCCCAATAATGACTAAGTTTGCAACCGTTGTTAATACCTCATGATACGCATTGTTTCTCGAAAAAACAAGACAATCATGTGAAAGCTTTTGATATGGCCTTCTTTTACCTCAATTTCGGCTTCATTCATCATACTTTGTAGATCACCACCAAAAATTTATTTTTTTTACAAAACCGCTTGACACCAATTTTTTTTCTGCATATATTGGATATATGTATTGTGGGGAACGTCCAAAGCCTGCGGGCTTCATGGGCACGTATAATTTGATGCTTACATTCGCTTTAAGCGATATAACACACCGCGCTGGCTTCATAGAAAATTTACC
>JAITNU010000030.1 GCA_031290325.1 Treponema sp.
TTACACCACCACCCCACCACCCACCCCCCCCCCGCGCGGGGGGGGGGCGGCCCCCCCCCCTACCTTTTCAATAAAGTCATAGCGGTGTGTTAAGTCGCTTAAAGCGAAGGTAGGCATCAAACCATACATATCCATGAAGCCCGTAGGCTTTAGGCGTTCCCCACAATACATGTATTTATTTTAGTAGAAAGAAAAATTGGTGTCAAGCGCTTTTTTAAAAAAGTAAAAAAATAAACGTAACTATTCAGTTGATGCAAAATCAGGAATAAAAACCACGGAAGGCGCGAAAAGACGCGGAAAAAGAAGATTTCAAAGTAAGATTCCGCGTTATTCCGCGTTTTCTGCGGTTAATTCTTTGATTTTTTTGTAATACGACTGAATAGTTACAAATAAACTTTTGGTGGTAATCTACAAAGTATGATGACATCGAATTGCCCGAATCCCTCCGTCGTTTACTCGTATCCGGCATGACCTTGCTCCTCATTCCTCAGAGGATGATAGTTGACAAGTCCTGGTTATTGTTCTATATTTTTCTATAAAATAAGGATTATCGGTGAAATTGTTTAAGATTTCCGTTTCCACCCCGGTTGCGGTGGGGTTGGTAACGGGTTTGGTAATAGGAGTTGTGGCCATTCTGATCATTTCAGGCCGGGTCTCCTCTTCATCCGAACGAGTGGTTGCCTATGAAGAGGTGGTAGAAAGCATCATTGAACAGCCTCTGGAGCCTTCCAAATTGGAGACTCCCCCGGAGGAGGAATACGACGGACCTCAGCTCGCCCAATCTATGCCCATCGAGACTAAGGAAACCTGGCTTTCCTGGATGCAGGATAACCGTAATGATGCCCCGGCCTTTCTGGGAGACCGGTGGAAGCTGGCCCATGATTTTGTGCTATCCAACGAACTCAAGCGCCCCGAAGATGTGCGGGCGTTCCTGTTAAGTCCACGGGAGTATTTTGTCCGATCCCAGAACAAGGGGCTTGAATATGCTGATACCTGGCTTCCTATTGGATATGGCGCCACCATTACCGATCCTGATGTGGTGGCTATGATGACCTCCACCCTCAATATCAACCCCGGGGACAAAGTCCTGGAAATCGGTACCGGCTCAGGGTATCAGTCTTCGATACTTTGCTATTTAACCAACAAAGTTTATACGATAGAAATCATAAAGCCTCTCTTTGCTGAAACCGATAATCTTTTACAGGCTCTGGAAAAATCCAATCCTGCCTACGGCGCTATCAAACGGAAATTAGGGGATGGGTATTACGGCTGGGAAGAATATGCACCCTTTGATAAGATCATCGTTACCTGCGCGGTTGATCATATCCCGCCCCCGTTGCTGAAACAGCTCAGTCCGGGGGGTATCATGGTCTTGCCTCTGGGTCCTCCGGGGCGGCAGTATATTATGGAGGTTAAGAAGGAAGTGGACCTCGATGGGTCTATCACCTTGAGTCGGCGGGATGTGTATAACGGGATGCGGGTCAGTTTTATTCCCTTTAGGAACGAAGCGGGCGCTTCCTACAGTACTTCAGAGCCGGTGGAAAAGCCGCCCATTCCCGCTGCCCTCAGCACCCGGCAGTCGGCTAGAGAGGACTAGACGGAGGGGAGGTGGATTGGTATTAATTAATGGTCTATATTTTATTCTGAGAGGTTGTAATGGACGGTGTTCTTAAACATCAGAAACCGGTGAAACGCCTGCGTCCGTCGTTTCTTGGGAGTGGTCATAGCCGTCGGATGGTGCCGGTGGTAACTTCCATAAAGGATATCCTTGTGTGGATGGATAGGCTGCGGTATAGTCCGATGGCGTTAAAAATGGGCGGGTTGTTCTGTCTTGGGGCTGTGCTTTTTGTCCTGGGGTATCTTGTTTCCACCGCTATCAAGGTTTCTGACCTGCCCCGTGAATACGTGGTAGGCAACCTCAGCTCCGAAAACGCTGCTCAAGAGGATGTTTTCCTTGGGGAGACGGAACAGGTGGAGGGGACCGGGGCAGGTACCCAGGAGGAGGACCGGACTATTGATTTCAACTACCGGATCAGACCAGGAGAGACCCTCTCTGAAATTGCCTATGCCTATAAAATCCCCTATGAAGTGGTTGCCTATTACAATAATATCTCCAATGTGAACCGTATCCGGGAGGGGATGGTCATCACTATTCCTTCCCTGGAGAATTTAAAACTGGCGGAACAGGCCCTGGCGAAACGTCCCCCCAAGACCCCGCCTCCAACCCGTGTTACGACTAAGTATGTGAAGATTGATTATGAAATCAGAAACAACGGCACAGGGGTTACGGTGCAATTCTTCATCGTTAATCCGCTGCCCGAGGACTTACTGGCCTTTGAATGGGATTTTGGGGATGGGAAAAAGGGATTCAGGCCCAATCCCAGTTATGACTATTCATCACCGAAAACCTATATTGCCCGCTTAACCGCCCGGGATGCTGCGGGGAATCTCTATAAATCAAACCCCCTCTATGTGGATATACCCCATCCAGGAGCAGTAGCGGACCAGAGTTCCACGAGGTTCATTACCCTGGGCTCGCCGGATGAATATTTTGTGGTGAACGGCACCATCACCGGTGTGGCCCGGTATCCGACTATTGATGCGGCGCCCCTGGATATCAGCGAGTCGGATCAGTTCTTTACCAAGGTCCGTTTTGAAAAACCAGGGTTCTACGGTATAAGCGTGGAGGAAGCCGGCCATGCGGGGCAGTACTATTCGGTGTTCGTCAGCCCTATTCCGACGATCCACGCCGATGCCACGGAGGTGAACTTTAACTGGTACCGGACTCAGTACAATACGGGAACCACTTCAAACTGCGGGCCTGCGTCGGCGTCCATGGCCATTGGCTGGGGGCTTGGCAAGTATTTTCCCGTGTCCGCTGTGCGTCAGGCTGTAGGCTGGCGGGGGGATGGGGGCACTAGTTTTGAAGAGCTTATCAAGGTTATACGGAATCAGGGGATTGCCGCCTCAATTCAACCCCTCCAGTCGGTGCAGCATATCATGGAGGTTATTGATACAGGGAGTATTGCCATTGCGGTGTTCCGTACTGATGGGGTGAAGACCTCCCGCTTAGACCCTGCGACAAACCTCTTTGATAAATATTACAACGATACGGTGGGACATTACATTGTCATTAAGGGCTATTCCCTGAACGGAGAATACCTGGTCATCCATGATCCCATACCCAGCGATTGGGGTACCAATAGCTTCCGGTATGGCGATGAGATCAGCATGATAGGCCGGAACCGGTACTATGCCACCACCGAACTCCTCAAGTCCTTGCGTCGTACCGATATGATTGTGGTCCCCCGTCAGAATTATTGAGAGGTATATTCCCTGATGAGGGCGATGAAGGCAGGACCGTACCGTTCATTCTTAACATCCCCCACGCCGATAACCTCCCGGAACATGGTAAGGTTTATGGGCCGTTTCCGGCACATATCCCGGAGGCTGGCGTCAGTAAAGATGATGTAGGCCGGGACTTTGGAGGCTTCGGCGAACTGGTTCCGCAGCACTTTAAGGTTTGTGAAAAGGGCATTATCATAACTGGTCCATGACCCATCAGGCTCGTCCGCTGATTCCAGCCCGGCTTTTACCGGCTCCTGCTTTTTCCCCCGTTTTTCCCGTTTCCGCTCCCCGCTTTTAAGAGACTGGGGTGTTTGTTCTGTGGGCAGCATCATCGTGAGGCGCTTTTTTGCAAAGATGATTTCCCCGGAAGTATCCGAGGCTTCCACCACTGGGTATTCCCGGCCCTCCTGGACCAGGTAGTTTTTTTCGATAAGGTAATCCAGGATAGTCCGAATCCGGTGAACGGTCATGTCAGCCATGATCCCCCAGGTACTGAGGGTATCAAGGCCCTGGGCCTTGATCTTTTCGCTTTTATGGCCTCGCAGGATATCGATGATCATGATTTTCCCAAAACTCCGTCCCCGCTGTTTAAGCCGGAATACGCAGGAAATGATCTTCTGGGCTGGAAGGGTTATGTCAAGCTCCTCAAATTGGGTGTGACAGTTGGAACAGTGTCCGCAGTAGGCTGGGGGCTGCTCCCCAAAATAGGAGCGGAGTCGGCCACGCAGACATTCCGTACCGGTGGCGTAGAAGGTCATGGCCTTGAGGAGTTCCAGGTTGTGGGCGATACGGGCCTCGTCCTCCTCCCGGGTGTTCTTGATGAGGTACTGGTTGATCCACACATCCTCTCCGCTGTAGAAAAGGATGCAGTCCGCCGCTTCCCCATCCCGGCCTGCCCGGCCCGCTTCCTGGTAGTAACTTTCAATGCTTTTGGGCATGTTGTAATGAATCACAAAGGATACATTGGATTTATCGATCCCCATGCCAAAGGCATTAGTAGCAACCATCACGGTTTTGCGGTCGTAGAGGAAATCATCCTGATTCTCATGGCGTTCCTGGTCCTCAAGGCCCGCGTGGTACCGGGTTACTGCGAAGCCCTGGTCCCGCAGCCCCTGCCAGACTTCCTCCACGGTTTTCCGGGTAGCGCAGTACACGATGCCGCTCTTATGTTTCCACGTTTTAAGACCCTGCAGAAGGGCGGCGAATTTATCCTGGGGCCGCTGTACCTCGAAGTAGAGGTTCTCCCGGTCAAAGCCGGTGGTAATGGTAAAAGGTTCCCGAAGCTCCAGCGCCCGGAGTATATCCTCCTTAACCTTGAGGGTCGCCGTGGCGGTAAAAGCCGCGGTAATGGGCCGCTGGTGAAAGCTCCCGATGAATTCCGCGATCTGCAGATAACTGGGCCGGAAATCATGCCCCCACTGGGATACGCAGTGGGCCTCATCAATGACCACCAGGGGTATGGACCGGGTCTCGGTAATACGCCGGAGATCCGCTTTTAAAAGCCGTTCCGGGGCTATGTAGAGAATCGTATACGTTCCCTCAACGGCCTGGTGTATCACCTCGGTGTATTCGGCGCTGGAGAGGGAACTATTCAAGTAAGCCGCCTTAAGCCCCGCGCTGGTGAGGGCATTCACCTGATCCTTCATGAGGGATATGAGGGGGGAAATGACCACCGTAAGCCCCTTGAGCATGAGCGCTGGTATCTGGTAACAGAGGGATTTCCCCGCCCCGGTGGGCATCACCGCCAGCACATCCCTGCCTGCGAGGATGGCCTCAATGACCTCCTCCTGGCCCCGGCGAAAGCCAGTATAGCCGAAAACGGTTTTAAGTATAGTATATTTATCCCCGGTCACTGCACTTATTTCCCTCTTGGGGTAATGATACCATATATGGTATACCCTTTAAAAGAGGAGTAATTGATGAAAAAGAAAATCAAAGTCGGTATCTTATTCGGCGGGAAGTCAGCAGAACACGAGGTGTCGCTGCAATCGGCAAAGAACGTGTTTGATGCCATAGACCGGGAGCAGTATACCCCTATCCTTATCGGTATCGATAAATCCGGCCGGTGGCTGCTGAACGATGCCTCCCACTTCCTCCTTGACGCCGATGATCCTAAACGGATACGGCTGAACGGTTCCAGTGATTCGGTGGCCCTCGTTCCCCAGAGCGGCGGGGTTATTTCTAACCTGAGCGCCTTGGGCAAGCCTGCGGGAAGTATCGACGTGATCTTCCCCATACTGCATGGCCCTTTTGGGGAGGATGGAACGGTCCAGGGGCTTCTGAAACTGGCGGACCTTCCCTTTGTGGGTGCCGGGGTGCTCGGTTCCGCCCTGGGGATGGACAAAGATGTGATGAAACGGCTCCTCAGGGACGCGGGGCTTCCTATTGGAAAATTTATGGCCCTCACCTCCCACGAGCCAATCCCGGCCTTCGATAGGGTTATCCAGCAATTGGGGCTGCCCCTCTTTGTGAAGCCTGCCAACATGGGATCCTCCGTGGGGGTGAGCAAAGTCCATGATGCCCAGGAATACACCAGGGCGATTACCGAGGCTTTTACGTATGACCGGAAGCTCATCCTTGAGGAGTATATCCAGGGCCGGGAGCTTGAATGTGCGGTCCTGGGGAACGAGGAGCCGCTGGCTTCTGTTCCCGGGGAGGTGATTTCCTCCCATGAGTTTTACTCCTATAGCGCGAAATATCTCGACGAAAAGGGGGCTATCCTGGAAATTCCGGCCCAGGTCCCGGCGGATACGGCTCAGACAATACAAGCCCTGGCAGTGAAAACCTTCCGGGTCCTTGCCTGTGAAGGGCTTGCACGGGTGGACTTTTTCCTTAAAGCCGATGGAAACACCCTCATTAACGAAATTAACACCATGCCGGGCTTTACCGCCATTAGCATGTATCCCAAACTATGGGAAGCAAGCGGTATTTCCTATACAGAGCTTATCAACAGACTCATAGCACTGGCGTTCCAGCGCTTTGAACAGGAGCAAAGGCTTAAAACAAGTTACCCGTAAATTACTCAGGGTTTCAGCCCTGGTACGTTCCATGCTGCAGGCACTTTGGTAGGGATCCCGGAGGAATCCACGAAGGCCCAGGTAACCTGCGCCTCGGCAATGAGGTCTGCATCCCGCAGGATCTTCTGGGCGATAATCCCGCTGACCGCTCCCTTTTTCAGGGGCCAGGACTGGATTACCAGGGTATCATCGGTACGGGCGGATTTTTTGTAATCAATCTCGACCCGTGCCACGTACACGCCGTACCCCGCCTGAATCGCCGCAGGATAATCGAAGCCGATGGTTCTGAGGAATTCATACCGGGCATATTCCAGATAATGCAGATAAACGGCATTATTGACATGACCATAGGCATCACATTCATAGGTACGGACCGTCAAGGTACATTCACAAATCATACTGTTTACTATAGAATAGAGCACATCTTTTTTCAACATGGAGGCACCTCATGTTTCAATTTTGCCCGTCCTGCGCTTCCCGGAACATCAGTTTTGAACGGAATACGGTCTTCCGCTGCCCGGACTGCGGGTTTGTGTTTTACCATAATACCGCCGCAGCCACCGGCTGTGTCATCAGCACCGGGGAGACCCTCATGCTCATTGTCCGGGCTAAGGAGCCTGCCCGGGGTGCCCTGGCCCTGCCTGGTGGTTTTGTGAACCCCGGTGAGGGAGCCGTGGAAGGGCTTCGCCGGGAATGTGTGGAGGAAATCGGCTGGGATCCGGGGCCTGAGCTTTCGCTTTTTGCCTCCTTCCCCAATGTGTATCCCTACCAGAACATCACCTATCATACCTGCGATCTCTTCTTTACCGTGTCCGCCCCGGGGCTTACCGAACAGGACCTGCGGCTTGATCCCAGAGAGATCAGCGCCGTCCGTTTCGTGCAACCTGGGGACATCAATTTTGACGCATTGGCCTTTGATTCCACCCGCCGGGCCATACGGGCCTTTCTAACCCCTCTGGACATACCGCATAAGGATACAATATGATAAAACCAATCTTTCGTGTGATTGCGGAAGTTAAATTATGGATTTTTTTTATGGAGGAAAAAATGAAGAAAATCGGTTTGGTGCTTTGTGCACTCTGTTGCGCCGCTTCAATGGTCTTTGCCAAGGGTGGCTCTGACGCCGGAGCGGGTACCGTTCCCATCGTTATCGGGGGGATTTTTCCCCTTTCCGGTCCGGTAGCGGTCTATGGGGTAGAGGCCCGGAACGGTATTGAGCTGGCCATTGAGGAAATCAATGCCGCCGGGGGGATTGACGGCAGGAAGCTGGTGTTGATATCCGAAGATGACGAGGGCAACCCTGAAAAAACGGTAAACGCCTATAATAAGCTGACCACCAGGGATAAGGCGAGTATCATCATCGGGTCCCTGACCTCTGGCTGTACCCAGGCGATTACCGAGCGGGCACAGGCCCAGAAGGTGCTCCTCCTGGCACCGGCAGCGACCATGGAATCCATCACCGATGCGGGGGATTATATATTCCGGGCCTGCTTCATCGATCCCTTCCAGGGGACCGTGGGCGGCATCTTTGCGGCGACGAGCCTGGGGGCCACCCGTGCGGCAGTGCTCTACGACAACGGAAACGACTATTCCGTGGGACTGCGGGAGAATTTTGAGGCCGCCTTCCAGAAACAAGGGGGCACGGTGGTCGCATCCGAATCCTATATCACCGGAGACGTTGATTTCAACGCCCAGCTCACCAAGATCAAGAACGCCAACCCCGATGTGGTGTACCTCCCGGATTACTATTCCACGGTTTCCCTCATCGCCAAACAGCTCCGTGCCCAGGGCATTGACACCCCCATTGTCGGCGCCGATGGTTGGGACGGGCTTACCGAGAACGCCGGGGATGAAGTGCTGAAGGGCTTCTACTCCAACCACTATGCTTCGGATTCTACGGATTCCAAGGTGGTAAACTTTGTCAAAGCCTATCAGACAACATTCAAGATCGTGCCGGTTTCCTTTGCAGCCCTGGGGTATGATTCCCTGTACATGATCCGGGACGCCATTGTCCGCGCCGGTTCAACCGATTCCACTGCGGTCCGGGATGCCCTTGCCAAGACCAACGGTAGCTATGTTACCGGGAACCTCACCTTCGACGCCAAGCGGAACCCGATCAAGTCTGCGGTGATGGTGGAGCTGGTCAAGGCCGGGGATAAACTCGTCACCGTGTACAAAACCACGGTCAACCCCTAAGTTGTATCAATAAAGAATCCCCGCCGCAGAGCGGTGGGGTAACGGTGGCACTGTGTTCTGAGCGCGTAGATTGAAAAAAGAAAGAAAAAAACAATAATAAATTGAGGTGTTTTTTTGGGTGGTATTTTTATACAACAGGTGATTAACGGGATATCCCTGGGCAGTATCTATGCGCTTATTGCCCTGGGCTATACCATGGTTTACGGCATTGTGATGCTCATCAACTTTGCCCATGGGGATATCCTTATGGTAGGGGCTTATGGGGGGTATTTTGTCCTCTCCTGGCTGGGGGTGTCCCCCCTGTCGCTGATCCTGGCCTTTGTGTTTGCCATGGCCCTCTGCGGGGCCTTGGGGGTGTTCATCGAACGCTTCGCCTACCGGCCCCTGCGGAACGCCCCCCGGCTCAACTCCCTGATTACCGCCATCGCGGTGTCCCTGATTCTGCAAAATGGGGCACGGGTGCTCCGCTTCATCGGGCCTAACCCCCGGCAGTTTCCCCGGCCTGCGGTACACAACCTGAACCTGGGGGGTATTTCGGTTTCCAATATCCAGATTATCGTGATTGTCCTTTCCGCCACCCTGATGCTGGGGCTTAACTATATCATCAACTATACGAGGCGGGGCAAGGCCATGCGGGCGGTTTCCTACGATATGCAGGCCGCCAGCCTCATGGGTATTTCGGTGAACGGCACCATCTCCTTCACCTTTGCCTTAGGCTCTATCCTGGCCGCCGCTGGGGGTATCCTCTTTGCCTGTGCCTATCCCCAAATATCCCCCACTATGGGAACCATGCCGGGACTTAAGGCATTTGTGGCCGCAGTCCTCGGGGGTATCGGTTCCGTGCCCGGGGCCATGCTGGGAGGCTTCATTTTAGGGATCGCCGAAACCATGACCAAGGGCTTCCTCTCCTCCCAATATGCGGATGCTATTTCCTTTTCTATCCTTATCCTCATCCTCCTCGTGAAGCCCACCGGTATCCTCGGCACGAAGACCAAAGTGAAGGTGTAACCATGAAGCCAGATGTCAAGAACACGGTCATCCCCGGAGCCGCTGCGGTCATTGCGGTGTGTATCCCATCGCTCCTCATCAAGTACGGTATTATCGACGCCTACACCGCCCAGATCATCACCCTGGGCGGGGTCAACGCGATCCTCGCGGTGAGCGTCAACACCATCACCGGGATCACCGGCCAGCTTTCCATAGGACAGGCGGGGTTCATGGCTATCGGGGCCTACGCCTCGATCTTCTTTACCCTGGATCTGAGTCTCCCCCTGCCGGTGAGTACCCTTCTTGCAGGGCTTATCACCGCCTTCGCGGGTTTTCTTATCGGTTTTCCCACCCTCAAGCTTTCCGGGGATTACCTGGCTATCGTTACCCTGGGGTTTGGAGAGATCATCCGGGTTATCCTCATCAACCTGAAAGCCATTACCGGCGGCGCCAATGGCCGGCGGATTACCACCCCCCTGGCCATTTATTCCGACCTGTCGTTTTTTACCGTTACCGCGTCCCTGGCGGTCATACTCATACTACTGCAGAACTTTCTCCGGTCCAGCTACGGCAGGGCAATTCTCGCGGTCCGGGAGGACGAAATCGCCGCCAACGCCAACGGCATTGGGGTATTCCGGTATAAAATGGTCGGTTTCGTGATCGCCTCTTTCATTGCCGGCATCGGGGGCAGTCTCTATGCCATGGTGGTAGGCTTTGTCAAGCCTGATATAGCCTCCTTCAATAAGAGCATCGACTACCTCATCTTCGTGGTCCTCGGGGGCATGGGTTCCATGACCGGTTCGGTACTAGCCGCATACATCCTCTCCTATCTCCAGGAATTCCTGCGTTTCCTCCAGGATTACCGGCTCCTCATCTACCCCCTGATCCTCATCTTTGTGATGCTCTTCCGGCCCCAGGGCCTTTTGGGAATGAAGGAACTTTCCTTTGTGCGCCTCGTGGGACGATTAATGACGCTGTTACAGCGGAAGAAGACCCTATGAGGCATCGGCAGCGATTGAATATAGAGCGCAACATAGTATGTAATAAAGAATCCCCACCGTGAAGGCTGGGTCGCGTTCCATGGGAGCGCGTGGATTGAAAGAAACAGAGGAAGGGTGATGCATGAATGTGCAGCTTAAGGCAATGGATATTTCCATTGTATTTGGGGGACTGCGGGCGGTGAGTGATTTTTCCTGCGACCTGTACCAGGGGGAACTGGCCGGGCTTATCGGGCCGAATGGAGCGGGGAAAACCACGGTGTTCAACATGCTCTCCGGGATCTATACCCCTTCATCCGGGGATATCTCCTTTTGGGACCGCAAGGGAAAGGCCCATGAGGTGGGAAAGATGAGTCCTGCCCGGCTTAACCGGATCGGGGTGGCCCGGACTTTCCAGAATATCCGGCTTTTCAGCAGTCTGACGGTGGAGGATAATGTGCGGATCGCCCTCCATTCCCAGCGGACTGAAAATCCCCTGGATGTACTGTTCCGGCTGCCCCGGTTTTACGCCGATGAAACGCGGATGATCGAACGGACCGGGGAACTCCTCGCCCTCTTCAAGATCGACCATAAGAAGCACGAACTGGCCCGGAACCTCCCCTATGGGGAACAGCGGAAGCTGGAAATCGCCCGTGCCCTGGCGGCCAATCCCAGCCTGCTCCTCCTGGACGAACCTGCTGCGGGCATGAACCCCCAGGAAACCGGGGACCTGATGCAGTTGATTTCCTTTATCCGGGAGGAATTTCACCTCACTATACTCCTGATTGAACATGATATGCGCCTGGTGATGGGGATTTGCGAACGGATTCTGGTCCTGGATTACGGCCGTATCATCGCGGCAGGGCTTCCCGGAGAAATTCGGAAAAATCCGGCGGTGATCAAGGCGTATCTGGGAGAGGAGGCGCTCAATGATTGAAGCGGGTACACGAGCGGCGACCCCGGTATTGCAGGTAACAGACCTCACCGTGCATTATGGGGCGATTCAGGCCCTCCGGGGCATTTCCTTTGAGGTGCGTCAGGGGGAGATCATCACCCTCATCGGGTCAAACGGCGCGGGAAAGACTACTACGCTCCACGCCATTTCCAACATCATCAGGAAAACCGGCGGTCAGATTTTCTTTGACGCCATGGATATTTCGGCCCTTTCCCCGGACCGCATTGTTACTGCGGGACTCGTCCAGGTCCCCGAGGGCAGGCGGATCTTCGCCAACCTTTCGGTCCGGGATAACCTTGAGATGGGGGCCTATACCCGCCATGATCGAGGGGGTATACACCGGGATATGGACATGGTCTACGGACTGTTCCCCCGTCTGAAAGAGCGGCTCCATCAGGTGGCGGGGACCCTTTCCGGTGGAGAACAGCAGATGCTGGCTATGGGCAGGGCACTCATGGCTGCGCCTCGGCTCCTGCTCCTGGACGAACCATCCATGGGGCTTGCCCCTATTCTGGTGGACGAAATCTTCGCTATCATCCGGCGCATCAACGAGGCGGGAACCACCATACTCCTGGTGGAGCAAAACGCCTTCAAGGCCCTGGGCCTTGCGGTACGGGGCTATATCCTTGAGACCGGCGAGGTGATTAAGAGCGGTCCTGCCCAGGACCTGATACGGGATGACGCGGTAAAGGCGGCGTATCTGGGAGGATGAACGAGCCAAAGACCGCTTGACACCGTGCTATCTCCTTTTGTATGGTATACCCAATAAGTAGCTCACAGGAGTGCATCTATGATAGTAAGCCGTTTTATGACTAAGAATCCTCTCTTTGTGCATACTGATTTTTAAGTAACCGATGTGCGGGCAATGATGAATAAGGAAAAAATAGGCCGCCTGCCGGTGCTGGATAAGCACCAGCAGCTCATCGGGATTGTTACCAAACGGGATTTGCTCAAGGCCGGGCCTTCCCCGGCGACTAGTCTTGATATGTATGAAATCAGCTATCTCCTTTCAAAGCTCAAGGTGGAAAGCATCATGGAGCGGAAGGTCATCACGGTGGAAGAACACGAGGTGGTGGAGGAAGCCGCCCGGATCATGGCGGATGAGGGTATAAGCTGTCTCCCGGTGATGAAAAGGTCCCTCTTGGTAGGGATCATCACCGATACGGACCTCTTCCGGGTGTTCATTAACGCCTTCGGTGCCCGGCATCCGGGGGTCAGGCTCACTTTCTCCATGACCGAGCGTCCTGGACAGCTTGCCAGGCTGGCCCAGGCCATCGCGGATCAAGGGGGCAACATCGTTTCTTTTGTCTCCTCTGAAGGAGATGACCTTTCCCGCCGCCGGGGAACCTTGAAAATTACCGGTTTAAGCCGTGACGATGTGGCAGCCATCGTGAATACCCTCCCTGATACGGAGGCGGAGGATATCCGGGAGTAAGTTGATTTTTTCTCTGTTCATATTTTTTAAAGGAGCATTTGTTTCATGATAGCAGTACAAGGACTTACAAAACGTTACGGCCCCATCGAAGCGGTGAAGAATGTGTCCTTTGAGGTAGGCAAAGACCAGGTCTTAGGCTTTCTTGGTCCCAATGGGGCCGGGAAAACCACGGTCATGAAGATCCTCACCGGGTATCATTTCCCCTCTGAGGGAACCGCGCTGGTGGAGGGCATCTCTGTGCAGGAAAATCCGGTGGAAGTGAAGCGGCGCATCGGGTATCTGCCGGAAAGTGTACCTCTCTACGGGGATTTAACGGTAGATGAGTACCTTTCTTTTATAGCCGACGCCCGGCTCATCCCCCACGGTGGACGAAACCAGGCCATAGAAGCCGCCCTGGCCGCCTGCGGGCTTGAATATATGGCGGGCAAGCGGATCGAAACCCTCTCCAAGGGGTATAAACAGCGGGTGGGCCTTGCCCAGGCCATTATCCACGATCCCCCTATCCTCATCCTGGATGAACCTACCACCGGACTGGACCCGAATCAGATCATCGAAATACGGAGCCTTATCAAGGATCTGGGGAAGCGGAAAACCGTGATCCTTTCAACCCACATCCTCCAGGAGGTTGAGGCGGTTTGTTCCCAGGTGCTCATCCTCAACGAAGGTCGCATCGCCGCTCAAGGCCGGCCTGAAGAAATCGCCGGTACCATGAAGGGGGCCGATACCTGGGAGCTGACCCTGAAAGGCGACGGTGTTCAGGGGGTCATGGAACGCCTCAGCCGGCTTGGGGTAAGCCTCCCCCCGACGGCGGAAGCTGAACCTGATGGAACTATAACCCTGAGTTTTGCGGTCATGGGCGGTGATAATAGGACCGGAACCATAGATGGGGAGCGGATATTTGACTGGGCGGTTTCCGAAGGACTTAAAATACTCAGCATGAACCGGAAGAAAATCAGCCTGGAAGATATCTTTGTAAAACTCACCGGTGAAGAGGAGGTTTCATCATGAACACCGTAGCGCATCCCCTGGAACGGGCTTTAGCCCTTGCCCGAAAAGAACTCTATGCATATATCAATTCCCCGGTTTTTTATGGTATCGCGATCTTCTTTCTCCTCTTTGTTTCACTATGGCTCTTCTATTTTCAGCGTTTTTTTGCCCTGGATTCCGCCACCCTCAGACCCTTCTTTGCGGCCTTTCCCCTGGTCTTCATCATCGTGATACCGGTTATCACCATGAAAAGCTGGGCTGAAGAACGGAAGCTGGGGAGTGTTGAACTCCTCCTCACCATGCCCTTTTCCGAATGGGACCTGGTTATGGGGAAGTTTTTTTCTTCCTTTACTATTCTGGCTATTATTATAGCCCTCACCATCCTGGTGCCTTTGAGTCTCCTCCCCCTGGGGGACTTCGAGGCCGGGGTTATCATCGGGGAATATGCAGGCGTCCTGCTTCTGGGGGCCTCCGCCACGAGCCTTGGGGTGTTCCTCTCGAGTTTGGCAAAGAACCAGGCCGGGGCCTTCCTGGGCAGCGCGGTGGTGCTCCTCATCGTCATGCTCATAAACCAACTGACCCAGACCAGCAACCTTCCCCTGTGGCTTGCAGAGGGGATTAACTTTCTGTCCTTGTCCTTTCATTTTGAAACCTTTTCCAAAGGCATCATCGACAGCCGGGACCTGGCCTTCTTCATCCTTACCACGGTGCTGTTCCTCTTTCTGAATACCCGTGTGCTGCTTTTCAGGAAATGGAGTTGAGGAATGACCAAAAAACAGGTAACTATCATTACGGTTTTGTCCGTTACCGCCCTGATCCTGGGACTACTCATCAGCCGGCGCATCTGGTTCCGTCTGGACCTGACGAAAAACAAGGCCTATACCATTTCCGCGGTTTCCCGGAACCTTTACACCGAAATCCCCGACCAGGTACGGATCACCTACTATATTTCAGAAAAACTCTCTGCGATCCATCCCCTGCCCGGGGAAATTGAAGATCTCCTCCGTGAGTATGCTGCCTATTCCCGTGGTAAGATACGGTTTACGACACGGGACCCCGCCAAGGCGGGACTCGTCCAGGCGGTGGAGCAGCTCGGCATCCAGCCCCAGCAGATACAAACCGTGGAACAGGATCAGGCCAGTGTCGCCACGGTGTATAGCGGCATTGTTATCGAATACCTGGATCAACTTGAGGTGCTGCCTGTGGTGTTTTCCCTGGATACCCTGGAATACGACCTCAGCTCACGGATCCGCTCCCTGGTGCGGGGAACTGAACGGGAAGCAGGGGTCATCGTGGGGGATTCCTATAAGCAATGGACCACGGATTACCAGTACTTAAACCAGGCCCTGAGTCAATCAGGCTACCATATTCGCCTTATCAATGGGGGGGATGCAATCCCTGATACCCTCCCGTTCCTGTTCGTCATCGGTGGGACCGAGGACCTGGATGAATGGGCTTTGTACCGTATCGACCGGTACATTCAGGGGGGAGGAAAGGTGATCTTTGCCCTTGAGGGGGTGTTTGTCAATACCCAGGGCAATCTTGATGCACGGGTCATGACCGATAAGGGGCTGCTCGCCATGGTTTCGTTTTACGGCGCCACGGTAAAGCCTGAGCTGGTGCTGGACAAGTCCGCTCTGACGATTCAATACCAGACCGTCGGGCCTTCCGGGGGCATCCAGATTCGGATGGCCCGATACCCCCATTGGATAGGGATCCTCGAAGAGCAGGGCAATCAAAACCATCCGGTAAGCGCACGGTTTGGTGGACTTGATCTTTTCTGGTCCAGTCCTCTGGAGCTTAATCCTCTGGAAGGGGTGGAAGCAGAACCCCTCTTTACCAGTTCTCCAGAAGCCTGGCTTATGACCAGGGATTTTACTACCAACCCCGATATGAGCTACCTTTTTGAACGGGAAGCGCCGGATACCAGGGGGGTGAAGATCCTCGGGGCCGCCCTTTCCGGCCAATTCCCCAGTTGGTTTGCAGAGGTGCCTAAGCCGACCAGAGAAGGGGTTACTGAAGAACTGCCAGATCTTCCTGCAGAGACCAAGCCATCCCGTATCATTGTTATCGGGGATACGGATGTGGCTTCTCAATTCATGCAGTATACCCGTGGACAGCGGAACCTCGATTTTCTGCTCCAGGCCGCAGGCTGGCTCGGTAATGATGATGATATCATCGGTATCAGGAACCACCAAAGCCAGGTTGGACGACTTGATAAGATTATCGATCCGGGAAAACGGGCCGGGGCCATGATGTTCTCCCGGATCATCAATGTGGTGTTCGTCCCCTTGGGGATAATCGTCGCAGGCGTGTTCCTCACCTGGAAACGGCGGGTACGGGCCGGCAAAGCCAGGAAACAGACTCCAGAAGCATAGAGGTAGAGTAAAAATGGTTAATAGAAGGACTAAAGCGGAAACCTTTAACGCACAAACCGCAAAAAAGATACGGTTTCTGGCAGGACTTGTCGTAGTACTGGCCCTGATATACGCAGGTACGCTGATCTTTGAGCCTGAACGGGTCAATACGCGGAACGCTTCTTTTGTATGGCTCGATGCCAAATGGCAAGACCAGGCGGACCGTATTGAAATCTCCCAGGCCCCAGAGGATACTCTAAGCCTGACACGGCAGAACAACACCTGGTTTGTGTCCCGGGACGGCGTTGAATACCCGGCAAAGCAGGCCCGGATCGATGATTTTCTGCGGATTCTGACCACCCGGGGAAGCTACCCGGTTCGCGGGGCAGAGGCTGCTTCCCATGAACGACTGGGACTTACCGAAAACACCGCTTCCCGGGTCATAATCCGGGGCGGCGCTTCCACCTATCCCCTCCTGGACCTCCTCATCGGCAATGAGGACCTGACAGGAAGCGAAATCTACCTCCGCAAAAACAACCAGAATGAGGTACGTTCCGGGCAGAACACCTTTTCCCCCTATATTTCAGGTCCTGTAACCGCATGGCTCAACCTGAGACTGTTCCCGGAACCGGATGAAGAAGTCCAGCGGATTACCGTGCTTGCCCCGGTGGTTGAGGAAGCCCTCATCCTGGCGCGGCAAGCAGGGGGATGGACCATTGATGGTAACGTGGCGATCAATACCCAGCGCATAGAATCATATATCCGCTCCATCCTGGATGCGGAAGGGGAAGATTTTATCCCCACCCTGAAGCCAGCAGACCCGGTTTTTAATGAAGGCCGGATCGTACTGGAATTCGGGAATGGGACTACCCGTACCATCAGTCTTGGCCCGTCCCTGGAATCAAACCAGCGGAGCGCCGCAGTCTCCGGGGGGGCCTTTGTCTATGCCCTGGCAGAGTGGACTGTAGAGCGTATCTTCAGAGACCGGACTTATTTTGAGCAGCAATAAAGGCCCGGTATTTTTCGGGATCGCTTCTAAAGGCCACGATAGGTAAGCCTTCGTCATCCCAGGCCCGCTTCAATGCCTGGGATGCTTCAAGCATAAGCCGTTCCGTATCAACCAGTCTTCCTGAGCGGGAACTCAGGCCGATACAGAGTTTCGGGATCTCTGGGAAGGCAGAACATTTACCTGCCACGCGCTTATGGAATTCCTGGGATATGGTCAATGCCTGATCCAGATCAATGTTGGGAATAATAACCGAGATTCCCCAGTTTCCTTTTTCAAAGATGAGATCTCGGTGGGTGAAAAACGCAACCGCTTCATCGGCGAGGAGCTTGTATGAGGATTCCTCAAGTGCACCCTTGAATTCCATGATAATGAACACCATATCCTGGTCAAAGGAAGCACACTGGTGCAGTTCCGACGCAAGGCGCTCCTTGGTATAGGCTTCCCAGCCTATATTACTGCGGGGAGCATAGAGGCCCCGGGGTTCTTCCGCAGTTTCGTTTTTGTCTTCATTTTCGTCCAGCGGCTCCAGGACATCTGATAAGTCAAAATCAGTGTGGGTAAGGGGGGGAAGGAAGAAGTCCTCATGAAGCTCCTGGTCATCCCTGGTTTCAGCTTCGGCGTTGACTTCAGCCTCGGCCTCCCGGAAAAGATCCTCAGACCGTAGTTCCATAGGGAGTCCTTGCTGGGCTTCTTCTGAAGTTTCCACTAGGGATCGCTCCGGCTTATCGGACAACAGAAATTGCAGTATCAGGGTACAGAAGGCTACACTGAGGGCGATTAAAATCACCAGGAGGGAACGTTTTAATACGAGGATGAACAAGTTAGGGTCAATATAACTAAAGACCGCCCTGATCGATACATTTCGCTGCCCTTCAATGCGGATGGGTTGAAAAAACTGCTCTTTTGAGAGGCCGAAACGGGCTATGAACTGGGGAGCATCACCGGTCCAGGTAATGGCGATTCCCCGCTCCCGTTCAAACGCGTATTCCTCATTCGGTCCTGAAATAATAACCCCTTGCAGGGTTTTTGATGTTATCAGCGCATCCTTGATAGTGTCCTGAAATGATTCATTCATAAACCCCAACACCCCTGCTGAGGAAGAAAGATCCGCAAGTTCGAAAAATTCCTGTTCCGCATGGTTGCGACGCTCAGTCATACCGGTATAGAGCCGGATACCGGCAAAGGCAATGGCCCCTATATACACCACAATACAGACCGAAGCGATGCTTAAAATTACTATAGAAGATACGGTCGGCTTTTTTATCGTCTTGTTCTCCTTCATACTCGTTGTATAACCTCCTCCGATGGTGTCCCTTCAAGATATGCGTTAAAAATTGCCTGTTCATTACCAGGGAACGAGAGGAATTCCAGCAAAACGATACGCCCCGGATGGATGAGTTTACAGACCGGGGAAAGGATGGCATCCCCGGCCCGGAGTGAACATGCTGGTAATTCGGTATATATCGGTATATCCCGCATCAGGGCGCACTGATAAGGATAGAAAGAAAGACCTGAAGGCGAGATGGCTTTGACCTCCCCCGTAATGATAAGCTTATCCTGGGGCCTGGAAAAGAGAAACCCAAAGCCGCGCCGCGATTTCACCGGAACGACACCTCGCAACAGCTCCTGGAACCGGTCAACTTCTGCCGGCGTATCCAGGGATTCTGCAATCAGACCGTTCACCCCCAGGTAAAAGGCCTTTGACGCCTCTTCCAGGGGAAAATTATCCCCCCTGAGCAGGATGACCGGGCAGACCACCTTGGACCGTTCGCTCCGTATGAATTGCAGCAGGACCTTCCAATGGCGGGGAAAATCCTGGGCGCTGATGATGATAAGCGCTGGATTCACCTCCTCAAGGTTATCCATGGCCTTGAGTACATACCGATACCGGATGAGATCGAATCCCAAGGCTTTGACATAAAAAGCGAGGGGATTATAGGCATTATCAGAACCAAGTACCAGCAATAGATTCATGTAATCCCCAGGTTTATTCGGTTCCCAGATTCAATACCGAGTAATCCACAATGGTCCATATATCATCCCGACGGCGCAAATAATAGGTATACCGTTTCTTTTCCACGTAATTTCCAATTTGGAACTTTTCCAGGGCCACCACCGTCCCCTCTCCCGCGCTATATGAGGTGCGTTCAATCAGGAATTCCTTAGGTATGGTGACAATCTCGATAAGTTCACCCTCCACCACCGAACTTTGCAGATCTGTGCGATAACGGGCTATCATCCGCTGGCGGCCCTCTTCCGATTCGGCCAGCCATTGCCGCTGCCGCACCCCATCCCGGGAGATCATCGCCTCCAGGTCAAGGTAGAGGAAGAATTTTTCCCATTGCCCCTTTTGCCGGGCAGTTAAGAGATAGGCTACCACCTCATCAGGGGGCAACTTTTCGCGGACCAGGACCGCGTTGGTTTCCACATCCATGGCCAGGGGGAGCCCGTCAGGACCGGGAATCACCGGGGGCCTGAGATTCAGGGCAAGGCGATTGGATTCCAGGGGAGTAATCCCTGAAGCGCGGTACAATTCAGGGTACATCCTGGCCTGGACGATGAAAGAACCGCTTTGGCTCAAATCCGCATAGTTCCTGATATCTTCCACAAATGAAAAGGACTCCCCCGGTTCAACGGCAATTTCCCGGAAGTAGACCTGTTGCTGCCGGCTTCTCTTCCGTACCAGGTTCTCTGCAAGCTCCACCGTCCGGTTTGTCATGGTCCTGACATCAAAATCAACGGAAAAGGCCCGCTCATCCGCCAGTTTGAAACGGAAGGTGGAGGGGCTGTTGTTGGCGATGGTTACCTGTACATAAATGGGATCATGAGCCGCTCCCTGGACATAATAGATCCGTTTATCAAAGTACCGTATACTGAAAGCTATTTCAGCGGAAACCGCCGGGGCCAGAACCCCTCCCAGCAATACAACCGTCAAGATGCTACTATATATATGTTTCATCGTGAAACTCCACTTAAAAAAAAGCTGATATTATAGTATAGTAATCGGTAAACTGTTATGAATACCTTATCTTTTACTCACATTTCCCCGTCGTTTTTATCGGCCATCACCGCTTCCAAGGCGGTGTCCGCCGCAGTGTCGGCCTTTACCCACGGGGCCTTTCCCCTGGAAATTGAAGCCCTGGAAGGCTCCCTCGGAGCCATACTGTTAGGGCTTTTCCATAATACCGTTTCCGGTCCGTTCCTGGTGGTGGTTCCCACTGAAACCGAGGCTGCGGACCTTGCTGCAGACCTGGAAACCCTTGGCGTAGGGGTTTGTTTGTTTCCCTGGTGGGGGGCCATGCCCTACCGCGAGATGGCCCCCCTTTCGGCGGTGTTCGGTGAACGGACCAAGGTATTAAGCGACCTTGTTGCAGGGCCTCCCGGTAAAGGCATCGTGATCGCCCCGGAACGGGCCTTCCTCACCCCCCTCCCGCCGCCGGACTATATACAGAAACTCCTCATCAGGGTGAGGCCCGGAGAAACAATAGATACCGCCCCCCTCTCGGAAACCCTGGTACGTTATGGCTATACCAGGGTCCCCAAGGTCCAGATGCAGGGCGAGTTTGTCTTCAGAGGGGAAGTATTGGACATCCTCATGGGAGGAGATGATGCGGCCTACCGTATCCTCTTTGACTTTGACCGGGTGGCATCGATCAAACGCTTTGATCCCTTGGATCAGAGCGGCCACGACCGGGTAACAGAACTGGTTATCCGGCCCCTCAAGGAAGTGGTCTGGTTTGACGACCGGATTGAAGCCTTAAGCCGGAACCTCGGGGGGTTTGAGGAATTTACCCTCGGTGAAGCCGGCAACTCAGTCCCGGATCACCTTACCGTCCGCAGGGTGCTGGAAGACCTCATAGTCCGGCGCATGAGCCCCGGGGAGGAACTCTTCTTTCCCCTGGCCTTTGATGCCCCTGCGTCGCTGACCGATTACCTCGGTACCGAGGGGACGGTCTGTTATATTGACCGGGAACGCCTGGAAAGCGCCGAATCCACCTTGGAACGGGAATATCAAAACCTGTACCTCAAGGCCCGCCGGGAACGGGAGGTGCCAAAACCGGAACGACTCCTCCTCAATTTCAGCACCCTTTCAAAGCAGGTGCCCCGGCGGATTTCCTTCATGACCATGAAAGGCGGCGGTGAAGACAGGGCAACACGGCTCTCCCTTGCCAGTGATCCCCCCCGGAGTTTCTTCGGTAATATCCACTATTTAAAAGAAGAATTCACCTCCCTGCTCAAACAGGGCTGGGAGATCGTCATTGCGGCCCAATCGGACGTGCAGGCCTCCCGGATCCGGGAGGTCTTTAAAGAAGATGAAACCCTGAGTATGGAAGATGCCGTGGTACCTCACACCGGCAAATCCTCACTCTCCGTAATCACCGCGCCCCTTGCATCGGGCTTTGCCCTCCCAGACCTCAAGTTCATGGTGGTCCAGGAAAATGAGATATTCGGCAGACGGAAGCGCCCGCCCAAGTCGTTGAAAACGGTACGGAGCGCCACTATCGACACCTTCGTGGAACTCAATCCCGGAGACTATGTGGTCCATGTGAATTATGGCATCGGCCTGTTCAAGGGAATTGAGCGGATCCGGGCGGTGGGACACGAGCGGGATTACATCAAACTGGAATACATCGGCGGGGAAGTGGTCTTCGTCCCTATCGAACAGGTCAACCTGGTGCAGCGC
Source organism: Treponema sp. (assembly GCA_031290325.1). Taxonomy (GTDB): domain Bacteria; phylum Spirochaetota; class Spirochaetia; order Treponematales; family Breznakiellaceae; genus JAITNP01. The sequence continues at coordinate 21,953 of JAITNU010000030.1, forward strand.
TACATTGGGAACCAGGGCGCTCCCCCGCGGCTTGATAAGCTGGGATCCAAGAGCTGGGAAAACCGGAAAGGCAAGGTCAAGAAGTCGGTGGAGGATATCGCGGAAAAGCTCATCGTCCTCTATTCCAAACGCAAAGCCGCTCCGGGCTTTGCCTTTCCGCCGGACAGCGAATGGCAGCCTATGTTCGAGGCGAGTTTTCCCTTTGAAGAAACCGAGGATCAGCTCCGCTGTGTTGAGGAGATCAAGATGGATATGGAAAGTCCCCATCCCATGGACCGCCTGATCTGCGGGGATGTGGGGTACGGCAAGACCGAGGTGGCGGTCCGGGCCTGCTTCAAGGCCATCATGGGGGGAAAACAGGTGGCTTTTCTCGCTCCCACCACCATACTGGCAGAACAGCACTTCGAGAACTTTCTGGAACGGTTCTCCCAGTTTCCCGTGCGGATTGCCATGCTCTCCCGTTTTGTGGAAAAAGCCGCCCAGCGGAAGTCGCTGGAAGAGGTCAAGAACGGTGCAATCGACCTCCTCGTGGGGACCCACCGGATCATCCAGAAAGATGTGAGTTTTAAAAACCTGGGCCTCATGGTCATCGACGAGGAACAGCGTTTCGGGGTAAAGGACAAGGAACGGCTCAAGGAATTGAAGACCAACGTGGACTGCCTCATTCTCTCCGCCACCCCCATTCCCCGGACCCTCCACATGAGCCTCCTCAAAATCCGGGACATGAGCCTCCTCACCACCCCGCCCCAGAACCGGCATCCCATTGAAACCAGCATTGAGGAGTTTAACGAGGACCGGCTTGCCACGGCCATACGCCGGGAAGTGGAACGGGGGGGCCAGGTCTTCTTCCTCCACAACCGGGTGGAGAGCCTCATCGAGACCAGGCTGAAAATCGAACACCTGGTACCGGAGATGCTGGTGGAAACCGCCCACGGCCAGATGGACGCTCAGGACCTTGAGGATGTGATGCACCGTTTCATCCACGGAGGCTTTCACATCCTCGTGTCCACCACTATCATCGAGAACGGCATCGACATTCCCAACGTGAATACCATCATCATTGATCGGGCGGATATGTACGGCGTCTCTCAGCTCTATCAGCTCCGGGGCCGGGTGGGCCGCTCCGACCGGGTGGCCTATGCCTATCTTTTTTACCCCCAGGACAAAGTGCTTTCGGAAGTGGCCATGAAGCGACTCCAGGTAATTTCCGACTTTACCGAATTAGGCTCAGGTTTTAAGATCGCCATGAAAGACATGGAAATCCGGGGCGCCGGGAACCTCCTGGGCCGGGAACAATCCGGGGACATCTACTCGGTGGGCTTTGATCTTTACCTCCGGCTCTTGGACGAGGCGGTGCGACGCCTGGAGAACGCCCACTACGAGGCCGAAACCGAGACCCTCCTGGAACTGGAGTATTCCGGGTTCATCCCTGACACCTACATTGACTCGGCCCAGGAAAAGATGGAGGTCTACAAGAAGATCGCCGCCGTGCGGGACAAGGATGAGCTGGAACGGGTCTATACGGAACTGCTGGACCGCTTCGGTCCCCTCCCCGATGAGGCCGCCTCCCTTCTGGCCCTGGCGGAGATCCGTATCATCTGCCGGGAACTTGCGGTTTTCTCCCTGAAAGAACGGGACGGCCTGGTACGGGTCGAGTTTGGGAAGGTCTCCAGGGTGAAGATCGACCGCCTGGTCAGGCTCATGCAGGAATCAAGCGGCATGGTGAAGCTGGACCCCAAGGCGCCCCACGTGCTCATCCTGGCAACAGGAAGCATCGGGCTGAAGGAGAAGAGCGAGTTTATCCGGGAGAAGCTGGCAGCCCTGACGGGATAGGGGTATCTGGAGGTGATCTACAAAGTATACTGCGACGAAGAAGAATTCAACCACAAACCTCTCGAACTTTTGAAGGGTGGTTCGTGGTTATAATTTCTTAAGCATACTTTTTGGATCACCACCTGATGCCTCAGCATACTGTGCAGATCATGATCATTATTTCCTCAATGCCCTGCTATAGACCCGATTCCTCTTTCCCGGGTATAATCAGTATCTCACTCAAGGTATTTGGAGGTCATCATGAAAATCAGCAAAAAAACCTTTGGCCTGCTCTCGTCAGGCAAAAAGGTGTATCTGTACACCCTTAAAGCGGGAGATTTATCCCTGTCCATCTCGTCCCTGGGGGCAACCTTGACCACCCTGTATATCCCTTCCCGGAAGCGGGGAAAGGAGGATGTCCTCTTGGGATACCCCACGCTGGAAGCCTATACCCATAACAAGCCCTATATCGGCGTTACCGTGGGACGATACGGTAACCGGATTGGGAACGGGCAGTTTTCCCTTCAGGGAAGGCAGTATACCCTCTATAAGAACGATGGGGAAAACACCCTCCACGGCGGACGGCGGGGTTTCGACAAGCTCCGGTGGAAGGCCGATGCCTACGAAGAACGGGACGGAGTCTTTGTCCGTTTTGAACTGGAAAGTCCTGCCGGGGATGAGGGCTTTCCAGGGAAACTCAAGGCTGCGGTGAGTTACGGGCTTACCAAATCCAACGAGGTGATCGCCGATTACGCGGCTCAGGTGGATGCCCCCTGCCCGGTGAACCTCACGAACCACGCCTATTACAACCTTGCCGGGGAAGGTGCGGGGGATATCCTCAACCATGAAGTTACCCTCTACGCGGCTTCGTATGTGGAGGTTGATAGGAACCTGGTCCCCACGGGGGAACTTGTACCGGTTCGGCAAAGCCCCTTTGATTTCAGGACCCGCAAGCCGGTCAGACAGGATATCGAGGCTGCCGGTGGGGGCTACGATCATTGTTTTGTGGTTGATGGCGAGGCCGGGCAATTGCGGCCCTGCGCTGAAGTATATGAAGGAAGTTCGGGCAGGACCATGCGGGTGTTTACCACCCAGCCGGGGGTCCAGTTTTATACTGGGAACTTTCTGGATGGAATCCAGGGGAAAGGTGGCTCAGTATACCATAAGCATGACGGATTCTGTCTTGAAACTCAGCATTTCCCGGACGCCCCCAATCGGCCCGAATTCCCCGCCGCGCTCTATGGGCCGGGGAAGGAGTACCATGAAAAGGCCCTTTTTGCCTTTGACTGGTGAAAAAAATAAAAATTAAAAAAAATCTGAGAAATTGTTAAAAAACGCTTGCTAAAAAATCGGGGAAGAGATATAGTTTAATGAAATTAGTATTGATTTTGGTTTATGTGAAGCGAGGAGTGTATGGACATCCAACTGCAAGAACTCATAGAGAAAATAAAAAAGGATGGGATTGAATCCGCCTCCGGGGAAGCGTCGCGGCTGAAATCTCAAGCCGAAAGTGAGGCTCAGGGTATTGTTGAAGCCGCACGACGGGAGGCGGAGGCGATTGTTGCCAAGGGGAATGCTGATGCCGAACGGACGGTCAAGGCCGGTGTCGCTGCCCTGGAGCAGGCGTCCCGGAATCTGATTTTGGCCTTTAAAGCTGAGGTTGAAACGCTTCTGGATAAGCTCGTTGTCCGGGAGCTTGCCGTTTCATATAACGAGGACACCCTTAAAACGGCGCTTCCCGGGATTTTAAGCGTTTGGGCTTCTAAGGGTGGTGATGCTCTGGATCTTATCCTCAGTGAAGCGGACCTTGCAAAACTCCAGTCCTATTTTGATAATAAGCTGGCCGCTGAATTTAAGAAGGGTATTGAACTCAAATCGGATCGGAATCTGGGTGCCGGTTTCCGTATCGCCAACAAAGATGGTTCTGCTTACTATGATTTTTCCGCTGAATCCGTGGCGGAAATGCTTTCGGCCTATCTTAATCCCCGTTTGGCGGGGATGCTCAAAGATGCGGTAAAGGAAATATAAGGAAGTGGGTTCCTATTATTACTTGGTGGCCCAGCTTCCCTACCTCATCTATGGACAACCGGCGCCTATGTCGCCGGCGGTGTTTAAGGGCCTGTGCCGGGAGTTGCTTTCGGCTTCTGAGGTGGCGTTGCTGGATGCCTGTACCCTGGACCCGGAACCGGAGGGAACGGGCGCTGAATCCTATCGTGAAGTGCCATCTGCTACGGCTTCCCTTTTTATTGACGCATGGCGCAATTGGGAGCGGGCTTTACGGCTTCAGCTTGCCCGGTACCGTGCCCAGCAGCTTAAGCGGGAGGGGGGGGCGCCGGTGGATCCACCGGAAGAACCCCAGGAAGTCGTAGCCCTTGCAAAGGCCGCGCTTGTCCTGGATTCTCCTCTGGAGGCGGAACTTTTTCTTGACCAGTCTCGGTGGAATGCCATTGAAGCGTTACAGGGAAGCGTGTATTTTCACGCCAATACTATCTATGCCTATCTTCTCAAGCTGCTCCTCATGGAACGGCGGTCTTCATTCAGACTGGAGGAAGGGTTTGCGGAATATAAGGGGCTGTACGCCGCCATCATGGAACGCGGTGGCGGGAATGTCCCAATCAGCATTGAATCGGGAGAACCGAAATGACCGGAACGAAAGGAACAGTGGTCGCCGTTAACGGCAATATGGTGAGTGTCCGTTTTGACGGCGTCGTTTCCATGAATGAAGTCGGCTATGTTAAGGTTGCCGACAAGCGGCTCAAAAGCGAAGTGATCCGTATCCGGGGCGATATATCCCAGTTGCAGGTTTTTGAGATTACCAAGGGGATCGCCATTGGGGATACGGTGGAGTATAGCGGGGATATGTTGGCGGTAGAAGTAGGCCCGGGCCTTTTGGGGCAGGTCTTTGACGGCCTCCAGAATCCGCTGCCTAAGCTTGCCGAAGCAGCAGGCTACTTCCTGGAGCGGGGGGTGTACCTTGATCCGCTGCCCCTGGATAAGGCCTGGGATTTTACCCCTACGGCCAAAGTTGGGGACCAGGTGGAACGGGCGGATACCCTGGGAACCGTTCCTGAAGGGTCTTTTGTCCACCGTATCATGGTTCCCTTCAACTTGTACGGAACCTATACGGTTTCTTCTATTAAAGAGGCCGGATCTTATACGATACGGGAACTCATTGCAGAACTACAGGATGAAAAGGGAAACAAGATTCCTGTGGCCATGTCTTTCCGCTGGCCGGTGAAGCGACCCATTGATTGTTACGAGGAACGGATTAAGCCGGAAGAACCTATGGTTACCCGGGTTCGTCTTATCGACACCTTCTTTCCGGTGGCCCGTGGGGGGACTTACTGTATCCCCGGTCCTTTTGGTGCGGGAAAGACCGTGTTGCAGCAGACTACGAGCCGTCACGCGGATGTGGATATTGTGGTCCTTGCCGCCTGCGGGGAGCGGGCCGGTGAAGTGGTGGAAACCCTCAAGGAGTTCCCTGAACTCATGGACCCTAAAACAGGGCGCTCTCTCATGGAGCGGACGGTTATCATCTGTAATACCTCGTCCATGCCTGTGGCTGCACGGGAGGCTTCGGTATATACCGCAGTTACCCTGGCTGAATACTACCGGCAGATGGGGCTTAACGTACTGCTTCTCGCGGATTCCACGAGTCGCTGGGCTCAGGCCATGCGGGAAATGTCAGGCCGTCTTGAGGAAATTCCTGGGGAAGAGGCTTTCCCGGCGTATTTGGAATCTACGATTGCCAGTTTCTATGAACGGGCAGGTATTGTCAGGTTCAAGGATGGTTCGATTGGCTCGGTAACCATAGGCGGGACCGTAAGCCCTGCTGGTGGTAACTTCGAGGAGCCGGTAACCCAGGCGACCCTCAAGGTGGTGGGGGCTTTCCACGGTCTTTCGCGGGAACGCTCCGATGCCCGTAAGTACCCGGCCATTCATCCCCTGGATTCCTGGTCTAAGTACCGGAGTATCATAGCCCCTGAGAAGGTGCATTATGCCTATGGTTTCACCGCCCGGGGCAGCGAAATAGAACAGATGATGAAAGTCGTCGGTGAGGAAGGGACGAGCCTTGATGACTATGTAGTCTACCTGAAAGGGGATTTTCTGGATTCGGTGTATTTCCAGCAGAATACCTTTGATCCGGTTGATGCCTCGGTAAGCCCTGAGCGGCAGGAGCATATTTTTGTCATGATTCTCAGAATTCTGGGATCGAAGTTTTCCTTTACCGATAAGGCCGAGGCCCGGACCTGGTTTAACCGGCTCAGGCAGCGCTTCCTGGA
>JAITNU010000032.1 GCA_031290325.1 Treponema sp.
CTTGAACAATACGATTTTGACGGCAAAACGGTAATCCCCTTCTGCACCAGCAATTCAAGCGGAGTTGGTTCAAGCGCCTCCACCCTTTCCGCGCTTTGTCCGGGGGCAAACTTTCTTGCGGGTCGTAGGTTTTCCAATTCAAGCTCGTCCGGCGATGTCTCGGCGTGGCTTACCGAAATTGGTATAAAGTAAAGAGATGTGGATAATTGGCTCCGTAAAATCGGAATAATGGCAAGATGATTATCAAGGAGAAAAACCATTAGACAAAAAGAATTTGTTGTGATATGCCTTTCAAAGGAGTTTTTATATCCCGATTGCTTATGTCGAATGAATACATCGAAATTACCTGATCAGAATCGTAGAATAGGGGGACCCGTTTTGATATTTTGGAATTATCCGCAGCTCGAAGGTTCTGTTCCGGTATCTCGGTATTTGCAACGATACTTCCTGATTTCATTATAGGACTATTTATACAAACTTTCTTATAGGTTCGGTTTAACTTTTCATTGTAATTTGCGAAAAAAAGCATTGCTATTCCATTGAAGATGCTGTATCCTGCTACAATACAACTTTAAAGGATACTGATTATGGATTATGATTCATCCTTGGTTCAGCTTTTTGACGCGCTGATACAGGGTGCGTCTACACAGGGACTCATCAACATCGCCCGTGAATACTTGGGGAATCCCTTGCACGTCAGCGATTATAACTTGGAGATAGTCGCCTATTCGGGAGAAAAGGAGATAAAAGACAGGATTTGGGATTTGGTAACATCTTGCGACGCTCGTAAACATCTTGAATTGCTGCGTTTAGCTCAGAAAAAAAACGATTTGCATTGGATGGGGGATAGCAAAGATCCAATTTTGTTACATGAGGAAGTAATTGATCACAGGACAATTGGCCATTATTTCCGGCAGGGTAATAAAATACTTGGCCATATAATGCTTTTTGAGTATTACCAGAATTTCAGGGATTCTGATTTTTCCTACATAAAAAAACTGGGAGACATTCTCGCCTATCAGCAAATCCGTAACAATAATCTGAAATTCGCGGGAAATCCGGAAGTTGAAATGACCCTGGCATTGCTTCTGAACAAACGCCATATAGCTGATGAAACAATTGCCCGAAACCTCTTTCCGCCCGATCCTGCCCATCACTTTATTCTGGCTGTCGTGGAAAGTGTGCCCGGAAAGAACAATCATAATTTGCCGCCTGTTTTTTTGAACGTACTTTCAACAAAGATGCCGGAAGGTCGCATGGTGATATACCAAGATAAAATCGTCATGCTGTTTCAGTGCTATAAACTCAATGAAATAGATTGGGGAAAGATGGAACCTTTTTTTGAGGAGTATTGTATCCGTTGCGGCGTGTCCAATCCTTTTAGCCGTATTGAGGATATTCGTATCGCATATCAGGAGGCGTTAAACGCTTTGGAAAACGGTGTTTTTTTTCTGCAGCCGGGCCATGTACATAACTATTACCCCCTGTTCCATATTTTTGATATTGTCAATCGGGATAATAATCTTTTACGTTTTTTGCATCCCGCGATTACCAAACTTCTTGATTACGACAACATATACCATACAAAATGGTTCGGTGATTTGACGGTATTTATTTTTTCTGACTGTGATATGCAGCGTACCGCCGACATGCTCTGTGTCCACAAAAATACGATACACTACCGGATAAAAAAAGTAGAAGAAATAATGGGATATTCCTTTAAGGATGCGGTTTTCATTTTTTCACTCAAGCTCTCTGTCTTTATACTGTACTACCTTGACCCCGAGGCGTTTTATAAAAAATATGAGGTGCCCCACAGCTTAAAGATTTTCCCTGATCGGATTTAAGTTTACCCTTAACTTCATGTTTCCCCTTCGTCTTTCCATTGTACGATTGAACAAAAATTTCTCTTTCTTTTTTGATGTTGGGACGATGCTATTCCGCGTTATCTGTGTTTTACTGTTCATGTGTAAGGAAAACAGAATGAATCAATTTTACAAGCATGTGCTGGCTCCGGTGAGGGTGGCCGGGCACCTGCTGAAGAACCGGGTCATATCAGGTCCGATAACACATCATACATCATCAAACGGGGATCCCTACCCATCAGAGCACGCGATGCGGTTTTTTGAAGCAAGGGCCAAGGCTGGTGCGGGCCTGGTAACCTGTGCGGGGATTTCTGTTGGCGACGCATCTGATAACGGCGTTACTTGCCGGTGGGATGTAACGAGGTCGAATCATCTTTATCGGATAGCGGAATTGGCAGAACGGATACATTTTTATGGCGCGAAATGCACCATGGAAATCCTCGGCTTGTTTCCCGAAGACTACACGGTCTGTGATGGATGCTTGATTCTGGGTGGGCCGAGATCCGGACATTTCATGCCGGTGAACAAGATGATGAAATACAAAGAAGACTGCGTCAATGCCGCCGTAGCAATCAAAAAAGCGGGATTCGACGGGATCATGTTTCACGCTGGACACAACATCCCCATGGCGCAATTCCTCTCTCCATTAACCAATAAACGTACCGATGAATATGGCGGTTCTACGGAAAACCGTTGCCGGTACCCCAAAGAGATACTTGACGACATCCGCACCGCCATCGGCCCCAATATGATCATCGATCTGCGCGTGTCCGGTACGGAATGTGAGAACGGCGGCATTGACCTGGAGGAAGGGTTGCGTATCGCGGAAATACTGCAAGAACAGGTGGATATCATTCAAGTATCGGCAGGTATGCACACACAGGAATGGAGAACGGTAGTCCACCCCTGCGGCTTCCTGCCGCCCATGCCCAATGTATATTTAGCCGAAGCTTATAAAAAATCCGGGCGGATAAAGCCCTTTATCTCGACCATAGGTTCCATACGGAATCTGGATGACGCGGAGGCTATCATTGCCGGGGGCAAAGCGGATTTTGTCGTGATGGTTCGGGCCTTTATCGCCGACATTGATGTTCTGAAAAAAGGTCTTGCGAAAAAGGAGGATGATATACGGCCTTGCATAAAATGCATGCGTTGTCATGACTCGGATAACTACGCCTATCATATGCAGTGCAGTGTGAATCCTGCCGTGGGCATGGAGCGCCTGATCGAACGCTTGCCTCCGGCGCCCCGTGCCAGGAAACTTGCCGTAATAGGCGGAGGTCCCGCAGGTATGCAGGCGGCGCTTACCGCTTCCTCAAGAGGCCATCAGGTTACTTTGTTCGAGGAGGCCGCATCCCTGGGCGGTATTCTGCGTTTTGCCGCAGAAGCGGCCTTTAAGTATCCTTTGAGAAGCTACCGTGATTATATGATTGCCCAAATTGAAAAATCTCCGGTACTTATCAAACTCAACACCAAGGCGCGGCCTGAGAATCTGGCGGACTTCGATGCGGTGATTGCGGCAACAGGCGGCGTTCCCCTTATTCCGCCCATCCCCGGCATTGATAATGCCATTCCCGCGCTGAATGTATTCGGCGCCGAAGCAGTCATAAAAAGGAATGTGGTTGTCATAGGAGGCGGTCAGGTGGGCTGTGAGACGGCGCTTCATCTGGCCCGGCTTGGCAAAACCGTTACCATTCTTGAAATGCGTAACGTACCCGCTCCGGACGCTTCTCCAACAAGCCGGGATGAATTGCTCGGTGAAATGAAAAAAGAACAGAACCTTGCCGTGATATGCGGGGCAATCTGTACGAGCGTTGAAAAGGAAAGCGTCGCCTACCGTAAAGACGGTATCATCAAGGTTCTTGCTGCGGACACCGTTATACTGGCGGCTGGGATGAAGCCGCGCGCTCTGGAGGCCGACGCTTTCATGGGCTTAACGGAATACTATGCCCAGGCAGGAGACTGTGTACGTCCACGGACTGTAGAGTGGGCCGTCAAGGAAGGGTTTTATGCCGCAAGCAATCTCTGACAGCATGGGAAGCATCGAATATGCCTTGCAGTTACGGCATATCTCAAAAACCTACCCCGGCGTCAAGGCCCTTGACGACGTGAGCTTCGATGTAATGAAAGGAACGGTTCACTCAATCATCGGGGAAAACGGCGCCGGAAAGTCTACCCTGATGAAAATCATTAACGGTATGGAAGCCGCCAACCAGGGCGAAATTCTGGTGTACGGAAGGAAAGAGGAAATAACATCACCCAAAACAGCCAAAAATTTGGGGATCGCCATGATCTTCCAGGAACTGGTCTACGTCCCCAACCTTACCGTGGGGGAAAACTTCTTTATTGGAAAACATCCCAAAGGGAAGAACGGCTTTATCGACTGGAAGCACATCTATGCCGAGGCGCAAAAGCGTCTGGACACGGAGGGGCTTGCGTTTTCATCTCGCAAAGTGATGTCTGAGATACCCATCTCGGACATCCAGCTTCTGGAGATCATCAAAGCCACCACGGAAAATGCTTCCATCATTATCATGGATGAGCCCACTTCCTCGCTCACCAATCACGAGACGCTGCGGCTTTTTGAGAAAATCAAGCGTATGCGGGATGAGGGCAGGACTATCCTCTACATTTCCCACAAGATGGACGAAATTTTTGAACTCAGCGATTGTATCACGGTCATGCGAGACGGCAAAACTATCCGGACCGGGCCGGTGGCCGAGTTCGACCGGGACAATATCATCAGGATGATAGTCGGTCGGGAGATCGCGTCGGTGTATCCGGCGGTAAAGCCGCCAGAGAAGGAGATCGTCCTGGATGTGCAGGGGCTCTGCCGGGGCAAGACTTTCCAGGACGTAAACATCAAGCTCTACAAGGGTGAAATACTGGGTATTGCCGGCCTCGTCGGTGCGGGCCGCACCGAAATAGTGCAGGCCATCTGCGGCCTCGACCTCCGGGACAAGGGTGACATCTTCGTCGAGGGCAGGCAGGTGAAAATCACCGATGTACAAAGCGGCATCCGCGCGGGGATAACTCTGGCTACCGAAGACCGGCGTAAATTCGGCGTAGTCATGGGCTTCAGCATAAAGCATAATATCACGCTGCCGAATCTCTACCAATTTTTGCGGTTCATCTTCATCGACAAGAGACATGAACGTACAGAGGCGCAGAAATACTTTGAAAAGATGCGCATCAAGGCCATCAGCCTTAACACCGAGGCCTACACGCTCTCCGGCGGTAATCAGCAGAAACTGGTACTTGCCAAGTGGATGATGAGCAAGCCCAAGATACTGATCCTCGACGAGCCCACACGAGGCATCGACGTGGGGGCAAAGTACGAAATCTATGAACTGATGCGGGATATGGCAGAAAGCGGCGCCGCAATCATCATGATATCCTCGGAACTGCCGGAACTCATCGGCATGAGCCATCGGGTGTATGTCGTGGCGGAGGGGAGGATAGCGGGGGAACTGCCCAAGGAAGCGGTCTCCCAGGTAAACATTATGAATCTGGCCACAGGAGGAAAATAATGGCTATTGATATAGGAAAAACGGTAAAAAAAATCCATCCGGTTGAATTTATCGCCAAGTACAGTATCTACTTTATCACACTGATACTGGTGATTGTCTGTTCACTACTGACGGACCGGTTTTTTACCGCACCCAATATGCTGAATATTCTACGGCAGATCAGCATCTATGCCATGATTGCCTTTGCGGAATCGGTACTGCTCATATCGGGGAATCTGGACCTTTCAGCAGGTTCCATCGTAGCCCTTACGGGCTGTACCTCGGTTCAGGTGTATCTTGCTACAGGGAATAATCTGTTTATTGCCTTACTCTTCGCCATCCTGATCGGAGTGACAGCCAGTCTTGTGAATGGCATCATCACCGTAAGCTGCAAACTGCCATCTTTTATTGTTACCATGGCGACACAAAAAGCCTACCGGGGCATGGTGTATTTGATCACCGGCGGCATGGTTATTTCCCTGCCGGCGGGCTCAAACTTCAGAACCCTCGGCCAGGGCTATGTAGGACCTATTCCGCGTCCTATCATCATCATGCTTCTGTTAGGGGTAATCCTGTACGTAATAATGGACTGGACCCGGCTGGGGCGCAACTTTTATGCCCTTGGCGGTAACCGGGAAGCCGCCAGGGCATCAGGCATTAACCTCTCCAAGTATACCTTGTTTGCCTTTGTACTGGCTGGTGTGTTTGCCGGTTTCGCCGGGATTGTTTTTGCTTCCAGGACCAATTCCGGTATTCCTACCGGAGCCGTAGGCTTTGAGGGCGAAGGCATTGCGGCGGCGGTCATCGGCGGTGTTGGTTTTGCCGGCGGTTCCGGTTCCGCATGGGGCGCGATCATCGGCGCATTTGTGGTCGGCGTGTTCAGTAATATACTGAATCTTTTGGGAGTAAACCCATACATTCAGGAGATTATCACCGGGGCAATCATTGTTACTGCGGTTGCTATGGATACATGGACAAGGAGCCGCCGGGTCTCCCGTTAGGGAAACACAGGCGGCTTGAAATACACTACCTTTATTTTACAGGAGGAATGAAATGAAAGAAATGAAAAAAATGGGTCAGGTACTTATTTTCCTGACAGTGGCGGTGCTCTTGCTCTTTGCCGGCTGTAGCAAGAAGGAAACAACGGGCCGATCTGATGGAAGCGGCAAATACAAAATAGCCTATCTTGTTCGCGGGCTTGACGATGTTTGGCATAACGTCACTGCCACTGCTACAAAGAAATATTTTGAATCC
>JAITNU010000035.1 GCA_031290325.1 Treponema sp.
TCGCTGTTATGTTTTTTTCGCAGCACATAATAATTAAAATAATTCATCATCGTTATGGCGTCATTTCTGAATCCAAAACGATCGTTCATATAGTTATCAATGTGTGCCGGTATGGCCGCAATATCTTTTATATTTAAGCGGGGAATGACGGCGAGAGTTCGCTTTTCAGTCTCTGATACGATACTTTTTCTATCGAGAAAGACAAGGGGAGAGGCGATAATAACAATGAATAAACACACAAATATAAAACGTACAATTTTCATAATACTCCATTCCTGTCAGAATCTAAAATAAAGAAAGGGATTATACGCCTCTGTCGCCAGGCTGCCAATTGATAACACAAGGAGGCCAATCAGGAGCACGTATCTCAGAGCCGTAGTAAAAACATTCGCCGGAACGCGCAGGCTTCTCCACCAGGGAAAGGAAAAGCCAATACCACATACAAGGAAAATATAAAACCGGGTATCGGCCAACATGAGCATCTCGGGCCGCAACGGAACCTTTCTGGCGGCATCAAACATATTCCGGTAAAATAACAGGCTGTTTTTCATATCCAGCCTGAAAAACATAAACATACATACCGAAACCGATAGGAATATAATGTGCGCCACGATAGGCCGTATGATTAGAGCCGCCTTCCCTTTGCCGTAGAGTGAGTTTAGCACACCCTTACACGCTCTTTCCACAATAATATTCATGCTACAGATCAGACCGAACAGAATAAAATGAAATTCCGCGCCGTGCCATAGGCCGACCAGGGCATAGACGATAAGCAGGTTTACGGTCTGCCTAAGCAGACCCTTCCGGTTACCCCCAAGTGGTATGTAAAGGTAATCCCTGAACCAGCTTGAAAGGGATATGTGCCACCGCATCCAGAATTCAGTGGAGGTTTTTGATATGAGGGGATAGTTGAAATTCTCCAGTATATGAAAACCGAACATACGACCTATCCCTATTGCCATATCCGAGTAGCCTGAAAAATCGTAGTAAAGTTGTAAGATACCGGCTATAACCGCCATAAAGAGATACACAGACGGCGTCCTGCTGTACTCAAGCCGTAAAACCCCGTCCACATATTCCGCCAGGGTATTCGCCAGGAGAACTTTCTTGGCAAGCCCCATGATAAACCGCTCAAGCCCCTGGGCAAACAATTCAAGGCTGTGGGTCCGTTCTTTGATTTGCAGGTTTATGTCATGGTATCTGACAATAGGCCCGGCGATGAGCTGGGGAAAAAAGGAAATAAATAGTCCAAGGTCCAGGATATTCCGTTGAACCAAGGCAGGATTCCGGTATACATCCACCAGATAGGATAGCGACTGAAATATATAGAAAGAGATACCCAGGGGCAAGAGGATTTTGTGAATCTGGAATTGGAAATCCGATACATGAACAAGCTTGAGCAGGGAGTTGAGCATCTGTTCTGAAAAACCCAGATACTTAAAATAAAACAGTATCAGTACGTTGACAGAGACGCCAAAGGCAAGGGAGGTTTTTCTTTTTGAGGCTGAAAAAGCAGTGTTTCCTATCAGTAAACCCGTTCCGTAGTTTATAACTATGGAACAGATCATGATAAGGACGAACCGGGGTTCTCCCCAGGCGTAAAAGATCAGGCTTGCCGCAAGCAGGATGCCGTTCTTGCCTTTGAGAAAGGGACAGCAATAATACAGAGCCAGCGCCACCGGTAAGAAGAGAACGATAAAGGTTATGGAACTAAAAAGCATATCTTTCTTTCGTTGCCCTTAGGTAGAGAGTCCCTTCTCCTGTACTTCCTTAAGCCCCTGTTGACTGAGCTTGAATTTTTGTACCTTCCCGCTACCGGAAAGGGGAAAGGAATCCACAAAGAAAATATATTTGGGGATTTTAAAATAACTGATCTTGCCATTACAGAATTCCACAACATCCCCCTCGCTCACCCGCGCTCCTTCCTGTAAGACGATAAAGGCCCCCACCTCCTCTCCGTATTTCTTTGAGGGGATACCCGTTACCTGTACGTCTTTGATACCGGGCATAGCGGCCAAGAGACCTTCCACTTCACGGGGATATACCTTTTCGGCACCCCTGATGATCACTTCTTTTATGCGGCCGTCAAACACCAGATACCCGTCGGGAAGCAGATGCCCCAGGTCCCCGGTATGAAACCAGCCGTCCCTGTCTATGGCCTCTGCGCTGGCTTCTTCCATTTTGTAATAACCTTGCATGATATTATGCCCCCGCGCACAGATTTCTCCCTGCGTATTTACGGGACACTCAAAATTATGGAGGTCGCGGATACTCACATCCACACCCGGAAGCGGACTGCCCACAGTACTCAGCCTGGGGTCATCGGAATCCTCCAAGATACAATCGGTAATAAATGGGGATGTTTCGGTAAGGCCATAGGCAAGGTATAGACCCTTCATGTGAAACCGCTGCATAACCGTCTTCATAAGCTCAGAGGGGCATACGGTCCCGCCTATACAGCCGTACTCAACGCTCTTCAGGCTGAAATCCCCAAACCGGGGATGGTTCAGCATCGCTACATACATGGTGGGCACCGCAAAGAGCCAGGTACATTCTTCCGTCTCAATGAGAGAAAGACAGAGCTGGGGATCAAATCCCTCTGGACACACCACTTTAAATCCGTAGATCATAGCCTCAACGATTCCACCAGTGAGGGATGTAATGTAGAAAAAGGGCAGGGGATTGAGTACAACCGAATCCGCTGTCGTTACCCCGGTTCTGTTGGCAAGGTAGCCGTTGTTGATCACGTTCCTGTGGGTAAGCATAGCCCCTTTGGGAACCCCGGTGGTACCGGAAGTGTACATGATGCACGCCACGTCGGTGTTGCTCACGAGGGATTCCGCTCGCGCCAATTCGGCGTCAGCAATGCTGTTTCCCCTGTTTATAAGGGCGTCCAGTCCATAGAGGCCATCGTGGGGCATCGCGCCGATGGTGATTACCATTTTAAGGCATGGAAAGCGGGATGACACAAGCTCGCCGGGCATGGAAGTTTTTAGTTCAGGGATCAGACCATAGAACAGCGCCGCGCAATCCTGGTCTCTGAAGCGGTCGATGATAAAGAGCCCCTTGATATCCGCCTGACCAATGATGTACCCCAATTCGGCAGGTTTATAACTGATGTTTAACGGCACCACCACGACGCCCAGCCGTGCGGCAGCGTAGAACAGGACGGCCCATTCAGGAACGTTGTTTGCCCATATTCCGATATGGTCGCCTTTTTTGAAACCTGTGGCGAGCAACCCTTTAGTAAGCCGGTCAACTTGCCGGCCAAATTCACTAAAGGTGTGCCGTATATTCCTGTTGGGATACACTAGGAATTCTTTATTACCGCGTTTTGCCGTCTGTTCTCTCTGCGCCGCGCCGAGGGTGATTTCAAGTAATTCGTGCATATTTTCTCCTCTACCCGGAGAAAAGTCTCTTCCGGGTAAACATTTGGTTTCTTATTGCTGGTAATAATAATCGTAGAGTTTTTCCCCAACCGCAGGTTTGAAGTAGG
Organism: Treponema sp.; assembly: GCA_031290325.1. GTDB lineage: Bacteria > Spirochaetota > Spirochaetia > Treponematales > Breznakiellaceae > JAITNP01. Next base: position 3,497 of record JAITNU010000035.1, read on the forward strand.
TCGGTTTTTCCACACCGGGATAGGGCTGCCAGAGGTAAATCTCCTGAAACACTTTGTGGAATAGAGCGGTCTCGCCGGACATTTCTACACCAAAACCCTTGGAAAAAATGTTTCTAAGATAGCCAGTTTTAACCTCAAAGGTAAAACCTTTGAATTCAGGATGGGCCCTTTGATCAAACTGATCCGGACCGGTAATAGGAGTTCCGGTGGAAAAATCCGCATTAAGCCCAAAAAACTTGAAGCGCGAACCCCCGCTGGTAGTGGTTACAAGCTTCTCAGGCGAAAAAACTCCCGGCGTAAAGAAGGCCCCGGTCTTTATGCCATACTTCGCGCCACCCGTGGAGGTAGGCCAAGCAGTCAACTCGTCCAGCGATGCGGGAATGAAAACTTCACCGCCAGAGGTAAGCGC
>JAITNU010000102.1 GCA_031290325.1 Treponema sp.
TTCCTCACCTTTGCCCCCTACGTGCTCATCCTCCAATACGGCGCCGATACCTCTGTCATTGCCCTGCTCCTGGCGATCTGCGCAGGTTTCGGGATCATCTTCAGCCCCCTCACCGGAAAACTCATCGACCGCCTGGGCTATAAGTTCATCATGGTAACGGATACCCTGCTTTTAATTGTGGTGTGTTTCTTCTACGGTTTTGCCCACCGGCTCTTTCCCCCCCAGGTCGCCTTCATCGTGGTCTGTGTCAACTACGTGCTCGATTCCATCATTTCCCTGGCGAGTATGGCCAGCAACGTCTATGTGCAGGCCATAGCCTCATCCCAGGAGGAAATCACCGCCACCCTTTCCACAGGCATTTCAGTGAACCATCTGATCAGTATCTTCATTGCCCTCATGGGCGGGTGGATATGGAAAGTCACCGGCATTGAGGTGCTTTTTTCGATTTCCGCGTTCCTGGGGATTCTTAATTCAATCTATGCGGCAACTATCAAGGTTGAGTAGCATCCTAAATATCTGCCAACCCGTTCGCCAGATATTCCTGTGCCAAGGGGTCTGCAGGTTCCAGTTCCAGCACCGTGCGGAAAAATCCCGCCGCCTCATCATCATCCCCGTTCTTGAGGGCCAGTACTCCCAGGTTGGAGATGATCTTGATGTTCTCAGGGTCTTCCCGAAGGGCCATCTCAAGCTCCCTCCGGGCAGCCGCTAAGGAGCCGCTCTCCATCAGGCAAATGGCCAGTTCGTTCCGGGTGTCGCTGGTGTCCCCCCCCAGTTCTATGGTTCTTCTAAAGGCCGCGACCCCGTCCTCCCAGCGGCCCAGCTTCCGCAGCCCCCAGCCCAGGATGAACCAGCCGTTCCAGACCTCCGGGTGCCGTTCAAGAAAATCCCGGATCCTGAGCAGCCCGGTTTGCGCTTCTCCCTGGTGGATAGCGTCGTAAGCTTCCCGGAACAAGACGTCATCCAGGCATTGGCTCTCAATTTCTCTGAGGAGCGCCTCGGCCTGTTCCTGCTTTTCAGGATCATCCGCCACCGGGATATAGGTGGAAAAACAGGTCCGTGCCTGGTCAAAGTCCCGGCGTTTCATAAAGAAGAAACCGGCGTTAAAAATGCCGTTGGGAAAGGGCGGGTCCAGGTCAAGAACTTCCTCGTAGGCTTCCCGGGCCGATTCGTAGCCACCCTCCAAGCCTGCCCGCTCCCATGCTTCAGACTGCTCCTCCAGAACCAGGGCACGGTTGAGGAGTACCACCGGGGATCGGGGAAAAAGCCCTTCCAGGGCCGAAAGAATCTCCAGGGCCATATCAAAATCACCGTTTCGAGCCTTAAGAATGGCCGCTTCGGTCAATTCGTTTAAGATATCCGGTTTTACCCCAAAGACAAAACGCCGGTAATAGGGAGCATAAACATCATCAGGACTATCTGCAACCACCCGGATCATCCCGGAAAGGATCATCTCCCAGGAAAGTTCCTCCAGGTCCAGCTCCGTCATACCCGGCGCCAGTTCTACTGGAATGGGAATGGCAGGATCAAACGTGAAAACGGCTTCCCCTTTCCCGGAAAGGGATTCAAGACGCCCACTGAGGGATTCAGGAACCGGTAGAAAAACAATAGGGCCTCGAGAATTCATGCTGATGTGGCTTCACCTTTTGCATCCAGGGATCCAAGACCCGGTTCTGCAGAAACGGGTTTCTGCTCCTTCGGAGGCTCATCGCTGTCATCGGATGCTTGCTCCATGCCACTGGTTTGGTTGAAATAATCATTGACCCGTAATTTATATCCTATCGGAATAGGGTCAATAAAGATCATGGCAAAGGCCACCAGATCCGTCCTGCCCTCCACCAGTTCAGAACGGATAAATTTCCCCTTGAGCAGGAACCGTTCCCGGGGGTCTTCAAAGTCGATATACAGACTCGCTTCCCGGTCCTCAAGGAATTTTGCCACCCCCAGGATGATAACCTTTGCGCTGGAAAATGAAACATCCCGCAGAATACAATGCCGGGGCACCCCTTGAACAAACAAGGCACTTTCTTTGGACATAATCTTTAATTTACGTTGATTAGTATCGGAAAGGACGATCCGTTCCTCCCGCCGTTTGGCAAAATTAACACTGGTATCCAGTATCCGCCCCATGATTTGAATTAAATCATCCGGTGGCCGCTGGGTAAATTGCAGAGTAACTATGGCCACATCTTGTGATCCCCCATAGGGAGAATATCCCATTGATCGAGCCGATACAAAAAATATCACCGGCTCACTTTCAAGACGCTTAAAAGTAAATCTAATGCTCGCCATATTATTGGCATCTTGCAGCCGTTGAATGAGACCTGACTTTATATTCACCAGGATCTTCGCACTTTGGAATGATGCTGAATACAAAACACAAGGCCAGAAATCTCCCATACATTTTAGATATATCTGCTTGGTTATCAGGCCCATAGCTTGATTCATTTCTTTAGTAAAAATGATATCAATTGATTTAAACCGATCATAATATCTACTTATTAATTGAGAATTTAAAATACCCATTAGTACACTATAAATCTATTATATGGAATACGTCAATCAAAAAAATGACTATTCTGCCTATATTTTTTCAATTATTCCACACACAAGCGAGAATTTTTCAATCTTTTTAAAACACCTAAACTGACTTATACCATGAAATCAAGAACCCCTCCGGTGGAATCCTCAGAAACGGACATAGCAGATAGGGTAAAAGTCGTGGCTTTAGTCTGACGAATTTGATATTCGTATTGTCTGATCAAAGCATCTATCCGATCATCCGAGAGGGAATCCTCAGACTTGATATGGGATGGCCCCTTTTTCTTGATCCCCACCAGCTTGTCGATGAGGACATCCAGGGTTTTGAGCTTAGAGAGCGTAACCCCATGAATCCCCTCAGGAGCGGGGGTCCCCGCCACATGCTCAAACTGGGAATAAATATAGTTTGAATGAGACACCGGGAAAGATAGTTTTTGATTCCCATTCCCATATATACGGATAGTATATCCTATACTCGAAAATGCCGATGTATGTATCGCTCCATGGATCATTTTTTCACCTCTTACAATTTTTTTTATCGGCATAAATCAATAAAAAATTCACAGAATTATATGAAAAATCGCTCAGAAGCCCTTATTCAGACGATACCAGTCACTCACCCGCCGTTCAAGGGAGCGTAGTTCGTCCGTATACCGGATCCGGTCGTGTAAATAGGAGAGGATAACCCGTTCCTTCAAGGTGATCCAATTCCGGGGCAGTATGTTCGGAGGCGCAAGGAACGCCTCGGGGGGCATGTGCCCGAGGAGGCTCGGATAAAACTGGGGAAATACCTGTTCGGTAACGATACGCAGGGCTGAAAACCCATTGCCTATGCCGAAGAGGTTCTCGTTTATCCGGTAATTTTTACTTATTTCCAGGAGTAAACGCTGGGTTTCAGGCTTAAAAAACCATCTGGTAAAGGCAACGGAGGCCGCTTTTGCCTTCCCCTTTTTATATATCCCATAATACACGGTATCTTCGGATAGGGGGATGGTGTCGTTTTCCGCGATCCAGCGGACATCAAGGTTGGCCTTCTGTTCCTGGTCCAGGGTAAAAAATTCGGCACTGTTCATATAGGTAAAGAGGATCCGCCCGGACATGGCGAGTTTGGCAGGGGGATCATAGCAGTATTTAAAGGCAAAATCATCCTCCGCCTGGGTACCGGTATTCGCCTCTGCTATCCAACTGCTTATATAGGTCATGGCTTGCTCAAGAGCCACTGCATCCCAGCTTATGGGAATCGCTTCCTGTGCTTCCTTAAAAGCCGTATTGAACAGGGTGGCGGTAACGAACAGGAATGCATCGTTCCAGGCTGGGGAAAAGCCCATTCGGGAATAGACCCCTTTATTTTCTACATTGTAGGCTTTTCCCAGGGTTTTTATTTCTTCTAACCCTATGGTAAAGGGGTCGGACAGCATCCCCCCATTGCTCTGGGCAAAAACCAGGGCGGGAATATTGAAGGCCACGGGGAGCAGGTATTGGGTACCATCAATGTTGCCCAGGGCAAGGAGCCGTGGATAAAATGCCGTTGATGATAAGAGTCCCTGCTTGAACAAAGGATCCAATGACCTGAATAAGGTACGGGTGGAGATGCTTTTGAGCCAATCGCCAATCACAATGTCAGGACCTTCCCTGGTATCTGTCAGTTTTTGCGCCGGCGATTCAAAATAACGGGTTTCAACGGTATACTTATCCTGGCTTGCATTAAAATATGCCACGTATATGGCAAACTCAGGCCGGTTGGTCCAGAGCATGGCGGTGTTGGGTTCAAAAAAAGCGCAGGACCCAAGCCCGGTGCTCAGGGCGATACCGAGGAACCTCAGGGCCCACCTAATGGAGCGTGGCAGTATCATAAATCGTCTGGTATATACCGGGGATCTGCTCCTCATCAATGCTGGCAAAGGCAACCCGGAGATAGGTGTCTCCAAAGGCAATGGTGCCGATGCCGTGTTTTGCAAGCAGTTCCTGCCTTAAGGCACCGGCCTTGATGCCGATACAACGGAAGCTCATAAAATACCCGGAATTAAAGGGAAGGGGCTGGAGAACCGGATGGTCTCCATGCTCGGCAACCACCTGTTTTACCACCTGGTACCGCTTTTTCAGCAGGGCATAGTACCGTTCCTTTTCAGCCAGGGTCCGCTCATCTTCCTCGGTTTTGAGCATAAGGTACTGGGCCGGGGTATTGGTGCAGGAAACAGAGGAGCGGATCGCCCCCATGAGCTTTTTGACCAGGGCCTCGTAATGCTCAGGTCCCAAGCCCTTGCACCCCAGGGTGATAAATCCCATTCTGAGGCCCCAGGCATAATCTTCCTTGGTGGGACCGTCAATCTTAACCGCCAAAACCCGCTCGTGCAGGGAGGACAGGCGGCTGAACAGGGACTCCCGCTGGATATCCGCTTCATAGAAAAGGCCGAAATAGGCGTCATCACAGAGTACCAGGACATCGGCCCCCCCTTCGGCGATTGTCCTGATACGGTTGATAAGGGCATCCGCCTCAGCACCGGTCGGGGAATACCCCGCAGGGTTGTTGGGGAAATTGAGGATGATACGAACCGCCCCGGTTTGTGCCACCATGGCCTGTTCAATAGCGGCTACATCCAGTCCCGGCCTGGAACCGAAAAAGGGAACTGCCCGTACAGTCGCGCCCCGCCGTTCCTGAAAGATGAGTTCGTAGTTATCCCAACAAGGATCGCTGGTAATGATGGAAGTTCCCGCCCCCAGGAAGAGGTCGGCGGTATAGGAGATTCCCGCCGTAAGCCCCGGAACGACCACCGGAAGGGAGAAGCCTGCAGGATCAAGGGAGGGGTTTTGCTGCACCATGCGTTTTTTCCAAGCCTGGCGGACTGGTTCAATCCCGGCAGTGGGGGCATACACCACGATCTCTTCCGGTTTAAGACCAGGCATACTATCGGCAAGTGCCGACATCATCAAGGGCTTGCCCTTGCTATAGGCCATGCCTATGGTCGCGTTTGCCCGGTGGGCTGATTTTTTGGCCTCCCCGGATTGGGCGATAATCCCCTTGGGAAAATAAAGGCGGCGGCCTAGGTCTGAAAGCAGGCGACCGGCAACCGTACCGGTCAATAGGGTATTGAGTTCTTCTGCAAGGCTATTCATAATCCTTACTATAGTATAAAAATAGATTCCTATGTCAATAGAAAAAACACCAGGAAATATATCATTTTTTTGAACCTGAGCGGCTGGTGTGCCTCGCCTTAATCGTATCCCGGCTTGCGGGGAAGAGGAGGTTGAGCACTATCCCCACCACTGTAGCAAGGGCAACCCCGGCAAGTTCAAAGTGAATATCCTCGGTAATGGCAAAGGCAAGACGCCCACCTCCAATGCCAATGACAAAGATAACCGACGATATGGTCAGGTTCCGTTTATCCTTATAATCCACCCCGCTTTCGACGATAGTCCGCAGGCCGCTTGAGGCGATGATGCCAAAGAGCAGCATGGATATGCCCCCCATGACCGGAGTGGGGATAGTCTGAATCAAGGCGCCGAATTTTCTGAAAAATGAAAGGATCACCGCGATGAGCGCCGCACCGCCGATGACCCACACCGAATACACATGAGTAATAGCCATAACGCCGATATTCTCACCATAGGTGGTATTCGGTGGGCCGCCCCAGAAAGCAGCCCAGGCAGTGGCAAGACCATCCCCTGCGAGGGTACGGTGAAGCCCGGGGTTTTTGTAGAAGTCCTGGCCAACGACCTTACTGGTGACCAGGGTATCTCCCAGGTGTTCACAGATAGTTGCCAGGGAAACAATGATAAAGGTCAGCACGGCAACCATATTAAAGCGGGGAACCGCAAAAATCGGGAGTCCGAACCAGGGAGCATCCCGCACCCCCTGAAAGTTGATAAGGTTGTAGGCAGGGAAAAAAATCCCCATGACCAGGGTAAAACCATAACCTGCCACCAGGCCGATAAGGATGGGGATAGTGCTGAAAAAGCCCTTGAAAAAGATATTGGCCACCACGGTTATACCCAGGGTTACGGCGGCAATGGAAAGCATAACCAGACTGTAGGCACCGTCCGCCCCGCCGCCGATTCTCATGGCCATATTCATGGCGGTGGGTGCAAGGTTCAGGCCGATAACCACGATCACCGAGCCGATGACCACCGGGGGAAGGACCTTATCCAGCCAGCCGGTTCCGGTAAATTTGATAATGCCTCCTACCACACAGTAGAAAAGCCCTGCGGCGACCGCTCCACCCAGGGCATAGGGCATTCCGTAAGCGCCAGATATGCCGATAAGGGCTGGAATAAAGGCGAAGGAAGAACCCAGAAACGCCGGTACCTTGGCATCGGTAATGATAATATAGATCAGGGTTCCTGTACCGGCGCTAAAAAGAGCGGTCGCCGGGTTCAGCCCTGTCAACAAGGGCACCAGAATCGTTGCCCCAAACATGGCAAACACATGCTGAATACTCAAGGGTATCCAATGAGCCACCGGTGGACGTACCCGGGGTCCCATATTTTCATGATGAATCATCGTCAAAGCCTCCTACCGATTCATCATATACTAAATTGAGGTTCTGGTATACGACAAGGGCAAAAAAGTGTCTGGCACCATTTTACTTGTTCATCAGGTTGCGATAGCCCAGCACCCGCGGATACCAGTACCGGTCTTCTTTAAAAGCGGTGAACTGGACGCCTGCCTTTGCCTGTGGCCGTGAAACAGCATGAAGCAGTTTGTTCGGCTCCACATAGATCGCGACATGAGTTACCGCTTTCTTCCCATCCCTATCGTCTGTATCAAAGTAGACAACATCCCCTACGCGCAACTGATCCGGGGGAACTTCCGTACCAACTAAGGCAATGTCTTTTGATGAACGGGGCAGTTTGATGGACGCCCCTTTCAGAAACGCATAGGAGAGAAAGCCGGCGCAATCAAACTCCATAGTCCCAGGCGATTGTTTGCCATAGGCATACTTCGCGCCCAGATATTGCTGGCCCGCGTCAATAATGCTCTGACGCAAGGCAAGCTCCTCCAGCGTTGGTTCGAAAGGCACGTTTTCACGGGAAGCATCCTGCGCCGGTAATACAGTCACGTAACTGATGCAGATCATGGCGAATACCAGCGCCCTGTTGACTCTTCCCGCTTGTAAGTTCATAAAAACCTCCTGTTTGTGGTAATTCTTCAGTTTTTTATACTATCTCTTTCTGCCTTTTTTGTCATCTACTAGTCCAGCATACTTTCTAGATCACCTTCCCACTTTTTCCTGATGCCCTGAGTGGATTGCTCCTATTGCAGTGCCTTATCAGCCTGACCTGTAAACCACTTTAATATGGCATCGGTTCTGGTGGAGAAGGATTTCCCGATCTGCTCTTTCATTCCGGGGATGGAAACGGCTTGCGCCAGGGATGCCACGTAAATCAGGAGCTGGTCCTCTGCGTCGAATACGGCAATGACCGACCGGAGCTTATGCTTGCCTATGGCGGGGATTATCCCAATGGTCATGGCGGTGAGGTTCTGCTGGACAAAAATCAACGCATCAGATAGGGCATGGTACTCATATTGATAGATAGTATCCCCAAAGGTGAGGTCCTTTTGACGGGCGTACAGCATCAATTCCGCCGGCGCCCGGGGATAAACAGGATCCACCTGGGGCCGTTTGGTATCAGGCCCGTCAATCACCGTGGAGGTTTCATAGAAGGTCCGCATGGTTTTACGGCTGGAAGAATAGTACTGAATCCCCGCAAGGGTACTCAGGGCCAGGGCGCTATTAAAAAGTGCCGTCCTTTCGGTTTCACTCCAGCGGGGATAGGCCGAAGCAGCGGGCTTTTTATACAGGGAAAGACTTTCCGCAAGGATGACGGCATCCAAATCCTGCAGGGCAGTATCAACCAGGGCCTGAATCGCCCCTTGCCGGGGGATCAAAAGGGGCTGGGAAGCCTTAAACTGTAGCTCCCTCAGGGTTCCCTGGCCGATGAGCGCCACCTTGAGTTCCGGCCCCATCAATTCTTCAAGGGACAGAGAAAACCCCGGTATGGCGGCCATCAAAAACAGCCAGCCATACCAGAAACGTCTCAGAGCATGAAGGGGGGAAAAAAAGCGTTTCACAAGCTCACCGGTTTCATACCATGTATCCCTTACCTGTTACCCCGATAATAGACCCGGACCTGTTTGTAAAGGCCCTCTCCCTCACTCTTTGTTTCCACATCGGAAATATCATTCAGGGTAGTGTGGATGAGGCGACGATCAAAGGGATTCATCGGTTCCAGCAGTATGGAACCCCGGTTTTCCCGCACCCGGTCGGCTACGGTATAGGCCAGGCGAACCAGGGATTCCTCCCGGCGGATCCGGTAATTCTCGCTGTCCAGAATGATCCGTATATCTTCCCGGCCCAATCTTCCGGCATAGATGTTTGCCAGGAGTTGCAGGGCATCCAGGTTTTTCCCTTTTTTCCCAATCAGAATAGAAGAAGATTCCGAATCAATCCTAAACCCGATCTTGCGTCCTTCCCGGAAAAGGACCACCACGGTTCCTCCGTATCCCATGCGTTCGATGATCCCTTCCACAAATTCGATCATCTTCCCCTCAAAATCATGTTGAGCATCAGAATTGTCAAACGCCATCTTAAGCACAGGCCTTTCTGGAGGGGGACCGGCCTCTCCGGCAGTCCGGGGTGCGGACGTACCCGCAGGATCATCTGTGTGGACCTTGATCTTCACATACCCTTTCCTGAACAAGCCTCCCCGCTGAGTCTCCAAAATTTCCACATCAAAGGCGTCCTTTTCGAGACCCAGGGCTTCTGCCGCCCTATCAATTGCCTCTTTTTCGGTACGACCTTCAAATTCATATACCATACTATCACTCCTCGTGAAAGAAATTGCTTAACTAACGCCGCTTCTTTTTCTTTTTCGGTGCAATCACCGGCTCAGGATTTGAAGCAGCCATGCTTGCCCGCCTTCGGGCCAAATATTTGTTAATAGCCAACTGCTGAACCATGGATAACAGGTTGGACAGGATCCAGTACACGAGCAAGCCTGAAGGCACATCATAGAGCATGAAGAAAAAGATGATAGGCATGGCATAGAGCATCATCTTCATCTGGGCATTGCCCTGCTGATCCGGGGTCTGGGTTACTTTTCCAAAGAGCAGTTGGGAGCCGACATAAATGAAGGGCAGGAGCCGGATATTGCTCCACCCCAGAAGGGGTATGCGGAAGGGCGCAAAGTTCCACACCGATTCCGGAAGGGAAAGGTCGGGAATCCACACCGGAATGAACATGGCCCCCCGCAGATCAAAGTGGTTGTTGAAGAGGTTGTACATTGCAAAGAAAATCGGTATCTGCAGGATCATGGGAAGGCACCCTGCCAGAGGATTATACCCCTCTTGTTTATACAATTCCGCCATTTTGGTGTTCATCTGGGTGGGGTTATCTTTGTATTTTTCCTGGATCTCCTTGATCTTGGGGGACAGGCTCTGCATACGCAGGGTCGATTCAGATCCCTTCTTGGTCAGGGGGAAGAGTATCAGCTTCACCAGCAGGGTAAGGAGGATAATGGCCACCCCGTAATTCGGAATGATCCGGTAGAACATCATCAACAGCCATTTGAGGCCCGTTTCCAGGGGACCCAGGAACCCGCTGGTATTGGCTACCTTGATGAGTTCCATATCCCGGATGTTATAGCTATTATTGCCGTTATTATAAATCATCAGGGATTCCTGGTTTTTAGGCCCCAGGTAAAAGCGGTAGATATCCTCAAACCGGGAGGTATTCGAGCTGGGACGGATAATATACAGCCGGGAAGCATCGGGAATACCCGGCTCAGGCTGGGCGGAAAAAACCAGCTCGTATTGATTGGTATAGGGAAGGGCGATAAAGGTGAAGTATTTCCCCGTAATGGCTGCCCAGGTGGGCCGGTTAGCAATGATCGCGGGATTGTTGGCGTTTACCTTTTCCTGTTTCTGTTTGCCGTTAGCATAGGTATAATAATGCCGGTACTCATAGCGCTGGTCCAGTTTTTCAAACTTAGGCCCAATCTGGGGGCCAAAACCCAAAGTATACGCGACGCCGGAGAAATTAAAGGATGATACCGAATAAGCGCCGTCCAGGGTGATGGCCAACTCAAACATATATTCATCGGGCTTAAAATCATACCGTTTGGTGAGACGGAACCGGGAGCCGCTCCCTCCGTCAGTGCCATTCGGAACATCGTTTCCGGCAATGGTCTTCGTACCGGTCCCGGGAATCACGAAATCCCGGTAAAATTCGACCGAATATTCGGAGAGGCGTTTTACCGTAAAGTAAGAACTGAGCGGCTGGGTACTGATATTGCCAAAAGCCACCGTAAAGGCATGGGACTCCTTATTACCGGGAAGCACCATCTCAACAAAATCATCCCGGTCATTGTGTTTCTTTAACTTATAGGAAACCACGTCTCCCCCGGCATTGGAAAGGATCACCTTCATCAGGGTGGTATCTATGATCACCCGCTCCTCGGCAAGGGCATCAGGCGCCGGTTCCTCCACTCCCAAAACCTCACCGCTCTCCGGTAAAATCTCGGCAAAAGGCGATCCGGTATCAGCTACGGCTGTAGAGGTTTCGTCTACAAGCGACTGTTCTCCCGATGAGACCCCCCGGGCAGGCTCCCGAGGAGGGAAAAAGATACCCTGAATGATATAATATCCTGCTATAACAACGACCGAAAGTACAACGGCCAGTAATGTTCGCTTTTCCATACGACTCCTCGGAGCACTATGCTCAAGGCACAGCGCCCCCTTAATTAAGGTACCGGATCGTAGCCACCCGGATGAAAGGGATGACAACGCAGGATACGTTTGACGGCCAAAACAAGGCCCCGGAATATGCCGTATCGCTGTACCGCTTCATACGCATAAGCAGAACAGCTCGGAACATACCTGCAACATGCGGGAAAATGGGGCGAAACGGCATTCTGATAACAACGAATCACAAAAAGAACCACATTCCGCAACAATACCATGAGTTAGTTTCCATGCAAACCGGCTTTAGAAAACAAAATCTTCAACTGTTCCATCCGAACCGCAAAAACATCTTTCTGAACAGCGCCCTTTGCCGGATACACCAGCAAAACCACATCATAACCCGGCTTCAGGGCGTGGCGTATATGCCGGTATGCTTCCCGGCCAAGCCGTCGGGCACGGTTCCGTTCCACTGCGTTTCCAAAATGCCGTGCAAAGGTAAAAGCAATCCGGTTATAGGGCAATCTATTCTGCACCATAAACAACTTCGCACCGAAACAGGTAACACTTTTCCCCCGCTTAAATACTTCCCGTATCTCGTTTCTGCTCTTTAACCGTTCCCCCCGCCTGAACCGGAAAGACACCATCCTAATAGGGCTTCTTTTCGTCAGAAGCGCTGAGTTTAATCCGCCCCTTTGCCCGGCGGCGCTTTAATACAAGCCGCCCCCCACGGGTCTGCATCCGGGCACGGAACCCGAATTTTCGATTACGCTTTACTTTACTGGGTTGATACGTCCGTTTCATAAGAACATCTCCTTGCTGTATTTTAAAAGTAGTATAAAGAAATCAATACGGTGGGTCAAGTGCTCCATAACGGTACCATGGTTAATGCCCCTAATGCAAGGGCCTGCATCCTTCGTATCCGTGTTTTTTTCGATGCCGCAGGCTTACCGGCCTGACAGCGGTCTTGATTGATCCGGCAGGTTTACGAATACCTTCATCAAACAGTATGGCAAAGGCATCCTCAGCCTTTTCCACAAACTCCACCGCAATGGAGGACCTGACATCCCCATCCAGCTCGGCCCAATCCTCCCGGTTGTCCTCTGGGAGCAGGACCCGTTCCATGCCGTTTCGTATGGCGGCCAGGAGCTTTTCCTTGAGTCCCCCAATGGGAAGGATCCTGCCGGTAAGGGTGAGTTCCCCAGTCATGGCAATACCTGCCTTGGGAGGCGCTTCACAGAGCGTGGAAAGGAGGGAGGCCGCCAGGGTGATACCTGCGGAAGGGCCGTCCTTGGGTATGGCCCCCTCGGGAACATGGACGTGAAAATCGGTTTTCCCCAGATCCTCCACGAGAAATTCATAGCCATCCTGGATGCTCCGCAGGTACGAGAGGGCAATCCGGGCGCTTTCCTTCATCACATCCCCGATGTTGCCGGTGATGATGAGTTCCCCGTTCCCTTCAAAGCGGCTGGTTTCCACCGGCAGTATTGTGCCCCCGGTTTCAGTCCAGGCAAGCCCATAGGAAACCCCGATCCGCGCTTCCTTGAAGACCACGTCGTTCTTGTATTTCCGCCTGCCCAGGAGCTTTTCCAAATCCTCCTGATCAACGGCCTTATGGAAGGAGGTGATGGGCTTTTCCGGATCCTTTCCATATTCATCCTTCACCGCGTCCCGGGCAATACGCCGGACACAACGGGCAATCTCCCGCTCAAGTCCCCGTACCCCTGATTCCATGGTCCAGTGGCGGATGATTTCCCGGATGGTCTCATCGGTAAAGGTGATAGTTGCCGCTCCAAGCCCGTTCTCCCCCAGTTCTTTGGGCACGAGAAATTGCTGGGCTATAGCCAGCTTTTCATTCTCACCATAACCGGGGATCTCGATTATCTCCATACGGTCCAACAAGGGATAGGGCAGGTTATGCAGGGAATTGGCAGTGGTGATGAAGAGTACCTTGGAAAGGTCATAGGCCACTTCCATGTAGTGATCCGTAAAAGTCGAATTTTGCTCCGGGTCAAGTACCTCAAGCAGGGCCGATGCGGGATCACCCCGGAAATCACTGGAAAGTTTATCGATTTCATCCAGCAGAAATACCGGGTTTATGGTCCCGGCCTTGCATATAGACTGGATGATCTTCCCTGGCAAGGCCCCTACATAGGTTTTCCGGTGTCCCCGTATCTCCGCCTCGTCCCGCACCCCCCCCAGGGATATCCGCACAAAACGCCGGCCCAAGGCCCGCGCCACGGACTTACCCAGACTCGTTTTCCCCGTGCCCGGAGGCCCCACAAAACAGAGTATGGGCCCTTTGATACCTGATTGGGTGTTTTCCAGGGAGACCAGTTGACGAACCGCGATAAATTCCAGGATCCGTTCTTTTGCCTTCCGCATATCAAAATGATCTTCATCGAGTATCTGTTCCGCTTTCCCCAGGTCCCCCACATCGGCGCTGTATTCACTCCAGGGCAAGTCCGCGATCCATTCCAGGTAGCCCCGGAGGACCCCCGCTTCAGGGGACAGGGGCTGGAGTTTCCGTAAACGGGTAATCTCCTTCTGAGCCTTGAGGAGCACCTCTTCACCAGGGTGCTTTTCTTCGATAGAACGCTCAAGTTCGGCGAATTCATCCTCTCCCTCGTTCTTCCCCAGTTCCTTGTGTATCTCTTTGAGCTGTTCATGGAGGATGTATTCCCGCTGGTTCTTTTCCATGCGGGTCTTGACCTTGCCGCTGATGTTCTTCTGAATACCGAAGATTTCATTTTCCAGTTCCAGGGTTTCAAGGAGGGTATCAAGCCGTTCGCCAGGATCCCGAATGCTGAGGAGAGATACTTTTCGATCCGCCTTAATAACCAGGGCATTACAGATGAGATTCGCGAGGCGTTCGACACTTTCGGTTTTTTCCACTGCCGTGATGGTATCGTTGTTTACCTTTTTGGAGAGTTCCGCGTATTGGATAAAAGATTTTTGGACCGCCCGTATCAGGGCACTAACTTCAGGACTCGCCGGCTCTTCTGAAACCGCCTTGATAGGTTCGACCCGGACCACAGCAACATCGGTGTTCCGTACCGAAGATACAATAAGCCCCCGGTATTCTCCCTGGAGTACCACCCGGAAGGTACTGTCCGGAAGCCGTAAATGCTGAACAATCCTGACCACCGTGCCTGCGGCATAGGTCTCGCCCCGCTCCTGGTTTTTAAAACACGCTGCAAAGAGGCGCATATCCCGTTTCAGGGCCTCATCAACGGCGATGATGCCCATTTTATAGGTGATAAACACCGGTACCACGGTCTGGGGAAAGAGCACCAATTCCCGAAGGGGAAGCAGGGGAAATTCCTCCACTTCAGGTTTCTTTTTCAAGGGTATTCCTTTCAGGGAAGAAAGGAAATTCATGCGCTCTTCTGGAACGAATGAATTTCAGGAGATTCGAATTTCTCTACCACTTCCTTGGTGATGATCACCTCTTTACTGCCCTTCATAGAAGGAATTTCAAACATGATGTCGGTCATGAGTTTTTCAACAATGGCCCGCAGTCCCCGGGCGCCGGTCTTCTGCTTGATCGCCGTGTCCGCAATGGCATTGATGGCCCCTTCGGTGAATTCCAGCTTAACATCATCAATGGCCAGGGACGCCTGATACTGCTTAATGATGGCGTTCCGGGGTTCAGTGATGATCCGTTTCAGGTCATCCCGTTTCAGTTCCTCAAGGTTCACGGTGATGGGAAGCCTTCCGATGAATTCAGGGATCATGCCAAAGTGGATAAGGTCATCAGGATGGAGGGCCTCATACAGTTCCTTGAGGTCCTTTTCCCGGGTATCCCGTATATCGGCGCCAAAGCCCATGGGGTGCTGTACCACCCGGCGTTCGATGAATTTCTCAAGTCCCACAAAGGCCCCGCCACAGATGAAGAGGATATCCGTGGTATTGATACGGATCATCTCCTGGTTCGGATGCTTCCGCCCACCCTGGGGAGGCACCGACGCGATAGTCCCCTCAATGATCTTGAGGAGGGCCTGCTGCACCCCTTCGCCAGATACATCCCGGGTGATGGACACATTCTCCCCTTTTCGGGCGATCTTGTCGATCTCGTCGATGTAGACGATACCCCGTTCTGCCGCGGCAATATTGTTCCCTGCGCTCTGGATGAGTTTGAGGAGGATGTTTTCCACATCCTCCCCCACATACCCCGCTTCAGTGAGGGTCGTGGCATCTACAATGGCAAAGGGCACCTTCAACTTCCGCGCCAGGGTCTTGGCGAGGAGGGTCTTCCCCGTTCCCGTCGGCCCGATGAGGAGGACATTGGATTTCTCAATCTCCACATCATCCGGATCTTTGGCAGGATTGGCTATCCGTTTATAGTGATTGTACACCGCCACAGAAAGGGCCTTTTTCGCGTTATCCTGACCGATGATGAACAGATCCAGATAGGATTTAATTTCCTTAGGGGTGGGTATATCCCCGGTGAACTGAGAGGAAAGCTCGTGATCCTCTTCGGAAAGGATCTTGCGGCACACCTCTACACATTCATCACAGATAAATACATCATTCGGCCCGGCAATGAGACGCCTGGCCATATCGGCGCTTTTCCCGCAAAAAGAGCAACACCGCTCAACTGCACTGGAACCACTACGAAGCCGTGCCATGTTTCTTCCTTATTAATATCGAATCCGCCACACCATAGGCAATCGCATCCTCAGCGGACATGTACAAATCACGCTCCATATCGAAGGCAATGGTATCCACATCTTTACCGGTATGTTTCGCAAAATACGCAATGGTGAGCTTTTTAAGTCTGATAATCTCTTTGGACTGAATCCCAATATCCCGGGCCTGCCCCTGGGCGCCACCCCAGGGCTGATGAATGAGTACCCGTGAGGAAGGGAGTACCACCCGCTTGCCTGCGGTGCCGGCAGTTAGGATGAGGGCGCCCATGCTTGCGGCCTGACCCAGGCAGATAGTCTGGACATCGCACTTGACGTACTGGATGGTGTCGTAAATCGCGAGGCCCGCAGTGACTGACCCTCCCGGAGAATTGATATACAGGTTTATATCCTTTTCCGTATCCTGTCCGTCCAAAAAGAGTAACTGGGCTACCACAAGATCCGCGGTAAGATCGTTAATTTCCCCATCTACAAACACAATCCGGTCCTTGAGCAGGCGGGAATAAATATCATAGGATCGTTCCCCCATGCCGGTTTGTTCTACCACGATGGGGACGAGACTATTCATGTTTTCATTCATGTATACAATTTCCCATTATTAGCCACGAGGTCCAGGTAATTTTCTTTATTACCCACCTTAATCGTATTTTCCGATATCAAACGCTCGAAAAGCTTCCGTTCCCTGATGTCTTCCCGGAGCATATCCAGCGCATTCTCCGATTCATAGTACGCTTTAATCGCTTCCACTGACGAAGTACCCTCTGCTGACACGGTTTCAAAGGCCGCTTCTATATCCGCCTCAGTGGCTTCAATGGCACAGTGCCCTATCAGGGCTTCCATGACGAGCCGCGAGTGGAGGATATTGATCGCGCCACCCCTCCATTCCTCACGGAGCTGCTCATAGACGCCGGATTTCTGCATAGAATCGGCCAGCGTTTCGGAATCCGTCTTAAGCTGCCGGACCAACTGCTGCCACCGGGCATCAAGCTCAATCCGGATCATGGATTCAGGGATATCCACCGGGGTCGTTTCCATGATCTTCGCAAGGAGCTTACCGACCTTAATCTCCTGGAGCCGCTTGTCAAGGTTCCCCTCAAGCCTGGTCTTAATGCTGTTTTTGAGGTCTTCCAGGGTCTCGTATTTTTCATCCACATCCTGGGCAAGATCATCATTCAACTCAGGGAGATTTTTCTCCTTGAGGGCGGTCAGGGTAACCCGGATCTTCTTCGTGGTTCCCGCAAGGCTTTCGTCCACAAAATCCTGGGGATAGACCTTTTCAATATCCCTGGTTTCACCCTTCTTCATGCCCACAACTTCATCATCGAATTTGAAGAGATTGTGCCCAGAACCCAGGGTAAAAACAAAATCTTCCCGTTCAGTACCCGCTACCGGCTCCCCGTCATCCGACAGCTCGCTATAGTTCACGGTTACCACATCACTCGTGACAGCCTGAGCATCATCGTCCTTATCCACCACAAAGGCGTTCCGTTCCCGGACCGCCTCCAATTCCCGGCTCAGGTCTTCCCCGGTAACGCTGACCTCCGGGATTTCAATCTCAAATCCCTGCCAGGTTCCCAGGGTGAATTGGGGAAACACATCATAGACCAGGGAAAAAACGAAGTCCGCCTCCAGATCCAGGCGCGGCGTCCCCTGTAGTGCAGGGGTAGAATAGCGGAGGGGCCGATCCGCTTTGGGAAAGGTTTCATCTTCCATGGTTTCGGTAACCGCCTTTTCCAGGATGCGGGCCAGGACTTCCCCTTTAAGAGCCTCCCCGAGTTTCCGTTCCAATACCGATTTCGGTACCTTCCCCTTTCGGAAGCCAGGCATCTGGAGGGTCTTAGCATATTCGGACAGGGCGCCATCATACTGGGCACGGACATCCTCCTGGGCAACGGTGATGGTTAAGTTTATGGCGGAATGCTCAAGGCGGGTAATTTCTTTAGATATGGTCACTATATTCCTCTTTTATAGGATTGATGTATTATTGACAGAAACACTTCGGCAGATTTTTTAGGTAAGGTATGGGCCTTTTTAACCTTGAATTATACCTGCATACCCTTTAAAATTACCTATTTTTACCGGTTTCGTCAAGTGATAGGCTTTTCAAAAATAGCAGAAAAATACGATAGACCGGCGATACCGTTTGCAGCTTCAAAGTTTCTTAATTTGTATCTATATCGGCACGCTTCGCTGCTTTCTTGAACTTTTTTATAGGGGAGTTTCTTGGTTAATTGTTGCCGTATCACTTGACAGCTTATATAATGTATAATATCATTATATGAGGAGATTGGCTTTTTTACCAGTTAAAGATTCGTGTTATTGATGTGGAAACAGGTGTACTGAGAATTTCATCAAACGCGGTATAAAGAACAACTGAACGGCACAATAATATCTGATTGATGCCTTAAAAGCGCTGGAGACACAGTATAAAAATCGAAACCGGGACGATTCAGTATAATGATGCAGGGCTTACAGCAAGACTTGATGCGGTAACAATCATTAATGGCGAAAAAGTGGTTAATCCAAACACCGAAGTCAATGCACAACATTACCTCTGCCGCTGCGGGCATGGGCCTACGGAAAAATAACTGACTTTTCAAACAGAAAAAAGCATGCCCCTGTCAAGATTGGTGATAAATTTTACTGGGTGCGCTTGGCAGTATCCGCACATTTAAAACGCCTGGTGGAACATGATTTCACCATGATTGTATACCCATTTGCGTCAATATCGCAGCAGGGTATACCATACGTTCCTTTTTATGGTATATTAGTATAGTTGAAGTATCTTCAAAATCCGGTTGGTTTTGAAAAGATTTCATTAAAAACACTATACATTGAAGGTATTTCAATGATAGCAATTCATCACAAAGGAGTCCTCAATCGTGGAAGCTCTTAAAAAGAATCCTGTATGGAAAGGCCGGCGAGGCCCGGTGGTACTGGTCATCATGGATGGCGTTGGATACGGTAAATATAAGGACGGTGACGCGGTCGCCGATTCCAAGATGTATCACTTAACCGCGATTACCGCGAAAAGTCCTCATACAAAACTGAAGGCCCACGGAAAGGCGGTGGGTCTCCCTTCGGATGATGATATGGGCAACAGTGAGGTTGGCCATAATGCCATGGGCTGCGGACGGGTCTTTAACCAGGGGGCGGCTCTGGTTTCAACCTCCATTGCCACCAGGGCGATGTTCTCAGGCCAGGCGTGGAAGGATGTTGTTGCTCAGGTGAAAGCGTCTGCTGGGACTATGCATTTCATCGGCCTCTTTTCCGATGGTAATGTGCACAGTCACCTGGACCACCTCAAGGCCATGATTAGGCAGGCAAAGTCCGAGGGGGTCAGGAAGGTCCGGGTCCATACCCTGTTTGATGGCCGGGATGTGGGGGAAACCAGCGCCCTGGACTATGTAGACCCCTTTGAGGCGTTTCTAAAAGAAGAACGTTCAGATGGCTTTGACGCCCGGATTGGTTCCGGCGGGGGCAGGATGTGGATCACCATGGACCGCTACGGCGCGGACTGGTCCATGGTTGAACGGGGGTGGAAGACCCATGTCCACGGTGAGGCCCGGCAGTTTGCCTCTTCACGGGAAGCGGTGGAGACCTACCGGAAGGAGCTTCCCGGCATCATCGATCAGGACCTCAAGGAGTTTGTCATTACTGAAAAGGGTAAGCCCATCGGTACGATTGAGGACGGTGATTCGGTGATCTACTTCAACTTCCGGGGGGACCGGGCGCTGGAAATCACCGCCGCTTTTGAGGAAGATCACTTTGACCAGTTCGACCGGGGGCGCCGGCCCAAGGTCTGCTACGCCGGTATGATGGAGTACGATGGGGACACCCATGTGCCCAAGCGCTATCTCGTGAGTCCTCCGTCCATTGACCGGACTATGGGGGAGTACCTGGCCGCCACAGGTGTGCGGACCCTGGCGATCTCGGAAACCCAGAAGTACGGCCACGTAACCTACTTCTTCAACGGCAACCGGACCGGTAAGTTCGACGAGAAGCTGGAGGACTACGTGGAGATCAAGAGCGATGTGGTGCCCTTTGAGCAGCGGCCCTGGATGAAGTGCGCGGAAATCACCGACGAGGTGATCAAGGCCATTGGTTCCGGGAAGTACGACTTCATCAGGCTCAACTATCCCAACGGCGATATGGTGGGCCATACCGGGATATACCAGGCCGTAGTTTGTTCCATGGAGGGGATGGACTTGCAGCTTGGCCGGCTGGCAAAGGCGGTGGAAGCTGCGGGAGCTGTGATGGTGATCACCGCAGACCACGGCAATTCCGACGATATGTTTGAGCATAACAAGAAAACCGGGGAGGTGATCTACAAAGAAGATGGTACTCCCAAGGCAAAGACCAGCCATAGCCTCAACCCTGTGCCCTGCATCATCTATGATCCTGAATATCAGGGAGAAACCGGGGCAGGGGCCTTACAGTCGGGACTGGGGATCAGCTCCATTGCAGCTACCTGCATCCAGCTCCTGGGCTATACGCCGCCTGAGGATTATGATGCTTCGGTGCTGAATAGGTAACCCACCTTATGCAGGAGTCGGGGATCCCGATAGCGTGGCCCTTCCCGCCGAACCTGCGGTTCGGGGTTGGTAGAACATACCTACAGGTTCACAGAAGACCTCCATGATCTTGTAGAACACTGCGAAAGTCTGGTAGTATACTCTCAAGGTCTGGTAGAACACTACCAAAACCTGCTAGAATTTCCCCAAAACAGGGGAATATTCACCATTTACCTGAAGAAGGAGCAATTTTATGGCAGGAGACTACATTCCTCACGCTGATGAGGCGTTCCTGGAGTGGTCAAAGAACCTCGTTACTTATACGGCGGCGCATTTGACGGATTTTTCGGTGAATCAGACGGCTTTAACGCCCATACAGGCCCTGGTTACCACTTACGAAATGGCGTACACCACTGCCGCAAATCCCAACCGCGGTAAGGTGGATGTGATGGCAAAAAACCAAGCCCGCGATGCCCTCAAAGCTGCCCTGCGGGTTTTTATTAAGGCCTATCTGACCTACAATCCGCTGGTGAGCAGCACCGACAAGGAACACATGGTCTTGCCCCTCCACGACCGTGCCCACAGCCCTGTACCACCACCGTCCACTATCCCCGAAGCGGAACTGGACAGTTCGGTAATCCGCCGGGTTACGGTGCATTTTAAAGACAGCGGAAGCAGCAAGCGCGGCAAACCCAAGGGAGTGCACGGCATAGAATTACGCTGGGCATTGCTTGACGCGCCTCCCGCTGCTGTTACAGACCTTACAAACTCTGCCTTTGATACGGCAACGCCCTACACCTTTACTTTTAATGAAACTGAGCGGGGCAAAGGGCTGTATCTGTGCCCCCGCTGGGAAAACAACAAAGGTGAAAAGGGTCCTTGGGGTGAAATCGTAAAGGCAATAGTTCCATAATCTGTAGAGAATAAATCCGGGGCGGGCGGTTTTGCTTCCCAGCCTTTATAAGCCCGCCCCCTGCACCAAAAAGAGGAATAGAGGAGAAGCATGATATAAAAGAAGACATGGGAGATAACCGGTGAGTTCTGGGAAGCAGTCAAAGATGTGCTCATAAGAAACCGTCGAGATGAGCAGAAGCAGTATAAGCGGAAGCCGAAAGATTTCCGGGTGGTGCGGCGATATTCTATTGGTTCCACGAGGGGAAGAGTAGCAACAATTGAAATGATACAGCGGGAAGCAGCGGTGGGTTGTTGAGCGTATATTCTCCTGGCTCAATCGGTTTAGGAAACTGTTGGTCCGTTACGAAAAAAAAGCGGTCAATTATCGTGGTGTGCTTATGTTTGCTTGCGCTTTTATTTGTTTTCGGTAAATTAATATTATTTAGGGATAAGCTCTAAATCTATACTTGATAATTTATCGTTTTTCCTCGCCTTTGCGGTGAGGCTACTTTCGTTTTTATCCCCTGTGTGCTGCTCCTTATTCCGTCCTCTGCTTCATAAGTGGTATCAGCGTGAGTACCCTCAGTCGGGAGCCGGAAGAAGGTGGGGGGAAGTCTCCGGGCTACAACAGGTATCTCATTGCCAGAACCCTGAGTTTTATCCTCTCTGTCTTCTTTTCTGCCCGGATAGCCACAGCGGTGTCTCGTGCAAGTATAAGTGGAAGATAGCCCCTTCCACCGAATTCCGGGAAACCTGGCGCATGGCTTGTTCCGGAAATTGTTTGGGATCCGTTATTTTTCCTACCCGCATTCAGTTTGTGGCCACAAGAAGGGCGTAGTAGGCTTCACTGTTTATAGGCTTCGAGGATCGTGATCTGCATGGTATGCTGATGAATTTTTATTTTTTTATTTTTTTCCGTATTTCTATATACAAAGAAAAATAAATGTGCTATATATTAATACAATGTTATTTAAAGTAACCCGCGTTATCCTGGATAACGCTATATTTTACGGAGGGCACAAGCTCCACATTATGATACCGGGGAGTGATAGTAATAAAAATGTACATAATTACTTATAATCCTGTGGTTTGTGTGGGG
>JAITNU010000192.1 GCA_031290325.1 Treponema sp.
CTTTCCAGGTTGGAGAGCATCCCCCCGGGAACCTGGGACACGAGGATCCGGGTGTCGGCGCCGAGGAAGCTGGACTCGAACTTCTTGTAGTTCTTCCGGACTTCCCGGAAATAGGCGGCGATTTCCAGGAGCAGGTTGATGTCCAGCCCTGTATCGTATTCCGTGCCTCTGAATATCTCCACCATGGTTTCGGTGGGGCTGTGGCTCGTGCCCATAGATAGGGAAGAGATAACCGTGTCCAGGATATCCGCTCCGGCTTCGGCGGACTTGGTGAGGGTTGCAACTGACATACCGGTGGTGGCATGGGAATGGATCTCGATAGGGAGGTCTACCTCTTTCTTGATGGCCTTGATGAGGTCATAGGCGGTATAGGGCTTGAGCAGCCCGGACATATCCTTGATACAGAGGGAATCGGCGCCAACCTTGGCGTATTCCTTGGCCAGTTCCACGTATTTTTCAATAGTGTGGAAGGGGGTGGTGGCGTAGGAGATGGCCGCCTGAATGTGCTTCCCGGTTTTCTTGGCAGCATCAGTGGCGGCTTTGAAGTTCCGGGGATCGTTCAGCGCGTCAAAGATGCGGAATATGTCAACCCCGTTCCGGGCCGCAGCTTCCACGAATTTGGCCACCACATCATCGGCGTAGTGACGGTACCCCAGGAGGTTCTGGCCCCGCAGTAGCATCATGATTTTGGTGGCAGGCAGGGCGGCCTTAAGCTTCCGCAGCCGCTCCCAGGGATCTTCATTCAAGAAGCGGATCGCCGAATCAAAGGTGGCGCCACCCCAGGCTTCCAGGGCAAAAAAGCCAACCTTATCCAGCTTATCACAGATGGGAAGCATATCCGCCGTAACCATACGGGTGGCAAACAGGGACTGATGAGCGTCCCGTAACACAAGATCGGTAAGTTTTATCTTAGCCATATTTTTACTCCTTATGAGTCCTACGATATTCTATAACGGCAGCACTGATAGCTGCCGTAATCGCGGCATTATTCGTTGTTCCCGTCACTGGAACCGGTATTGGCGTGGGTGCACCCTTTGTCTGTACATCCCTATCCCACCCCAAGGCACGGATCGCCTTTCCCAAGAGGGTCATACAGATAATCATAACAACCAGAAATCCGAACACGATTCCCATGCCGAGCAAGGTAAGCACCCCGCTTTGCTCAAGCATTTCGGCTATTGTCATAAAGCCTCCCTAGATTTTAAAATCGACTCCCGTACTGCTACGAAAATCAACCGCTCTAATCATACTCAATAGGCCGGTTTATGTGCAAGGCTACAAAACCAGGAAAAGGCATGGTACAATCAGGTTATGGCCATAGAAATGATCGCCTGTCCTGATGATAATGGGCGCAGGCTTGACCGGCTCCTGCGGAAGGCCCTTCCAGAGCTGCCCCTCTCGGCACTTCACCGGCTTTTACGGCAGGGCCGGATTCTGGTGGATGGAAAGCCTGCGGCAGCTCCGTGTCGGGTTATGGCGGGATCAACCATTACCGTACCAGAGGCGGTGCAATCCTCCAAACCTGGCGTTCCCCCCCAATCCCCCGCTGTGGCGCTCATCACCAGCGCGGTGTGTCCCCTCTGGGAAGGGGCTGGTCTCCTCATCCTGAATAAGCCTGCGGGCATCCCGGTCCATGGCCCTGGAAGTCTTGAAATCCAGGTACGCTCATACCTGGCAGGGCAGCTTGCCCCATCGCTTTCTTTCAAGCCCGGGCCCCTGCACCGTCTGGACCAGCCCACCAGCGGCATCATCGTCTTTTCCTTCAGCATTGAGGGTGCCCGGTATTTCAGTGCCCTCCTCCGGGAAGGGCGGCTTACCAAGCGCTATCTGGCCCTGGTAGACGGGAACCTCGAAGCTCCCACGATGTGGGAGGATATGCTTATCCGGGATACCCGCCGGGAAAAGACCTTTGTTACCAGTATTACCAGTGGAAGGGAAGGGGCCAAAGAAGCCGGAACCCGTGTTATTCCCCTCGCGTCCACCCCCAGGTACTCCCTTATCATGGCCGAATTAGCCACCGGGCGTACCCATCAAATCCGTGCCCAGGCCGCCTTTCACGGGCATCCCCTCGCAGGGGACCGGAAATACGGGGGAAGTTTCCAACCTGGAGGATTCCTGCTCCATGCCGCTGAGTTAGCCTTTCCCGCTGATGCTCCGGTTCCCCGGGTCATAAAAGCCCCCCTTCCCGCGCCCTTCAGCACGCGGCTCCAGGAAGTTTTTATAGCAACGGACTACTTTTTAGCTTGCAATTAAAGGTGGCACGGAATATACTACCCTGGTCTTTGCAATTTTATTTTTTTTAAGGTAAGGAGCATTATGAAACGGATTGGTTTTTTCATGGTCGTCTGTCTGATTACAGTACGGGTTTTTGCGCAGAACGTCGCAACGCCTGTTCCCAGCGACATGGTACGGATAAACGGCGGGACGTTTATGATGGGGAGTCCCGCGTCGGAGGCTGGACGGGGTAATAGTGAAGTGCCGCATCGTGTAACGGTGAGCGGCTTTTACCTGGGGAAGTACGAGGTAACCCAACGGGAATACGCTGCGCTTCTGGGGATGAATCCCAGCAACTTCAAGGGCGACAACCTGCCGGTGGAGAATGTAAGCTGGTATGAGGCGGTGGAATACTGCAACGGCCGAAGTTACACGGAAGGCTTGACGCCTGCATATACGATCAATGGGGGGAATGTAACGTGGAACCGGAACGCCAATGGCTACCGGTTGCCTACTGAAGCTGAATGGGAATACGCCTGCCGAGCGGGAACAACGACGCCGTTCAGTACGGGTAACAATATTACGACGGACCAGGCGAACTATGGGGATCGAAAGGAGACGACAGCGGTGGGCAGTTTTGCGGCGAATGCGTGGGGCTTGTACGACATGCACGGGAATGTGAGCGAGTGGTGCTGGGACTGGTATGGGAGCTATTTGAGCAACGCTTGGACTGATCCAGTGGGCGCGTCCTCGGGCACGTACCGCGTGTTACGCGGCGGGGGCTGGGGCAGCAGTGGCCAGTACCTGCGCTCGGCGTTACGGAACTACGACACTCCGTCTGGCCGGTACAGCTACCTCGGTTTCCGCCTAGCCCGCTCTAGTTTATAAAGCCCGGCAAGCCAGGCATAGTAGCTGCGGCGACATGCCCCCACCCAGCCGGGACGGCAGGGGGCATGGAGCAGCAGCACGGGAGGGCCATAAGAATGGGGGGGTTGGGGGCCCCCCCAAGATTTTTTATTCAACGAAACGGCGCTTTGGGGACGGGGTGTTTTAGGGGCGTGGGGGCAGAGCACAGGGTGGCCACCTTTGAGGGCATGGACTTAATGGTGAACCCCAATGTCTTGAGGGCGTTCACGGCGACGAGATGGTTTTCATGCTGAGATAGGAGGGGGAATGAGGAGGATACTATGGGAGAAGTAACAGCGATGATCACCCTGGTGAATACAGGGGATGTAGCAATGGTCCAACGTGGCCTTATGAAGGAAGCGGAAGTGCGGCAGGCGGCTGTCACAGCGGTAGTGGATACTGGCTCCACCTTCATTGTCATTAACGAGGCGTTACGGGCACAGCTCGGCCTGCAGATTAGGCGGTCTGGGAGCGTGGGACTGGCAGGGGGCAAACGCTCTGTGTGCACCTACACCGAACCGGTAACAATCCGCTGGAAAGACCGGGAAACCGTGAGCTATGCGGTGGTCCTGCCCGAGGGAAAGGAAATCCTTCTTGGGGTGATACCCCTTGAGGGCATGGACTTAATGGTGAACCCCAGCGCCCAATGTCTTGAGGGCGCCCACGGCGACGAGATGGTTTTCATGCTGAGATAGGAGGGGGACAGGGCAATACAATCTTTTGAAAGTAAGACGCCCGGCTTAGACTGGAAGGGCGTCAAGATATTGTGCCTATCCCTACTGGAACAGCATCTGTTTTCAGAACCCCTCACTTGAATTTACCCCCTCACCCCTCTATACTAAAATCATATTTTGACTTGAGGATGGAATACTATGAATCCGGCGCTGGAACAGCTTAAAATTAGAGGTTTTTTCCAACAATGCACCGATAGCGATGGCCTTTCCCATCTCATGGATGAGGGACCGCTTACCTTCTATGTGGGTTGTGACCCCACTGGGGTGAGCCTTCATATCGGCCATATAGTCCCCTTTTTCGCGTACCGGCACCTCGTTGCCGCAGGGCATAAGGGAATCGCCCTCTTAGGCGGGGGGACTGCCAGGATTGGGGACCCTTCGGGAAAGACCGAGATGCGTCAGATGCTGAGTTATGAGCAGCTTGATGCCAATACCGCTGCTATTACTGCCCAGCTTGACCGCTTCATCGGGTTTAATGGCGATACGGCCCAGTGGGCCAACAACAAGAACTGGCTTGCGAATCTTAATTACATAGATTTTCTGCGGGAAATTGGGAGCTATTTTTCGGTCAACCGAATGCTCAGTTTTGAAGCCTATAAGATACGGATGGAAACAGGGCTTTCCTTCATTGAATTTAACTACCAGCTTTTACAAAGCTATGATTTCCTGGAACTGTACCGACGGTACGGCTGCCGCCTCCAGATAGGCGGGGACGATCAGTGGGGTAATATCGTGGCAGGACATGAACTCATCCGTCGTATTGAAGGGGTCGAGGTCTTTGGCATGACCTTCCCCCTGGTAACGACCGCCGATGGGAAGAAGATGGGTAAGACTGAAAAGGGCGCCCTCTTTCTGGACCCAAGGCTTACCACGGCCTACGATTTTTTCCAATACTGGCGGAATGTGCAGGATGCGGATGTCCGGCGTTTCCTCCTGATGTTCACCTTCCTTCCGGTGGAGGAATGTGAAGCCCTCACCGCCTCGGGGAAAAACCCAAACGATGCCAAGGAACGGCTTGCCTGGGAGCTTACCGCCTTGATCCACGGCACGGAAGAGGCGGATAAGGCCCTGGCCGGTGCGCGGGCTGCTTTTGGCGGCGCCGGAGGGGATAGTTCTGCCATGCCCCATGCGGAGCTGCCCCGCTCGAAATTTGAGGCAGGTTACCCTGTGGTGGACCTGTTTACCGATGCAGGGCTGGTTCCAACCAAAAGCGAGGGCCGCCGTCTCGTGCAGCAGGGGGGCGCCTTTGTTTCGACTGGTGGCGCTTCCAAAGCCGGCGGCAGTTCCCTTATCCCCGTTACAGAGCTTAGTGCCCTCATCGGGACGGACCGGCTCAATGGCGAAGGGGAACTCATACTCCGGGCAGGGAAGAAACGGTACTGCCGGATCATAGCTCAATAGGGAGGGGCATCATTTGTGTAAGTGTGCTGGTCATATAAAAGGAATCCGTGTTCTTGCCCTGCTGTTTCTCTTGTTGGTATGGGTAAACCTCCTATGCTCCCAGGAGTTAAGCCGGGGCGACCGGCTTACCCTCAAGATAGCGGTCATGGGCCCAGGGGATGAACTCTACTTCTGGTGGGGGCATATCGTCCTCATTATTGAGGATACAGTTACCGGCAAGGCCCAGCTCTATGATTGGGGGCGCTTTTCCTTTGAAAACGAGCATTTTTATAGCAACTTTGCCTTTGGTCGCCTGCTCTATAGCTGTGGGGTGTCCCTGGTGAATCCCGTGGTCAACGCGTATATCAGAAGCAACCGGGATGTGACCACCTACACCCTGGACCTTCCCAGCTCAACAAAAGAGGAGCTGCGGCGTTTTGCTGAACACAACGTACTCCCGGAAAACCGGGATTACTATTATCACCATTTTAAGGATAACTGCGCCACCCGGATCCGGGATATTCTTGATCAGGCCACAGATGGTCAATTTAAGGAACGTTTCGGTGCAGCCCCAGGCCGCTATACTCTCCGTCAGCATGTCCGCCGGCATACCTGGTTCTCCCCGTTTTTTGACTGGCTTCTCAACTTCCTCATGGGTCAGGACATTGACCGGCCCATTACGGTCTGGGAGGAAATGTTCCTCCCCTCGGAGATTGGCAAGCGGATTGAGGATTTCCGCTATGTTGACCCTGCGGGCACTGAAAGGAACCTGGTAAGTGCGGTGGAAGTCCTCAACAGGGCGGTGAACCGTCCGGCGGTGCTGGAGGTTCCCCGCCGGCAATGGCCCCAGGAACTCATGCTGGGCCTTAGTATTGCCGCCATTCTGGTGGTGGCTATGGCCAACAGGAGCCGTATCCTGCTTGGAATAAGTCAAAGCCTCCTGGGATTTTTTTTCGGTATTGCCGGTTCGGTTCTCTTTTTTATGACCTTTTTTACCAACCATGATTATACCTATCATAACAGCAACATCCTCTACATAAATCCCTTCTTATGGGCGGCGATTCCCTGGGGTATCATCAATGGGCTGGGAAAGGATACGAAAAAGCGTTTTGTTTCCCGGCAGCTTTTAAAGGCCCTCTGGACCTATATGGTGTTTGGATGCATCCTTTCCATGCTGATTAAGGGCTTTCCCGGTTTTTACCAACAGAACCAGGTAAGCCAGGCGCTGGTCCTCCCCTTTGCCGTGGTGTTGAGTTTTATTCCTGACTGGATACGGCTGCTTTTCAGTTTTATGTTCAAGAAAAAATCTCCGCCGCATTGGAACCGCTGATTTTCTGTTCTGCCCAATTGAGACAATTTGTCGCCATAACAATACTTTCTTCATATTCTTCTTTTGTAATAGCATCATATTCACCGGGGTAACGGG
>JAITNU010000211.1 GCA_031290325.1 Treponema sp.
TTGAATCCTGCTGGATGGAGACCGGGGAAGATACCTGTAAGTATGGTTTTATGTTTGTGGCACCATCCTCCAGGAAAAAACATGTTCAACGGTATGTGGACTATCGGAAGCACGGTTTGATAGGGCGAATTAGAAACAAGGTTCTGGGGGTGATTTTGTCCACATCCCTGGGCGCCTTGCTGCTCTTGAGCGTTACCGGTATGGTGAGTATTTTTAATATGCGCAGCATCTCAATTAAACATAATTACCAACTGGGCAATACAGCGGCAGAGAATAGTCAGGAAGCATTGAAGTCCCAGGTGTGGGAACAGCTTATGAGTCTCGCGCAGGATAAAGCTGCTCTTTCTGATGAAAAACTATCGGCCATACAGAATCAGACCAAAATGCTGGCCGATATGGCTACCAATATTTATACCTATAAAAACCAATACACCCCGAGGCTGATTGATTATCTGCATCCCGATCAGGTGGGAACCACCGTTCCCCATATCAGAAGTGCGGAAGGTGTTCCCTTTGCTGCTATCCAGAATGAAGTCTACCTTGCGGCAAATGTGGTCGATATGCTGCGTCAGATTACGGTTGCGGATATGGGCATTACCACAAGTTATGTCGGCGGGGAAGCAGGATACTTCATTGACGTGGAACAGGCCGCACCCGGCCCGGCCTTCAGGACAGATTACGACCCCCGCAGTCGTGCATGGTACATCGAGGCTAAGGCAAAAGATGGTCTCACCTGGTCTGATATTTTTGCCGATGCTTCAGGCAGAGGCGCCAGTATCTCTTGTGCCATGCCTTTTTACGATAACTCGAATGGTGGACATATATTCAAAGGCGTAGCCGCAAATGGAACGGTCTTGTCAGAAAACGTAAGCAAGATTATTGATTCCACCAAAATCGGTAAAACCGGTTATGCCTTCCTACTCAACGAGACAGGGTACGTCATCGTTACCCCTGGGAATATCGGTCTGGTGGCCGATGAGACCGGCAACATTATCGGGGAAGATTATTCCCAAAGTGATAATCTGGATATTCGGGAACTTGCCTATCGTATGGTGCACAAGGAACGCGGCTTACAGGAACTGGAGATGGACGGCAAGGCGGTGTACGTGGCCTATCATCCGCTTTCTGCGATTGACTGGAGTCTCGGAGTGGTTGTTCCCATTAACGAGGTGATCGCTCCGGCAATACTCATACGCCAGGGCATTTTGTCCCTCACCCAAACCGCAATCGCAGGGATCGACCACACTATGGTAACGATCCTGCTGATTGTGGTAATGATTATCGTCTCTGCCGTACTGATAACCATTTTTCTGGCCATCCGCTTGTCAAACAGTCTTACCGCTCCCATCACCGCTCTGACTGAAGGGGCTAAAATCATAGGTAGTGGTGACTTGAACTACCAGCTTGTGGTTAAAACCGGCGATGAAATCGAGATGCTCGCCGAAACCTTCAATCAGATGATTGGGAATATAAAACACATCACTGCTGAAAGGGAACGTATCGGCACGGAATTGAACGTTGCCACCCAAATACAGGCCAGCATGTTGCCCTGTATTTTTCCGGATCGGAAGGAATTCGATATCTATGCGGAGATGCATCCTGCAAAAGAGGTTGGCGGTGATTTCTACGACTTTTTCCTGATCGACGAGAACAGACTGGCGGTGGTCATTGCCGACGTATCGGGCAAGGGGGTGCCTGCGGCATTATTTATGGTCATTACGAAAACCCTGCTCAAGAACCATGCTCAAATGGGTAAGCCGCTGAACGAAGTTTTTTACACGGTGAACAATCAATTATGCGAAAATAACGAAGCCAGTATGTTTGTTACCACGTTTATGGGGGTCCTGGAGATTAACACGGGAAAGTTCAGCTATGTAAACGGCGGGCATAATCCCCCGGTCATCAGGCAGGGAGACAGCGCGTTTACCTGGCTGAAAACAAAACCAGGACTGGTGTTGGCCAGTATAGAAAACATGCAATTCAAGGTGATGGAAACCACCCTTGCTGAAAACGATGTGTTGTTTTTGTATACTGATGGGGTGAATGAAGCCATGAATACTGAAGAAGAATTCTTCGGCAATCAGCGTATTCTTGATGTACTGAATGCGGAAAACGTAAAGAACAGCACGATTCGTGACTATATCAAGGTAATGCTGGATGATATCAACACCTTTGCAAATGGTGCCGACCAGGCGGATGATATTACGATGCTCATGCTACAATGTAAGCGACTGGCATAGCAGGTATGCAAAAACTAATTTATGTTAATAACGCTGCCAGTGCTTTTCCCCTCGCTCCTGGTGTTGTGGAGGCCATGACCGGATGTATGGAAAAACCGCCCTGCCAATCAGGGAGGGATACGTCCGGTAAGGCAGATGAGCTGCTCGAATGTCGGGAAACCGCGATGCGACTTATGGCGCTCAGTTCCGGTCATATCGTCCTCACCCCTGGTGCGACCTACGCGCTCAATCTCGCAATCCTGGGCATGGACCTCAAGGCCGGCGATGTGGTGATAAGTTCCGTTATGGAACATAACTCGGTATTACGGCCCCTGGCGCGGCTTGAAGATCTCGCCCATATCACGGTGCGGTATGTTCCGCTGGATAGGTGGATGGCTTTAGATCCTGTCCGGTACGAACAGTTCCTCCTGGAAAAGCCCCGGCTGGTGGTGTTAAGCCACGGCAGTAATGTTACCGGACGTATCAACCCCATTGCCGAATGGTTTCAAAAAGCGAAAGCCACCGGCGCCCTTACCCTCCTGGATGCCGGCCAAACCATGGGCCGTATTCCCGTGCATCCCCAGGACTTACACGCCGATATGGTTGTTTTTCCCGGTCATAAGGGCCTGCGGGGTCCTCTGGGAACCGGCGTCTTATATGTAGGGCCTGGGGTCAACCTGGTTCCGCTCATTACCGGTGGGACTGGCGTCAAAAGTGAACTGCGCCTCCAGCCAGAGGGGAGGCTTGAAGCGGGAACCCCCAACACCCCGGCCTTTGCGGGATTAACTGTGGCCATGAGGTATCACCTGGAACACCGCCAATACGAGGCTGAATACCGGCTTGCCACCCATGTCATGGCTGCTCTGGTATCCCTGCCGCGGATCCAGGTCTTTGATCCCGAAGCCATCCCCCGGCTGCCCATTGTTTCCTTTACCATAAAGGGTATGACAGTGGAGGACGCGGGCTTTGCCCTGAGTGAGAGTTTTAATATCCGCTGCCGTACCGGTCTCCATTGCGCCCCCCTCATCCACCGGTATTTAGGGAGCCTTCCTGAGGGCACCATAAGGTACAGCCCGTCTCTGATGACCAGCCCGGAAGATCTGCACGATGCGCTTGAGGCGGTACGGAGCCTGGGGGAATCTTGTTAAGGTCACCATGAAGATTATCCAGGTTCATCCATTAGAAAATTGTCTGGAAGGTGATTTTGTGTATCACTATGTGTTTGATTGTCCCTGGACGCACGAGACGATCCTCCTTATGCAGGACCTGGGGACCTTACAATACTATGAAACCTTTCCCAAGCCTATGTTTCGGGTTACCTGTCCTGATGGGACGATCATAAAGGGGGTTGAAACCACCCCAGCCTGCCGGGTTATTTTTCCGAAAACCAGTACCGCAGCGGCCCGGAAACGGTTTGAGGGGAGGTATGAACCACTTGTATAGTACTATAATTTTTAGTATGATATCCTGAATGTTAATAGGAGGTTTAGAATGGGAATACAAATAGTTACCATTTATTCACAAATTAACAAAGAAGGGGGGATGCGTGCGCAAATGCGTCTTGCTATGATGACCGGTACTCCCTATCAGGGTGCGGCGAATGTAGCAGATACCAATGAAACCCTCAAGCGATTTTACATGGCCTATCGTCATATAACGGGGAAAGATTATCCCTATAAGAAAGAAGGGATTTGAACTATGGCTCAATATATTAAGCATGAAATACTGCTGGATCATCAATTTGACCGGAACCGGTGCCGTCATACTATAAATGGCATCACCTCGGTATTGCACTGTCATCATTTTGCGACCCTTACCACCCAGGTTGCCAATGATTGCAGCTTACTGGACGCGAAAAAGCTCCTGGCCGATAGTGCAGAAGATGCTTTTTACCTGGTACTGACCGGTTACTATAAACAGTACAGCATCACCAGCATTAACGAGCGCATTAGTATCGGGGAACAGTACTTCTCCGCCGCCGGTCTGGGCAAACTCAAGGTACGCTGCGCCGGGGTGTGTTCAGGGGAGGTAGTTCTGGAGCATAGTCATGTGGATGAGGGCTGGATAAAAAAATGGGGCCTTGCCGATCAGCCGGTGAATCATATTGGCTGCGGTTATATTAACGCCCTCTTTTCCGCAGTTTTTGATCGGAGCAAACGGACTTTTCGGGCAGTGGAACAGGAAAGCATTGCTATGGGCGCGGATGTTTCGATTATTCGAATTAGTGATGTAGCAGTCTGAGGAGGGTGCATCAAAATGGCTATTGATAGAAAGCGCATTGTGGAAGAACTTTCCAAGATTGAATTACTCGGGGATAAAACCGGCCTGATTCCAGGCTATGGGGTGTTTCTCCAGCAGCTCCCCGCGCTGATGTGGAATCTCTTTGCAGAACGTCTGACCAGGGCAGTACCTCCTGAGCTTCAGGAAACAGCAGAATGGCTTTTAATAGACGCTGCCCATGAATGTGGGTATCACACCGGCTACGGCATCATCACCTCAGAAGAATGGACCGCCGTGGTAGAACCTATTATAGAAAAAGTACCTGAAGATATCCTTGAAGGGGCCTTTGCAGTTTTCTCCGCCTGGGGTTGGGCGAACGCGGTGATCCATGAACTCGTTCCAGGAGAGAAAATGGTGATCCATGCCTATGATTACTACGAAGCCGATGTGGTGAGTTACGGCATCTCCAACAAGTTGAGTGCCTATACCCTGACTGGTGTTTCCGCCGCGTTCATGGACTTGGCTTATGGCGGCGCCTATGATCCTACGGGGGCCACAGGTTTAAATACCTTTACCTGCAAGCAGACCAAGGGTATTGAATGTGGTGATGTGTTCGGTGAATTTATCGTTACCAAGGTTCCTCATTCTTAACCACGGAGTTTCACGGAGTACCCACAGAGGGAATACAAAATCTCTTTCCTCCTCCGTGGTTTTTCTTCTTTTTTGTAACCACGAAACGAACAGTTTTTTCCTGTGGTTCGTGGGAAATATTCTTCGAAGCG
>JAITNU010000226.1 GCA_031290325.1 Treponema sp.
GGAATAGGGAATAGGGAATAGGGAATAGGGAATAGGGAATAGGGAATAGGGAATAGGGAATAGGGAATTCATCGGGCCTCCGGCCTGTTGTTTCATAAACTTATTCCTTTATCATGAAAAAACTGAATTCGGACATGCATCTTTAGTATACCCTGCATATTTAGTACTATACATCAATCAATATTTTGTGTCAACAAGTTTCCGGATCATTGGCTCATTTTCTAAAAAAAACAGGAGCCAAAAACTTCAGAGCAATAGCCCCCTTGATTCCAGGGCGTAGGCAGTCTCTGCCGCCATTTCTATCATACGCTCGGTTACCAGGGGGATGAGCAGGATAAGCTCCGGTATGCCCCTTTTCCCGGCCCGTGCCCGGTACGCCAGCTCCGCCTCTTCCCAGGCTTCAAAGAACCGGGGGAGAAAGCCCAGCATCAGGGATATACCCAGACTGCACGTTCCGGTTCGGTGCAGGCTCCTTTCTATCGTAGTGAGAGAATCTTGCAGTTCCGTCATGGTGGTAACCGAAAAGAGGAGGGACCCGGCGGAAAAAGACAGGAGTATGCCGAGGCCAAAGATGAGGCCCTCCTGAAAACCTGAAGGGGTAAATCCAAAGGGGGTAAATCTGATGGAACGGAAGAGGAGCACCACCAGGGCCATGAACAGCAGGGGCCGGCACCCCCGGAGTAATTCCCAGGGGCGGATTCTGGCCGCACAGCACCCCGCAACGATGATGGCTGCGGCAACCAGGATGCCGGGAAGGGAGAAAAAAAACGCCAGAGAAATCAGGAGCAGCCCCAAAAGCTTAAAGGCCCCTGGCAGACGGTGCAGGATAGTAGTACCAGGCCGGTACGTGTAGGGGGTCGGAGACTTCATATCAGCCAGGTACAGTCCGCCACCGTGTCGTAGTGCTTACGGGGGTCCCGGACCCCGTAAGAGGGGTTCAGCCGCGCCAGCACCGCTTCCGGGGTTCCCACCTCACGGATACACCCCCGGTCAAGGATGACGAGGCGGTCCGCAAAGGCCAGTACCTTCTCCAGTTCATGGGTCAGGATGATAACGGTCTTGCCGGTACTTTTCAAGTGCCTGATACTTTCGAGGACCTGAACCACCCCCGGCCAGTCAAGGTTGGCAAAGGGTTCATCCAGGATCACCGCTTCACAGCCCATAGCGAGGATACCCGCCAGGGCCAGACGCCGCTTTTCTCCCCCTGAAAGTCTGCGGGGGGAAAAGTCCTTTTTTTCCAAGAGACCCATTGCCGCCATTGCACCCTGTACCCGCCTGTTGATTTCGTCTTTTGAAAGCCCCAGGTTTTTAGGCCCAAAGGCAATATCCTCCCCCAGGGTCTCTCCGACGAACTGGGCATCAGCATCCTGAAACACCAGCCCCACAGAACGCCGCAGGGCATCGTTGTTCAGTGGAAGCCCCCGGAAGAAAATCTCCCCTTCAGTTGGCTCCATGAGGGCGGTAATCATCCGCATGAGGATAGTCTTGCCCGAACCGTTGGACCCCGCAACGAGGAGACATTCCCCCTCAAAGATGTCAAGACTGACACCGACAATGGCTTGATGCCCATTGGGAAAAACCTTGACCAGGTTCCTGATGGAAAAGAGGCACTCCATGGGTTACGCTATGTGATCCGCCACCACCCGGCGCAGCCGGGGCGCGATGAGCACTGCCACCGCGCATTTGATGGTATCCCCAATGATGAAGGGAACAAACCCCATGGTCAAAGCCTCCAGCCAAGTTTTATCAAGCAGCACCTTGAGCCATAGTATCCCTGGTACATAGTTTCCGATGACCCCTCCTAAGACCGCGAGGATGAGCCGCCAGAGGGGCGTCTTATATCCCCCATGCGGTTTCCCGGCGATGAAGCCCGCTGCAATCGCCATGAGGAGGTAGCCGATAAGGTAGCCACCGGTAGGACCAAGGAACCGGAAGAAGCCCCCAGTTGCACCGGCAAATACCGGCGCGCCAATGGCCCCGGCGATCAGGTACAACCCCACAGCCGCGCCTCCCAGCAGGGGACCTAAGATCAGCCCTGAAAGCATGGCAAACAGATTCTGTAGTACGATAGGTACTGGTGAAAAGGGAAGGGGAATTGCAATGAAGGTTCCCGCCGCGATCAGGGCCGCGAACAGGGCGGTCAGGGTGATGCCGATGATGGTTTTTCGTTTTGCGAATATAGTAACGCTCTTTTCCATGGTAATTTCCTTAAAAAAATATACTTCTCCAGCAAGCATCCGAAGATTGAAGGTGATTCAGAAAGTATGCTGGACTCGTAGATGACAAAAAGGGCTCGTAGAAAAATAAACATAATTATAAAACGCTACTGCCCCCATGTCATAGTATGAGTATAAAGAAAAATTGAAAAATGCGCAATGGGAAACAAAATATGGATGCAACGATTGCGGACATCAGTTTATCAATGAACTGACATGGGGTCTGATATACCCAACCTCGTGAAGTGGTACGCGGTTGTCCAAAGGCCCACCGGAAGGTATGCAATATTCTTTTACGTCAATGAAAGTCGGAGCTTCAGCATACTTTGTGGATCACCACCCCTTACTGAAATTGATATACTCCTGGAATGGTAATCCTGAAACAAGTCCCGGCGCCTTTCTTTGATTCTACCGAAATTTCCCAGCCATGAGAATCCACTACCCCCTTCACCACTGAAAGACCGAGTCCCAGGCCCTGCTCTCGGCGGGAACTACTGCCCCGGTAAAAGGTTTCAAACACATGGGGAATATCCGTCTCGTCAATGCCGGGTCCGTTGTCTGCCACTTCAATGAGGATCCGGTTATCCCTGATACACGCCCCAATCCTGATGAGTCCGCCTGGCAGGGTATACCTGATGGCGTTGTTGACCAGGTTCTCCAGTGCCCGGACGGTGAGGTGTTCATCTATGGGAATGAGGAGCTCCGGCGGCAGCTCAACGGCGGTTTTCACCTGACGGCCCAAGAGTTCCGCGTCATCTTTGATACGTTTGGTGTAGGTTAAAAGAAAGGCCGAGAGGTTTACCTTGTCCAGGTGCTGCCGCCATTCCCCGGTATCCACCCGGACAAAGTCGATGAGGTCGTCGATCATGCCTTCAAGCTGATCCACTTTGGCGGCAATGATCGCTATCGAATGACTCCGTGAAGCAGGATCATCGGCGATGCCGTCTTCAATGGCTTCGGCATAGCCCTTGATCAGGGCCAGGGGAGTTTTCAAATCGTGGGTGATGCCCATGATGAAGCGGCTGCGGCGCTGTTCTACTTCCTTGAGGGTCAGACGCATTCGGTTGAGGGAGCTGGTGAGGGAGGTGATTTCGTTGCTGCCTTTCACTGCCACCGCCAGGTCCAGTTCCCCGGAAGCGATGCGCTGGGTGGCGTCCTCCAGGATCAATACCGACTGGGTAATGGACCGGGCAATAAAACAGGACATGATCAGGGCAAACCCCAGAATCAGGACGATGATGCTCAATAAAGCTCTACCCATAAAAATAAAGGGGTTCGGGGGCTTGGGTGCGTCGCGGTCAATCCGGGAAAGCATAAATATCCTGCTTTCCCGCAGCCAGAGGGGCGATTCAAAGATATACCCGTACCGGGGGTTTTCGTTTGTTAGCAGTCCCATGATCTTGGTTTCCACCCCTGATTCACCAGGTACAAAATCATCAATGGTAGAATAGAGCACTATCATATCATGCCGGAAGATCGCGATATCGATATTACGCCGCAGCCGGGAAATATAGGAAGATACAGCTTTCCATTCCATGGGTCTGAGGTTGTCCTCCAATAAAGGGGCGATATCTTCATACACCGGAACACTCCAGGTCTGATCTCCCTGACGGAGCTGCATGAGCAGGCCCTGGGCGACAATGGCTAAGAGCGGCAGCAGGATGATCCCCAGGATGAGCAGGTTAAACTGGGTCTTGATTTTCATTTTTTTCCCGAGTTTATCCCGGCGCACAGAGCCGGTAACCCATGCCGTGAACGGTCTCGATATACTGCGGTTCCCCAGGATCATCCTCTATTTTTTTCCGCAGCCGCTGGATATAGACCGCCACGGTGGTCAGGTCGCCGTAGGCATTTTTCCACACCTCCCCGTAGATCTGCTCAGGCCCTGAAGGCCGGCCCGCGTGTTCTGCAAGATAGGCCAGGACCTCGTATTCCTTGGCTGAGAGTTGTACCTTGTCATCCCCTTTCTTGAGGAGACAGGCGTTGTAATCCAGGACAAATGGCCCGAACTGGAAGCTGCGGGTTGGTGCTTCCTGGGTATGGCGGATCCGCTGGAGCAAGGCCCTGACCCGTGCGGCCAGCACCCGTGGTGAAAAGGGTTTGGTCACGAATTCATCGGCCCCGTGGCCGAACCCGGCAATCAGGTCCTCATCACTGTTCCGGGCTGAGACAATCATCACCGGTGTGTTCTCGGTCCGGCGGTAAGTATGGAGGAATTCAAAACCATCCATGCCGGGGAGGTTCAGGTCCAGGATGATGAGGTCCGGCTGCCATGTTTCCAGGATAACCAGGGCAGCTTCGGCAGTTTCGGCGGTCTTGATATCAAAGCCCTCCCTGGTGAGATAGAGGGAGATGAGTTCCGCCAATTCGGTGACATCCTCGATGATTAACACGTTTCCTTTCATGGTTGTAAGATGAGTATAGTACGACCTGCGCTTTTCCTGCAAGTTTACCAGGGGCATATAACAAAAAGTTATAAATCCTTTATGTAGTGTTAAGATAAAAAGCGTATTGACAAAAAATAATAATTTGGGTACTATGATTTTATGAGTTGTAACCATCGGTCTAGTAACCTGTCATCCCTCCTCCTAGGACTTTTATCTATCCTAAATACGGGGAAAGGAGTAGGCGTATAGACCGTTATACACGGTAATGAAGCCCGCTGTCTTTCCGGCAGCGGGCTATTTTTTTCTATTTTTTTCTAAGGAGAAGAACATGAGTAAGTACTACGAATGTCCGAAAATCGGCCTTGCAGACAGGACCTGGCCGGACAAATCCATTACAAAAGCACCGGCGTGGTGCTCTGTGGACCTCCGGGACGGCAACCAGGCCCTCGCCATTCCCATGAACCTCAAGGAGAAGCAGGAATTTTTCGACATCCTGGTTGGTATGGGCTTTACTGAGATTGAAGTCTGTTTCCCTTCAGCATCTCAGATCGAATTCGATTTTATCCGTTCCCTTATCGAAGGTAACAAAGTCCCGGATAAGGTGTACCTCCAGGTGCTTACCCAGGCACGGGAACACCTTATCAAGCGGACCTTTGAAAGTCTCAAAGGCGCGAAAAAGGCTATACTGCACCTGTACAATTCCACTTCCACGCTGCAGCGGGAGATCACCTTCCGCATGTCCCAGGAAGAGATCAAGACAGTCGCCGTAAATGGCACGCGGCTTGTAAAATCATTTCTGAGTGAACTGCCGGATACGGAGCTTCTTTTTGAATACTCACCGGAAAGTTTTTCCGGCACCGAGATTGAGTATGCGGTGGAGCTTTGTCAGGCTGTGCGGGATGCGTGGTACGAAGGCGGCCTGCCCTCTAATGTGTCGAAGCAGATCATTTTTAATCTCCCCAACACCGTTGAAGTGGCAATGCCAAACCGCTATGCCGATCAAATTGAATACTTTTGCCGCCACATCGGTGACCGGGACAATGTTATTGTCAGTCTTCATTCTCACAATGACCGGGGCACTGGTGTTGCCGCCACAGAACTGGGGCTTTTGGCAGGCGCGGACCGCGTAGAAGGTACGCTCTTCGGCAATGGAGAACGGACGGGCAATCTCGATATTGTGAACACCGCCCTCAATATGTGGAGTCAGGGGCTTGACCCAAAACTCGATTTCAAAAAGCTGCCCCGTATACAGGAAGTGTACGAACGCTGTACCGGCATGAAGATTGCACCCCGGCAGCCTTACGCAGGGGAGCTGGTATTTACCGCGTTTTCCGGTTCTCATCAGGATGCCATAAAAAAAGGCATGGACTATATGAACACCGGTAATAACCACGCAGGTCCCTGGAAAGTGCCCTATCTCCTCATCGATCCCAAGGATATTGGCAAGGATTACGAGGCCATCATCCGTATCAACAGTCAGAGCGGTAAAGGCGGTGTCGCGTACATTCTGCACACTAAATTCGGCTACGAGCTGCCCAAGATGATGCATCCTGCTATCGGCAAAATCGTGAACGATGTTTCCGATGGTCTGGGTCGGGAGCTTGACTCAAAGGAAATTCTGGATATCTTTGTCAACAATTTCCTGAATGTGCGTTCCCCCCTCTGCCTCGTAAGCTGCACCACCGCTCAGGCGGCTGCAGCGGAGCAGCTCAACTGCAACGCTGTCGTACTTTTTAATGGAACGGAACGAATTTTATCCGGCACAGGAAACGGCGCTTTAAGCGCCTTTGTCCATGCCATGCATAGGAGCGGCATAAACGGTTTTGACATCGTGGATTTTCATGAGCAGTCCCTTGGTTCCGGCGCCAGTACTGAGGCGCTTGCCTACATCGGCATCCGGGATGCCAAAGATTCCCTCTTCTGGGGGGCGGGAAAAAATACGGACATTACCACCGCAGGTATCGGCGCCTTGGTGAGTGCGTATAACAATCTGCTGCGAAACCGGAGCGAATAATTATATAAGGGTAAATCGCTTCAAAAACGCCTTGGTCCGTTCCTGTTGGGGATGGTCAATGACCTCCACCGCAGGGCCGGATTCAATGAAGGAGCCGCCGTCCATGAAGAGGACCCGGTCAGCCACATCCCGTGCAAAGGCCATTTCATGGGTTACAATCACCATGGTCATCTTTTCCGCCGCAAGGGTGCGGATAACCTTGAGGATCTCAGCGGTCAGTTCCGGGTCCAGGGCGCTGGTGGGTTCGTCAAAGAAGAGCACCTGGGGATCCAGGGCAAGGGCACGGGCTATGGAAACCCGCTGCTGCTGGCCCCCGGATAATTCGCAGGGATAACTGGCCGCTTTGTCGGTAAGCCCCATCTTGGCAAGAAGGGCCATAGCCCGCGCTTCGGCGTCCTGCTTGTTCCGGCGCAACACCCGAATCTGGGCTTCCGTGATATTCCGCATCACCGAGAAATGGGGAAAGAGGTTGAAATTCTGAAACACCAGCCCCACCTTGAGACAAACCCGGCGGAGCACTTCCGGCGGTGCGTAGACACCGTCCTGCACCATCACCGAATCGGCCAGGGTAATGCTGCCCTGGTCGATCAGTTCCAGATGGGTTATGGCCCGCAGCAAGGTGGATTTTCCCGATCCTGAGGGGCCGATAATGGCCACCACTTCACCTTGCTCCACGGCAAAGGAGAGGCTGTTGAGTACCAGGAGGTTCCCAAAGGATTTGGAAAGCCCTTCGACCTTGATTATTTCCATGGGGTTCCCCTTAGTTTAGGAATAGTAGGACAGCTTTTTTTCATACCAGGCG
This sequence comes from Treponema sp., assembly GCA_031290325.1. Classification (GTDB taxonomy): domain Bacteria; phylum Spirochaetota; class Spirochaetia; order Treponematales; family Breznakiellaceae; genus JAITNP01. The sequence continues at coordinate 7,420 of JAITNU010000226.1, forward strand.
AACACCAGGGAAACTATCCAGTTCATCACAAAATAGAAGACCCCGGCGATAAAAATCGGCATAGTGGAGAATTCCCGGGCCGCCGCGTTCTGGGCCACGTGGAACAGCTCCGCAACCCCGATGGTCTGGGCAAGGGCGGTGTCCTTAACCAGGGTAATCACCTCGTTGCCCGTGGCTGGTAAGATCCGTTTGATAACCTGGGGCAGGATGATCCGCCCAAAGGTCTGGGAACCGGTGAAACCCAGGACCTTGGCCGCTTCATACTGGCCTTTGGCAATGGACGCTATCCCGCCCCGGTAAATCTCGGCAAAGTAGGCCGCGTAATTCAGCACAAAGGCAATGACCACTGCGGTAAACCGGTTGTAGGACAGCACAAACTTGACCCCCTGCCAGAACCCCGGCGCAGGGATAACCGTACTGAGGTTGTCGTTGAGGAACTTGTAGAGGTACTTGGGGGCAAAGTAGATAAAAATGAGCTGCAAAATAAGGGGCGTTCCGCGCATGATCTGGAGGTACAGATTGATGATGTTGCGGAGCGCCCAGTTTTTCGACATACGCCCCAGAGCTATCGGCATGGCCAGGGGAAGGGAAAAGAGCAGGGTCAGAAAGAACACCTCCAGGGATATTCCCGCCCCCTGAAGCATGATGCCGAGCATTTGGGTCATGGGCGCTTATTTACCAATGATGGAAATATCAGTGCCAAACCATGTGGTGGTGATCTGGGCAAGGGTTCCGTCCCTGGCCATGGCTTCCAGGGTTTCCCAGACTTTGTTCGCCAGGGCGAGGTCCCCTTTCCTGAATCCAATACCGAATTCCTCGGCCCCCAGGGTTTCCTCCAGAATGCGGAAGGCTTTCCCGGACCGGTTGATGTTGTCGTTGGCCACCACGAGATCGATGATGATCGCGTCGACGCCACCTACATCCAGGTCCATCAGGGCGGTGAGGTAATCCTTGTATTCAATCACCTCGGCAAGGCTTGCCTTAAAATCCGGCGCTTCCTCCAGGGCATCCACCGAGGAAGACCCTGCCTGTAGTCCCCCTTTCTTTCCCGACAGGTCCGCCAGGGTCGTGTAGGGCGCGTCGGCCTTGACCACTATCACCTGGGCGTTTTTCAGATAGGGCCTGGTGAAGGTCAGAGCCTGCTTCCGTTCTTCGGTGATGGTAAAGCCGTTCCAGATACAGTCGATTTCCCCGGTTGCCAGTTCCTGCTCCTTGGCGTTCCAGTCAATGGGCTGGGGCGCCAGTTCAATACCCAGCCGGAAACAGACTTCCCGGGCGAGGTCAATGTCGTACCCCACGATCTCGTTGGCTTCATTGCGGAACCCCATGGGCGGGAAAGAATCGTCCAGTCCCAGGACCAATTTTTTCTTGGCCAACACGTTTTCGAGGGACTTATCGGTTGAGGTCGCCACATCAGATTTTGCCCCCTCCTTCTTAGCCCCGGCAAACACACCACTTACCGCGAACAGCACACAGCAGGCCGCGATCACACATCGTTTCATTACTTACTCCTTTAGGATAAAAATTATCTTAGGTATAATAATGCATTTTCAAGGAAAAAGGCAAGGGGGGAATCCACTGGATAGCCGGTTCGCGGAATGTCGGAAAAAGACCCAGCTTGATTTCATTGATAAACAACTCACTTTATATCACCATAAGCCGGCTTCCCCTGACCCGGATTTTTCTAGTTCATACGCAGCCTTCTGTTTGATGGAGTTCGAGCGCCTTCCGCAGCTCCTTTTGGTCAATCCCCCAATTCCGGCCAAAGCGCAGTAACAGCCAATCCGACAGTTCCATAAAACGGCTGAATATGGCTTCCCCCTCGGGGAACAGCCCCAGGTCCGCGAAGGCCCTCCGGTTGACGATGAGTTCCCAGAAACGGGCGAAGTTTTTTATCCGGTCCAGGTCCCGGATCGAAAGGGCTGCGGTTTCCAGGACCTCGTAGGGCGGGTCCGAAGCATAGCGCATCCCAAAGGCGTCGCTGTGCCGGGTAATCGGCGTGCCGGGGAGGTATTTTAAGATCCCCAGTTGAATCTCCGTGGGCCGCACCTCCCAGAGACGATCAAAGCCAACGGCAAAGGAGACCATATCTTCCCCTGGTAATCCAGCGATCAAGTCAGCATGTACTATCGCCTTGGTTTCCCGCCCCAGAAATGCGAGGACCTCCAGTTCCCCTTCTGGATCACTGGGCCGTCCGATGAGGGCCGCTGTGTGGGGATTGAAGGTCTGAATCCCCACTTCCACCCGCAATGATCCGGCAGGGAAGCGGCAAAGGAGTTCCCGCAGTTCCAGGGGAAACCGGGCGGGAACCATCTCAAAGTGAACATACATTTCCGGTTTCAGGTGATCCAGCAAAAACTCCATGATCCCCTGGCAACGCTTAAGGCTCAGATTGAAGGTACGGTCCAAAAATTTGAAGGACCGTGCCCCCCGGCGGATGAGTTCCTCTATTTCCCCCAGGAAGGGTTCCAGGGGAAATTCCCGGACCCTTGGTTCGGCATCCCCGTGCCTGGAACTCAGACAAAACTCACACCCAAAGGGGCAGCCCCGGGAGGCTTCTATATAGGTCAGTTTACGGCAAAGGTCTTCTTCGGTATACAGCCGGTACCCCGGATCAATGGACGCGGTATCCACGATATGGGCCTCAATGAACTTGCCGTGAACTCCCTTCACCGGCGGCAGGGTTTTGATACCTTCGGTCCAGTCCTGTGCGCTGCTATCTGAAGCTCCGCCATAGGCCACATTGTTTCCCAGCAATAATCCACACAAATCCCGGAATACCAGTTCCCCTTCACCATGGACCACCCAATCAGCATGGCGGATAAGCGCCGATTCCGCTGGCAGGTACGACGCTTCCGGCCCGCCCAGGATGATCACCGGCCTTGACGCCCTACCCCAGGCTTTGTTCAGGGCCTCCAGCAGTTCCACAGTCGCCTTATGGTTCCAGATAGAAACTGAGAAGGCCAGAATCCGGGGGGCAGCCCCAAGGATGGGACCGGTTTTTTCAGCCAGGGGCTGCCGCAGGGCGAATTCCAGGATTGCGGCACGGTTTTCGTAATCCTCCAGATTCGCTTTGAGGAGACGGAGCGCCAGGGAGGGGTGTATCCATTTAGCGTTAATGGTGGCAAGGACTATATCAGGCACGGAAATCCGCGGCGCCGAAGAGGTCCAGGGTTCCGGTGGTCCATTCTTCCAGGGCCTCGGTCACAAGGCGCTCCACCTCCTGCCAGGAATCCGCCCGTGGGCCGGGAAGCTGCCGGTTGGTTGAATTGGTGAACACAATGGTCCTGCACCCATGTGCTCTCAGGGGGATGATATTGGAAGGTGCATCATCAATATACATGTGAGCACCGACAGCCCCCTTATCGTTCATGAAACAGAGGTCCCAATAAGGTATGTCGTAGGAATCAAGCCAATCCACCGTTTGGGTGATAGACGCCTTGTGGGAATGTTTGAGAAAAAGCCGGTGGGTGATAATGCGGATCCGGATGCCCCGGTTAGAGAGCTTCCGCAGTACTGCCGGCGCGTCCTTGATAGGCTGCATATCCCGGAACAGGTTCCGCTGGGTTACGGCGAAACGGTGCAGCCGGTCATACCCGCCATATTCGGCAATCCCCCACTCTTCCAGCCCATAGCTTACCTCTTCAGTGAGGGATTCCAGGGGCTTATGGAGCCATTCCGCCGCGATCCGCCGCATGGCACCGTAAAAATCCCCCACCACTCCGTCAAGGTCAACCCCCAGTATAAAACTACTTTCATCCATACAATCAATACTCCTTAGTTTAAAACACTTAATAAGGCAGAACAACGCAGATGGCGGTCTTTCCAGTGGATAGTGCTCAATAATGCCACACTTTTTCGCCCTCCGTGACGGGCGTCTGATTCATCCATTTTTCAGGGTGATGTCTGTATAAATAACATGCCTCATATACCTCATTTTACCTCATTCCCTGTCCGCTTGCAAACTTCCCCACCCCCATCATATGACCGACACTTCACCCATATTGAACTTCAAGCCGTATTCGACCGGCTTGGTATTTCATGTTTTATCGTCCCTTTAGTGGTGATACGAGTGTTCGTTCATTGCCGTCTTCAAGTATTGTATACTCATCAACGGTACGATAAAATGAAGGATCAAGCAGCTCGTTCCGGGAAATTTCCTTAACAGGCTTACCGTTTATTTTCGTGATTATAGTTCCCGGCTGCAATCCGCATATTGTATATGCGATACTGTCTTCTATGACACTCACGATACGAATGCCTGTGACAAGTGTTATAACACATTTAGCGGTTCCCTAAAACCGTGCGGATATACCAAGTTTGACACTCACAGTACCTTCCAAAAATTCATTCCCCGCGACCCAGGGGAATTGACCGTATGCGGAACATCATATCATCGTTCTCCTTCGGTGTAGTTTGTTAGATGTTTCCGACTCGTTACCCCCTACAAGTAAAATGATGCTAAAAAACGATACAGCCAGAGATCATCACTAAAATCTTCCAAAAGCATACCCTTTGATTGGTATTCCAGCAGGGATTGCCGGTATTCTAGCTCAGTTAATGCGCCCCGGTCAAACATCAGTTTGTCGTCTTGCATGTTTTTTTCCTCATCTTGAATAATGACCCTAAGCCGGGCAAGGTGATCTTCCAATTGCTGGATTATGGCGGTATTCTGAATAATTTCTTTTTTCTTACCAGTGTAGATGCTTTGCAATAATTCGTCCAAAGCATTTTGCGACAGTTGATAGGTTAGATTATTCTTTTTATTGAGAGGAGAAAACAAGCTCGATACATCAACGCTTACCGTGAAAGACCAGTTGTTGAGTATATTGTCGTCAAAATTTTCTTTTTTCCATGCATCCCTTAGAGAATCTGTCTCCTGTACTGGTAACTTAAATGATGTTCCAAACTCAAATTTGATTAAAGGAGCGTTACTCTGTCTACTGATAAGTCTATCAATACGAAGCCTTTCTTTTTGAAACTGTATCGTTGTTTCCTCAAGTCGGTGTATGTCTTCCTTCCGCGTATTCAAAAAAATGGTTGTCCAGATAGGACTATCAAGAGCGATGAGATGTTCATCGCTGATATTATCTGCTTGGATTCCGGTCAACTGATAGAGTTCACCTTTCAGCGTGTTTATGTCCTGTTCAAGAGAAAAGAACGTCTGCTCATCTTCCCATTTATCTTTCCGTACATTCTGCAACTCTCGCCATGAAATACCCCCATTAACCTGCATGTGCCGGTATGCTATCATCATATCATCATAAAGGGCGATTCTTTCATTGAGCATATTTCTGTTCCGTTCCACTTTTCGCAAGGCAATGTAGTTCCTTATGCAGGAAAGTAGCGCTGCTTTCACCGAACTGTTATAATCGTTTTGTGCAATACCGGTTTGCAGCGCCGCTCCCGTGGTATATGGGTTTTTACGGGTATGTATCCACCAGGGATTAAGGGATTGACCAATACCGATTTTCCCTTGTAGGTCTTGTGCAAAACCCCAGGTTTCCGGAACAATCATGTCACGGTTTAAGCCATACCCGACGGTCATATCCAGGATGGTCCCTGTGGGCAAGGGAGAAGAAAAAACAAGGGATGTTGTATTTGAAGCCGCCAGATCGTCAAAGGTATCATGTTCATAAGGATAGGTGAGATCATTGTTCAGTATGAGCGACGGTTTCCACCATTGCAAATAGCGGTACTGTTGTTCGACTAAGGCGGTTTTATAGTTTTTTCTCGCGTTAATGATCCCGCTATCCACGCCGAGGGAGTCAAGCAGGATTTCAAGGGTGTTCGACGGTTCATCTGCCGATAGAAACAGCATGGAGAGAGCAAAAAACAGGATCAGTATCAGACTTCGATTTACTCTCATTTTTTTTCTTCACTTAATGCATTCATGGTATAGGACTCATTGATAAAATCAAGTTTTTTAAGGATCATCCGCATAACAGTATCCTGATCGATGATAACCCGCCCCATGGCGCCAATGCCTGGACGCAAATTTATTTTATCACCTTTAGGCGAAACCAGCCAGGGTTCTCTAATGTTTGCTTCCACAATGAACGTGGGATTTGAGTCGGGACCTACTATATAATCCGCGGGAATTAAGCTGATCTCCGCCTCAATTTTACCGAACTTTGAGGGCGGAAGACCAGGAAAACGCAGGGTGGCTTTTTGTCCAATTTTCACCTGGGCAATATACGCCGGATCTATATACAATTCGGCTTTCAGGCTTTCCGTGTCATCGGGCACAATCGTGATAATTTCTTCTCCGGGCAAGAGATAGTCACCAATATTGAGTTTACGGAACTCGTTTATCCTGCCGGATATGGGAGCGTGAAACGTGGCATTCCGTATGTTCCGTTCCAGATCGGACAGGCGGCGTTCAAGGGTTTCCTTGTTTTGCATCAGGTTTTTTAAACCGTTCATAGCTTCAATCATCTGATTGTTTTTCCACAAAGAAAATTGCAATTCCGCCTGTGCTAGTTCCCGGGACATATCTTCAAAACGCTGTTTAACCGAAAGGGTATCGGGCAGGGACCCTTCCCGTTCCAGCTTTATCCGCAATTCTTCAATTTGTCCCAGCAGGCGGCGGTGTTCAATAAGATACACTTCTGAATGAATATAGGCTTCCTCGTTTTTCACGGCAGCGCTGTTTTTACCTTGCCGGATGGTTTTAAGCAGCGTATTATAGAGCAAGATATTGTCTTCGACCCGCACCATGAGTTTCTTTGAGTTGTCCAGTTCCAGCGTATCCGCCGATACATCTACTTGTAAAAGCAAATCCCCTTCATTAACATATCCATCATGTACATAGTTTTTCTTCAGTACTTCACCGCCAGAGAGCGCTTTGATGATTGAAATTGCCGCTGAGGGACGCAAAAGCGCGGTTGCTTTTACCACATCATCCATTTGGGCAATAAGCGCCCATATAACAGCAATGCTTAATATACCTGCCAGGGTAATAATGAATGAACTCACCGCCCGGGACGGGCGGAGCATGAAAAACTGATACCCCTGGTGAAATTCGGCCATATCGACGAACCGCATCATAGTAATGTGCCCTCCCATAAGGTTTTGTATAAGCCATTTTTTGCAAGTAGCTCTTCATGGCTGCCCGATTCAACTATATCCCCCTTGTCCATGACAAAGATGGTGTCGCAGTTCCGTACTGTAGTAAGCCGGTGGGCAATAATAATCGCGGTCATAGTACCCCGCAGTTTTTCAATAACCTGATGGACAAGTCTTTCGCTTACGGAATCAAGATTGCTGGTGGCTTCATCTAAAATCATGATGTCGGGTTTACCAAGCAAAGCCCGGGCCAGGGCCAGGCGCTGCCGTTCACCGCCAGACAGAGTTGACCCCCGTTCGCTGAGTTTAGTGTTATACCGCGCCGGTAAATTATTAATGAACTCATCGGCGCCGGCTTTTTCTGCAGCCGCCATAATTTCTTCCATTGGCGCGGCTGGGTTACACAGGGCGATATTTTCTGCGATAGTCCCTGCAAATATATATATGTCCTGGGGCACGTAGCCGATGCGGGCGCGGAGAGCGGTGGCATCTATGTCCCGCAGATCATGGTTGTCAATGGAAACCGTGCCTTGTTCCGGCTCATAAAACTTGAGGATTAATTTTACCAGGGTCGTCTTGCCGCACCCCGACGGCCCCACAAATGCCACCCACTGTCCTTTGTTAATATGAAACGACAGATCTTTGTACACCAGCGGACGCATTCCGTATTTAAAGGAAACATGGCTGAAATCAATATCCCCTTCAAAAGCGGCGGACTTCAAAAGCCGTGCGTCCTCCGGCTGTTCCACCTCCATTTCAAGGATTTCACTCACCCGTTCAGCAGCGACAGAGGCTTCCTGTATCTGGGGCTGGATATTTATCATACGGAATAAGGGGCCGGTAAAATAGGCTAAAAGGGAATTAAAACTCAAGAGGGTTCCAAAACTAAAGGTGTCTTTTAAGATGGCAGAACTTCCATACCAGAACGTAATAATTGTTCCCACGCTGTTAATCATGCCTGTTAAGAACCGCTGCATAATAGTAAATTTACTGGTTTTCCAGCTTGTCCATACCGAATGCATTTGCTCTGTTTCGTATTCTTCAAAAACAAACTGTTCCGCATTTAGAGCCTTGATGGTATACATACCGTTTATTGTTTCTACAAGGGAAGAATTAACGAGTGCCTCCTCGTGCCGTAAACGAATGTAGTATTTGCGAAACAGTTTTGAAAATAAAAATATAATTATACTCATCATAAACACGCTGATACTGGATATAAAAAACAAGGTGCTATTAATCTTAAATAAAATAGGACCAATTATAATGATCAGAAAAATATCCATTATAATAGATAATGTTGTTCCAGACAGGGTTTCTCTAATTTTTTTGGTATCATCTAGCCGGGACAGAATTTCACCGGTTCTTCTGGAATCAAAAAAAGAAATCGGCAATTTGAGAATATGCTTAATATATGAAAAACAAAGCTGTAAATCGGTTTTATATGCAAAATGATTTATGAGTATACCTCGCAACGCTTCAACGGACGATTGGATAATCGTGATTAAAAGTACTCCAACTGATAATGCCAAAAGGGTAAATTTTGCCTTTGAAACAATTACTTCATCAATCACATATTTATAATAAAAAGATGATACAATTCCAAATAAAACAATTAAACACGATGAGAAACATACAAATGTTAGATTTTTTCTATGAGGCAATACAAGTGGTAAAAATTTAATTAAAAGATTTTTTTCACTTTTTTGTGGTATAAAATGTTCGTCAGGTGATAAAAATAATACATAACCCGTCCATACTTTAAGAAATTCTATACGGCTTAACTTGTGTATGCCTTCATTGGGGTTTGGATCCCAAATTATCACATTATTTTTAGTAATTTCCTTTATTACGACAAAATGATCGTATTGATTATTCAAATAAAATATTTTAATATGTGCAATAAAAGGAAAAACAAGCTTTGCATTCAGCGTTTCATTTTTTATTTCACCACGGAAAGATTCTGCTCTGAATCCAAGTTTTTTTGCCGCCATTACCATTCCCATAAGGTTGGTGCCAATATAATCGGTTTTGCACAATTTACGAATTTTGCCAATGCTGACAAAGGAGTTATAATTGGACATGATCATTACAAGACACGCCGGAGCACAGTCATTTACATCAAGCTGTTGCTGATATTTCATAATAATTACGATTACACCTGGTTTATCATATACATGAGTCTTTTTGATTTATAAATCATTTTTGATAATCCAGTTCGCTATATCATTTCTGAATTGGATTTTCTCAAAATAATTTGATGGCCCGTGTCCCCATGGGTAATACCGGTATTTAAAGGGTTTTTCCGGTAAGTTTTCCTGTATATACTGTGTCGATTCCACTGAAACGCGGTAATCTTTTTTACCATGTACAAACAAAACGGGAATGTTAATATTTTTATAATAGTCAAAAGGCCGGATGTTTATGAAACTGCTCCACCATCTAAGGGACATGCCAAAATACCCTAATTCAATTGAATCAGGGTATGCCGTACTATCTTGGCTGTATATTTCCACCAGGCTACGATGAACACGCTTTGAATACTTATGAAGAACAGTGTTTGAAGTGGACAAAATTTTGCAGGATTCATAGAGTGAAAGTCCACCGTATAGTATTGAAACCATACCGGTAACATGGTCTTTATCCTCCATTTTTTCATATATCAAGGGTAATAGAAGAGCGCCTTCGGAAATGCCAATTAACACGATGGACGTATAGGTATGTTCCGCTAAATACCCATTGATACTTTCAGTATAACAGGCAAGTAGTTTTTCAGCAGTATAATTTGAGTGGTCATTCATGTCAGTAATATACCCTAATCCGGGTTGCCGGTTCAGTTTTTCGGGAATAAGCACTGTATGGGTATCCTGTAATACCTGAATCAGTTGTGACCCCGTTTGTACGATTTTCCACCTCTTACTGCCTTTTATGCCTAAAACAGACCACCAGCCGCTTCCTTCAATGGTTATTATCAGTTTATCTGATGATTCATTTCTGAATGCATAGGCGCTGCTATCACCATAGTGTACAATTTCCATGTTCGGATATGGATTTTGATGATTAAATGTCATACATGACATACAAACTAATGAAATACAAAAATAAAGGGCAGTTATTTTTTTCATATTCAGTTTCCTCTGTGCTTTAACAATACAAATAAAGATAAGAAGTCAGTTCTTAATAGGAATTTAAGAACTGACAGCCATTTAGCAATGACAAATGGAACAGCTAGTTCCAGATTACCATGAAATCTTGACTCCTAGACCGTAGTTTCCGTTGCCATCGACCACGGGAATTGGCTTAACAGTGACATCTCCTTTTCCACCATTGACAAGCTCCAATTCCCCGACCTCCAAAGCCGTAAATCCGCTGGTTTCTCCATACGAAGCAATCGTATCCATGATTTTCTCCTTCACGTTCAACAACACATTTCCATATACTAATGTATCGTCAAACATAAAATAATATATGTACCGCTTTCCACACGAAGCGGCAGTTTAAGACAGGCAATGCCTGTTTATAACCAAACTAAAAAGTGTCATTACCTTTTCGTAAAATTCCGATCCTTCCAATCAAAGTATTCTTTACGAGTAAGTTCATACAGATTGATGTCGCTTATTATCCCCGTATAACTTTTTTGAGCATGTATGCGTGTGCCTATTTTATGTCCACAATAATCTTTAATGAATCGTTCATATTGCATTAATGCATATTTATTTTGCAATGCTACCATCCAGTTGAACGCCTGACAGCCCCGATTTACAAACAAGTAGTCAAAATACATGAAAAGGGCACGGACAAACATACGGGATTGTTCCTTATTAAAGTTAATTGTTCTAAAACCAACAATAATATCAAGTGGCCTACTCCATGTCCCATCAAAATACGCAAAAATTTTTCCATTAGATACTGCGACAAATTTTTCATATAGCCATGTATTACAACTACTCTGTTCCAATGAGGTACTGTTAAACGCTCCATCAACAAAAAACCATTCATTGGCAACGTCAAACGTTGCTTTCATAATCAAAAGGTTAAGCTGCTGGGCAAAAGGCGCCGCCGGTTCCAGGGTAAAAGTCATGTCATCATCCCTCTTTAAAAGACCCTCCACAAAAAAAGATATATTCCACAGAAACCGTCTCCTCTGGGGTTAGCCAGTCCAGGAATTTCCCCTTGGATGTTTTTAATATCCCGCTCTTTTTTCCACTTTTCAAGGGTACTTTGGTATATTTCGAGTATATTTTGGTATATCTCAAATATACTGAGGTATATTTTTGCGTATACCTCGGTATATTTCGGGTATACTTTGGTATATCTCAGGCGAATCTCTTGAAAATATTGAAAAAAATAAAAAAATATCAAAATTTATGTCAAGAACAAGTGAAAATTTCGTGTTACGAGAGAATGAAAAATTTCGTTATAAGGTCATAAGGCTAGAAATTGCTAGTTTTAAAAAAATCGCATCCTGGAGAGTTTGGCAACAACAA
>JAITNU010000135.1 GCA_031290325.1 Treponema sp.
AGGGCGTAGCAGAGGGCGTCAAAGATTGAGGTTTTCCCCGACCCGGTCTTGCCGGTAATCAGGAAGATATCGTCCAGGGCATCAAAGCGGATGACCGCCTCCCCCGCAAAGGGGCCGAAGTTGCGGATCCGCAGGGTTTCGGGCCTCATACCGCCTCCCCCCCTTCCCCGGCGCCGGCCTCTGCCAGAGCCGCCAGTTCCCGGAAGAGCCGGGCCTCATCCGCATCCACCCTGCCGTAGATCTCGGCCAGGAAGTCCTCAAAGTCCTCCGCCAGGCTCCGCCGTTCCCCCCCGGCCGCTCCGTCCTGCCGCAGGGCCCCGTGGGCTTGCATCGCCGCAAAGGCCCGCTCCTGCCGCACTGAAAGCAGCCAGGGGAAGCGGCTCCGCAGCAAGGCCAGGGGATTCTCCACGAGGCCCCCATCGGTCAGAACAATCTCCAGATAATCTTCCCTGAGCTCTTGCAGGGCCGGGTCAGCTTCAGCCTGGTTGAAGAAGTGATCGAAGCTCCCCTGGAGCCTCCAGAGCCGCCGCAAGGGCCGCACCGGGATAGGCTCCACCCGGACTGCCGCCTCCCCCGGCCCGGCCCCGGGGCCTAACTCCACCGAGAGAAAGGCCTTGCCGCTCCCGGCAGCGCCGGCAGACGAAGCCTCTCCGAAGGAGTAGGCCTCGGCCTCCCCAAAGGAATAGGCCAGCGGGCTCCCGGAGTACCAGGCATTGCCGCCGGCCTGCTGAAACCGGTGCAAATGGCCCAGGCCCACATAGTCGAAGCCCTGGAAGAGGCTGATAGGCACCCGCTCGGTCTGGCCCAGGAAGACCCGCTCCGATTCGGACTCCAGGCCCCCCGCGGCAAAGAGATGGGCCCCCAGGACCGTGTACACCGCTCCCTTCGCCAGGACCCTTTGCCGAGCCAGCTCCAGCCGGGCCGCAGCCTCCTCTGCCAGACGGCCCTGAGCATGTAAAGGGGGCGGCTCCACCGGCAGCGATGGCGTCCCCGTTGGTAGCGAGAAGCTCCCCGCCAGGGGCTCCGCCGCCCCTAGGCCGGTATATTCCCCCCGGAGGCTCCCCGCGCTCAGAAAGGGCAGCAGGAAGAAGGCGCAAGCCGCGCCGGCGCCATCCCCGGTAACCGGCAGCAGCACCGGCTCAAAGGCATCCTCCGGACGGGTAACAAAGTAGATACCCAGCTCCCTGAACAGTTCCCGGCCGAACCCCAGCCGGGAGGCCGAGTCGTGGTTCCCCGGCAGAATCAACACCGCCAGCTCAGGACGGCGGGCCTTGAGCTTCCCCAGAAAGGCGCTCAACAGGCTCACCGCCTCGGGGGGCGGGATAGAACGGTCGTAGACATCCCCGGCGATCAGTAGGGCCTGGTAAGAGGGAGCAGCCATGATATCCACAAGCTCATCGAGCATACGGCGCTGGTCCTCTTCCAGGGAATGATCGTGAAACACCTTGCCCAGGTGCAGGTCCGCAGTATGGAGGAACTTCATCACCCCAAGACTATACGCCGATTAGAGGGAGTTATACTAGCGGGTACAATCAATAATACGGAAATGATAATCCCTCAGATTAGCCTCCAGACTGATGGCCGCCTTTCCCATACTTCTCCTGATAGTAAGCCGGTCACCACCGGTCTCAACTGAAATGCTGCCCTGTAAGTCAAAAGCCTGATGGGTGTTGCGTAGGATCATAAGCTGCCGCAGTTTTTCAACCACCGGTCGCTTAAGCTGGTCTTCAATTTCCTCCAAACTATAGTAATGCCGGTTAATGTCCCGACCGTTCTTCGTATGTTCCATCAGTTCAAGGTCATTGACCCCGGCAAGCAGACCCACATAGTAGACCTGGGGGATTCCGGGGGCAAAGAACTGAATGGCCCGAGCCAGAAGATAGGCGTTGTCGTTGTTATTCAGGGCCGAATAAAAAGTAGTATTAACCTGATAGATATCCAGATTGTTATATGCCGCAGAACTGTAGACCTTCTTGACATTTGCCCCCCGGTTGTACATCTGCTCCTGCACTTTTTGAATCTCGGCATCGGGCAGGAGCCCCTTCACGTCAACAATACCAATGCCGTCATGGGTGTCCAGGGTGGTGAATTGTTTCATGGGGGACATATCCAGCCACTGTTTAAGGTAAACGCCGCTATGGTTATACAGGGCATGGAGTACCAGCACCGGCAGGGCAAAATCGTAGATCCAATAACCCCGTTCTGCCAGCTTCATCTGAATAGAGTAGTGTTCATGTATCTCCGGCAGAAATTCTACGCCGAAAGGCTCCAGGATCGTTTTGATGTCATCCAAGAGCATCCAGATATCGGGCTCCACAAAAAAACAGTTAGTCCCTGCCTTCTTTACCGCATAGGCAAAGGCGTCCAGCCGAATAAAGGAGGCCCCGTGCCGGCACATATCTTCAAGAGTATCCCGAATAAAACGCTGTACCTCCGGGGTGGCCATGTTGATATCCACCTGCTCATCGCCGAAGGTACACCAGAGCTTTTCCCGGCTGCCATCCGCAAAGGTTATCTCAATGGAGGGTTCCCGGTCTTTGCGCTTATAAATCATGTCCGCCTGCCCAGGACCGGGTTCTCCCTGCTCCCAGAAACCGGCATAACGCAGGAAAAAATCCCGGTATGCCGAAGCATCCTTTTTCTGCTGAAAATCTATAAAGAAGGGGGACTGCCGGGAGATATGGTTGAGCATAAAATCGAACATGAGGTAGTACCTCTTTCCCAATGCAGCAATATCATCGAAGCTGCCGAACTGGAGATCAACGGTATCGTAACGGACCGGTGCAAAACCCCGGTCAGCGGATGATGGGAAAAAGGGCAGAATATGTACACCACCTAGGGCCTCCGTAAACCAGCGGTCCAGAACCTGGGCAAGCTCCCGAAGGTTCCTGCCCAGGCTATTGGCATACGTGATGAGCATGATCTTGCTGTTCATGTCAGACCAGTTCTGTGTACCACTGCAAGGCTTTGTCAATATACTCGTTCCAGAACTTAAAGTCGTGGATGCCGGGGCCTTCATCGTAGCGGTGGGGCACACCGATTTTTTCCAGATGACGATGGTTATCCCGGTTTTGCTCGATCAGAAAGTCCTCTGATCCGCAAGCCATGTAGATGGCCGGGATGACCGCCTTTGCCTCCGCCAGCCGGGAGGCCAGGGCCTTGGGGTCTTTGTCGCTACCCTTGAGTTCCGACGGCGGCCCGAAGGTATGCTCGTAGTAATCGTAACTGGCCACGGGGTTTCCCTGACCCGGCGGCATGGCTGCCACGTCGTCGGTAATATAGGCCGAAGACAAGGCGATGATGGCACCAAACACATCGTGATAGTAGAGGCCGTTCCGCATGGCGCCGTATCCGCCCATGGAGAGACCGCCGATAAGGGTATCCTCCCATTTGTACGAAAGTGGAAAGGCCCGTCGGGTAAAGGCTACCAGTTCCTCACCTAGGTATTTCGCGTAATAGGCTTCCCGCTTAACATCGTCCAGGTAAAAACTGTTTTCTATGGAGGGCATGACAAATGCCATATTGTACTTGAAGGAAAGAGCGTCTATATCGCTGTAGTAAATCCAATCCATCTCATCGCCGCTGAACCCATGGAGCAGATACATCGTTTTGAACTTACCCGCCTTATTGTGTCTGGGGATATTCGGAATCGGCGGATCCTCCAGGGGTAAACATACCGAAAATGACACCGAGCGCTTGAGCGCCTCCGAACGAAACCGTACCTTGATAATTGCCATAATTGCCTCCTTTTTTGTCCCTACAAATATTTGAAGGGTTCCTTTGCGTTCACAAATGACACCGGAATTCCGCCAATTAAATCAGGCAGCCACTGGGTCATGTACTTCATACCCCACTCCTCGCTACGCTCGTGCCCGATGATGAGCAGAGCCCGCTGATACCCCAGCATGGCAGCATCGTTCACGTAGGCCGGAAGAGTCCACTCGGTGATGTCCCCGCAGACCATCACATGAATGTCATGAGCGGCCATGACTTCCATGGGCATAGATTCGCTGCCCAGACCCAGACTGCCGCCACCCACCAGGATTCCCACCCGGCTGCAGACCATGGCCGGGTTCCCAATGATCCGCACCCTTTTCATATCCAGTTTTTTCTTGAAGAATGCGGAAAGCTCCCGCAAGGTTATTGCCGGGATGTCATAGTAATCCTGAAACCCTTCGGTAAAGCTCCCCGGAATATCGGGCGGTGGCGCTTTACTTGTGACTATGGGCTTTCGGCCATACAGTCCCCAGCCCAGCTCATTAAGAATACCAGTATAAATACTGTCAGGTTTTTTCATATGCATGTGGTCGTGGTAGCGCCAAATGGCAACACCGCTCCCGGCAATCAATGTGCGCTTGGCTTCGTAAACCGGATTGCCTTCAAGCCAGGCGGTATCGTCCTTCCCGGTGAACCAGGTGGGCTCGTGGGTGATGATGAGGTTTGCCCCCAAGCTGCGGGCCTGACGTATAACTTCCACGGTGGCCATGAAGGTAGTAACAATGCGCGTTACACTCATACCTGGATCGCCTGTCATGAGACGGTCGCAACTACGCTCCAGCGGATGCGGCAGAGCGGCGTTCCGGATAATACGGTCGATAATTTCCTGTACGGTCATAATTATACTCCTTAATATAATAGTTCTGGCCTAACCTTTTACGGCGCCTATCACGACACCCCTGATCAGATACTTCTGCAAAAAGGGATAGACGATAAGGATGGGCAGAATCCCGATAACCGCCATGGACATACGGATGCCGTTGCTTGGCAGTGTCAATACCATGCCGCTAGTGACCTGAGCGCCTTGGGCGGAACTTAAAAACTGAATGTTGTTCATCATACGAATAAGCAAATTTTGTATGCCGTAAAACTGGGGCCTGTCCACATAGTAGAGGGCGTTTATCCAGTCGTTCCAATAGGCCAGACCTGTAAAGAGCCCCACGGTAACGCAGACCGGCACTGCCAGGGGCAGCATGATGCGAAAAAAGATCCGTAGTTCCGACGCACCGTCAATCTGGGCGGATTCTATGAGGGCAGCTGGTACATTGTTCTTGAAGTAATTGCGCACCAAAAGTACGTTAAAGGCGCTCATCAAATAATTAGGAATAAGCAGGGCAAAATAGGTATTATTGATATGGAAAATTCTGGTCCACATGATATAGGCCGGTACAATCCCACCGCTGAAAAGCATAGTAAAAAAGACGATAAAAGAAAACACATTCCGCAGTTTGAAGTCCCGGCGAGACATGGGATAGGCCAGCATGGCAGTCATCACCAAACTTACCGCAGTGCCTACTGCGGTAACACCGATTGATACGAGGTAGGCACGAAATATGATATTCGCCTGCTGTTGCATATAGGTGTAGGCGCTCAGACTCCAGCCTTTGGGAAAAAAGCTGTACCCATTGCGTACCAATGCGGTCTCGTCAGTCAGGGACGCGATGATAACCAACAGGAAGGGAAGGAATGCACAGAGCATGATTGCTGTCAGCACCACTATTGAAAACCCCTTGAAAACCCGCTCGCCCCGGTCCATGAGTTTGCTCATATTAGCCATACGCTGTCTTCCTTAAAACAATGCATTTTCGGCGCTCAGCCGGCGCACAATGGCATTAGCGCCCAGTACCAGGACAAAGCCCAGCACCGACTGGAACAGCCCTGCCGCCGCCGACATACCCACATCCCCAAACTGCATGAGGCCCCGGTACACATAGGTATCAATGGTTTGGGTAACCCCGTAGAGAGCCCCGGAATTCATAGGTACCTGGTAGAAGAGACCAAAGTCGGAGGAAAAAATCCTGCCGATGGACATGAGCACCATGATAATCACCGTGGGTTTGAGTAGTGGAAGGGTGATACTCATAATCTGCCGGAGTTTTCCGGCCCCGTCAATCCGGGCGGCCTCGTAGAGCCCCTGATCGATACCAGAAATGTTGGCGATGTAGACAATAGAAGAATACCCCGCAGTTTTCCACATCTGCACAAGCACTAAAATAAAAGGCCAGTATTTTGCCTCCGTATACCAGTTGATACCCTCCTTCCCCAGAACCGGCAGAATACTGTTGTTCATTAGACCGGTCTGGGGATTCAGGAAGGCATAGACTAGATAGGCCACAATTACCATGGAAACCAGATTGGGCAGGATAAGAGCGGCCTGAAAGATACGGGAGCAGAACATTTTGGAAACTTCAGCCATCATAATTGCAATAAAGAGCGCACAAATAGTACCCAGAACAATGAAGACCAGATTGTAGAGCAGCGTGTTCCGTATCATAATAACGGCATCCTGTGTTTGGAATAAAAATCTAAAGTTATCAAACCCGGTCCAGGGACTTCTGAATATACCCTTGACGTAATCCAGTTTCTTGAAGGCGATAAAGATACCCGCCATGGGAACATAGTTATTAATCAAGAGATACGCAAGCCCCGGTAGAGCAATGAGAAATAGTGGCGCCTGCTTCCTTAACCCGCCGTTTCTTCCACGCATCTTTATCCTGCCCATGATTCTTTCTACTTATTTGCGCTTATCCAGGCATCCAACTGGGTCTGCTTGGCCTGAATTACCCGGTCGATACCGGCGCTCTTCAAGGCTGCGTTAAACTGGGGGATGGCGGTATCAGGGTCCAGGCTGCCGCAAACCAGGCCCGGAATATACTGACTGTACACATTGGCCAGGGCAGCGAGCTCACTGGTGACCGGAGAGGCGTCAAACACAAAACCAAAATAAGGCGAATGTTTTACCTCCCTGTTCTGCCGCAATTTCAAAAGAACATCATCGTAGTTCATGCCCTGGGGCTGTAATTGAAGTTTTTCTGAACCCATTATACCGGTACTGTAGGCCGCAGTATAGGCTACCGTATTCCCATCTTTGCCCTCGGGATATTTCCAGTGGTGTTCATCAACCTTGACATAATCCGTTCCCTCAATACCGTAGAGAATCGTATTGGTGACAAAGGCATCGGTATAGAGGATGTTCATCATCTTCATGGCCGCTTCGGGGACCTTGGTGGTACTGGCTATGACCGTGGCAAGGCTCATGGCGGAAGAATCGAAATAAAAGGGAGCTACCCATTTGGAGCCGATGTTTTTCCCCGTGGCCATACCAACCGTAACATGAATCTCCGCACCGCCGTATCCCGCCATAGTAGAGAACAACCGGCCCGCCGCCATGTATTCGGTGGCGTTGGAGGGTGAAGTAGCCATATCCTTGGGCATATATCCGGCGCTGTACCATTGGCGCATTATCTTAATATAATCGGAGAACTGCTGGCTTTCGTAGAGATTGACGACCTTGCCGCTGCTGCCGAACACAGCCCCCATATAGTTCACCCGGTCTCCCAGCACATCGACCTCATGCTCCCCAATGAGCAGGGGAATGATGAAGGAATCCTGGGCATTGGTGCCCGCATAAGGAAATACATCGGGATAGAGCTGCAAAATCTTGCTGAACACCGGTTCCAGGTCGCGGAAGCTATTAATCTGATCGATAGAATATCCCGTGGCCGCCAACATATCCTTGTCGTAGATGAAGGTGGGGGTTATCACCATACCCTTGTTGATGGGAACCCCATAGGTATGCCCCTCCCGCTGAAACACCCCGAATGCGTCATCCCCCAGGTCAGTCCTGATGATTTTGAGCATATCCTGACCGTAGGTTTGCATCAGGTCCTCCAGGGGCAGACACTGATTCTGGGCGATCAGGTTATAGATGCCCAGAGGGGTGAACATATCCACCTGGGTGCCGCTTTGCATGGCAAGCCGGATCTTCTCCTCGTACTCGGCAGGGCCGAAGATTTGCAGACCCAATTCCACATTGGCGTCCGGGTAAGTAGCGGCAATGTACTGGTTGACCGCATCCTCCACCGCCTTGGTACTTTCGGGGATTTTGTTGAAACTAATCAGGTAGAACACCACCCGCTGTTTCCCGCTGCCCGAAGATGCCGCGCCGGAACTACCGGAACAGCCCGCCAGCAAGGCCATAGTCAGCACCAGACCCGCCATAGCAAAAAAAACAAATTTCCTTCTCATCATATTCTCCTCCTCAATATTTAGCCTTATATCATCTAAGGCATATCACCACTTCATGCATGCCAATCGTTTTCACAAATTTGTAAAACAATTGATACCTTACTGCTCTCGATACAACACCCGGTACGGGTGTATCCTTCCACCCGTACCGGGTGGCGCCTTCCTAGGATGCGGTTCCCAGGGTAAAGATCCCGGTGCTCTCGATGGTCCGGGGTTCCTTCAAGAAATTACTGCCGGAACTGAACTGGGTCTTGATTTCCAGCTTCCAGGTTCCCGTCGTGAGGGCCGGGATTATCCCGATGAGCTTGCCAGCGCTGTTTTCCGCCAGATGCCCCGTTACCTTGACTCGTTGGGTCGAATCGACGGTGGAGACAAAGTAAATACCGTTCTCCGTATTATTCCCGGCGATCTTGAGCTTGTCTCCCGTGATGATGAATTGTCCGGCCGGGGTCAGGACTTCGTTAACCGCCTCGGTACTTACATCAATCAGTTCGTCAATGTAGCCTTGGACATTTGCCAGGCCCTCGACTACCACCTCAATATGCTTGGCCAGGGCCCGCAGGGGAGCCAGCACCCGGAACCGGAAGCCGATAGGGTGCTTATCCTCGATATGTTCCTCGGTTACCTTGTCAAAAGTGCCACCAACGTTGGGGTGAATGGAGAAGTAGCCCATGTTGACGGCAAAGCCGTCGCAAAGCTGATAGGCTGCTTCGTCCCAAAACTGTTTGATATGTTCCACCAGATCGTCGTAGCTCCCGGTAAAACCACCCCGGTTCTTGAGGGCCGCACAGACCTGCTCAATGCTCAGGGACGCCTCGTTGTCCGTGCGAGCAAGATACCTGCCCTCCACAGCTTTGAGGTAATTAGGATAGAGCTTCACCCGGATGCGGTGTAGCACCTCATTCACATCGTTAACAATTGCCATATAAATCTCCTCTATAATGAATATACCCACATTATATCATAACTTCATCTATATGTCAATCGTTTGCATAAAAAAATAAAGAAATTGGGGAATATTTCGCATTTTTACTTCTTTTATGTTAAGTATTTGAGACTTCTTTTTATTACTAAGGGTAAATTACTGGCTTTCTACCAGGAAAGGTCCTAGCCAAACCGGGAAAAAGCCGCTATTATGAGTTTTAATTATGACAACAATCAAGGATGTGGCAAAACTGGCCGGCGTCTCTGTGACAACCGTTTCCAGGGTTTTCAACAACCGGGGTTACCTCTCGGACGAGGTCAGGCGCAACGTGGCTGCTGCAATGGAGGAACTGGATTACCACCCCAACGATCTGGCCCGATCCCTGCATAACCAGCAGTCCCATATCATTGGCCTCATTGTCCCTACAGTGAGCCATCCCTTCTTTGGGGAAGTGGCCCACTATGTGGAGGGCTTTGCCTACAAGTGGAGTTATAAGGTGCTGATCTGCAATTCTCTCCGGGATGCGGACAAGGAGCGGGAATACATCGCCATGCTCCGGCGCAGTCAGGTGGACGGTATTATCATGGGAAGCCACATCCTGGATACCAAGGACTACGCAAGTATGAAGTGCCGGGTCCTCAGCCTGGACCGGGAGATCAGCCCCCAGATCCCCTACATCTGCTGTGACAATTACCGGGGCGGGGAACTGGCGGCGGAACACCTTATCGGGCAAGGTTGCCGGGACCTGCTCCACATATCTGGAAGCCTTACGGTCCCGATGCTCTCGAACCTTCGTACCGAGGCCTTTATTGCCGCCTGCGGGGCCGCAGGCATCCCCTGCCGCTGCTACGAACTTCCGGACACCTCCATCGCGAGCTTCCAGGAGAATACGGTCATCCGGGATATTCTGACGGAGAACCCCCGGGCCGACGGGGTCTTCTGCACCAGCGACATCAGCGCCGCTACGGTCCTCTCTACCGCCATCGGTCTGGGCCGCCGGGTCCCTGGGGACCTCAAGGTCCTGGGCTTCGACGGTAGTTTCCTTTCAGCCCTCACCATCCCGCAGCTCTCCAGCATCCGTCAACCCATCGAAACCATCTGCCGCTATGCGGTGGAATACCTTATCCGTATGAGCCAAGGGGAGCTTGTCCCCAGCAAGACTATCCTGCCCGTGGAACTGGTGGCCCGGGAATCGACTCAAGCTGCTTCTCATACTCTAGAGACCTAGGAGATCTGGATGATTGTCGGTTGTGGGGAGGCGCTTATCGACATGGTGCCCCGGGTCATTTCGGGTAAGGAGGGCTATCTAAGCTGCCCCGGCGGGAGCCCCTACAATACCATCATCGCGGTAAGCCGGATCGGGGCGGAAGCGGCCTTTCTGGGCCGTCTTTCCCGGGACTTCTTCGGGGATACCCTGGTACAGCGTTTAGCGGACCATGGCGTAGATTGCAGCCTCATCCGCCGTTCCGATGAGCGCAGCACCCTGGCGTTTGTCAAACTGGAAGAAGGGCGGGAGCCGCAATACAGTTTCTATATTGAGGGGACCGCCGACCGCTCTTTTGCGCCTGAGGACCTCCCCAGAACAGCCATTCCGAATCTACGCTGCCTTGTCTTTGGGTCTATTTCCATGACCATGGAGCCCGTGGCCTCTACCGTGGAGGCCTTCCTCCACCGGGAAGCTCAGCGGGCCGATCCGCCGGTCATCTCCCTGGACCCCAATATACGGCCCTTCATGATTGCCAATCATGGGGCCTATGTGCAGCGCTTTGAAACATGGCTCCCCCTATCCACCATCGTCAAGATTTCACAGGCTGATTTTGACTTTATCTATCCGGGCCTCAGTCTGGACGCCGCCATGGAACGGGTCCTGGACCAGGGGCCGTCCCTCGTGCTGAGTACCCAGGGCGCCAACGGCGCCCTGGCACTGCTACGCCGCCCCAACGGGAGCAAGCTGCGTATGACCGCGCCAGTTATTGAGGTACCGGTGGTGGATACTATCGGCGCGGGAGACAGCTTCCACGGGGCTTTTCTCGCCTGGCTGGACCTCCGGGGCAAACTGTCCCGGTCCGCCCTCACGGCGCTAACGGGGCAAGAACTCTACGAAGCCCTCTGCTTCGCCAACAAAGCCGCTTCGCTGGTCTGCTCCAGGCAGGGCGCTGAGCCGCCCACCTTGGCGGAACTGGAGGAGCTAAGCCGAGGA
>JAITNU010000002.1 GCA_031290325.1 Treponema sp.
CTTGCAGGACGGCCGGAATTACCAAAACAGTATCATCTGATGTGGCGGCGGTATAATGATTTTTACAGTGGTATTATGAGCGGTTTGACCTCAGTGTGTTTATCTGATTTTGTGCCTAAGCTGAAACTCTATGAACTTTGGACTGCAATACAACAATAAGTTATGCTGATTTTTCTTCCCTATTAATGGCTCGCCTGACGGCGGGCTTTTTTTTTCACTTCAGCTCTTATTTCCCCTGCCGGTATAGGGTCTCGATAAACCGAACCGTTTCTCGGCCTTCCTCTCCGCCGACCAGGGGAGGGCGCCCATCCTGAATAGCACCGCAGAAGTCATCAATCTGGCAGGTGAAGAAATAGACCGTAGGTTCTATGGTCTTGAAAAAGGCCTCGTCCTGTTCCCGGTAAGCCGCTAACCGGTCCGCTTCCCCCGCGATGGTCCAGATATCGTTCAACGGCGGCTCAGTAATGCCGCTCATCCCTGCGATGAACATGGCCCCGCCGTCGGTCTGAACCCCGACAGAAACGGCGGCACTGCCGTGGATGTGTACCTTCGCGTAGATACCAGGCTTCTGGGAATTGCTCACCAGCACTGAACCCATGCCGCCGTTTTTAAACCGGATCGCCGCTACAGCGCTGTCTTCAACCTCAATGTAGGGGTGGTTGACATTACCCCAAAACCCCCGAATTTCCTCAAAGGAACCCATGAACCAGTGCATCAAATCGATCTGATGGGGAGCCTGGTTGATGAGGATACCGCCCCCTTCAGTATCCCATTTGCCCCGCCACGGATCGCTGTCGTAATACGCCTTATCCCGCCAGCCCAGGATGGTAAGCTGGGCAAGCACGGGTTTCCCGATTTTCCCCTGGTCAATGGCTTCTTTCATCCTGATGCACGCAGGAAACCAGCGGCGTTGACTTACCACTGATACGAGTTTTCCGGCTTTCCGGGCCTCGGCGATCATTTCAGTGCACTGGGCTTCCGTCAGAGCCATGGGCTTTTCCACCAGCACATGGACCCCTGCGGCAAAGGCTTCCAGTGCACAGTCCCGGTGCTGGGGATGGGGTGTGGCGATGATAAGCGCGTCGATGTGGTCATGCTTGACCAGCTCCTCCACCGTGCTCCGGGAGCTGATGCCCCATTGTGCGGCAAAGCCATCCCGCCGCTCCCTGTTTCTCCCGCAAAGCGCAACCAGTTTTCCACAGGAAGCAGACTGCAGGGCCTTAGCATGTAACTGGGCCACCTTGCCGTAACCCATCAATCCTATCCGTACCTTCTCTTTCATCATTCCTCCCTGGGAATCAGCACCACTTTGAGGAGATTATCCTCCCGATTGTAGAGTTTGTCGAGCCAAATTTGGCCTTCCCGCAAAGGCGCCTGCTTGCTGATGAGGGAACCCACATCAATCCGCTTGCGGGCCATTAAATCCAGGGCAATGGGGTATTCCCCGGCAATGGCGCAGGAACCTAAGAGGCTTATCTGACGGGAAACGACGCTTTGGAGGGGCAGTTCAATGGAGGGACTCACATTACCGATCAGGGTAACGGAACCGCCTTTCCTGGTTATGGCAATGGCGGTCTTGATGGAAGCGGTGGCCCCCACCGCTTCAAAGACCCGGTCAACTCCCCGGCCAAAGTCCCTGATCTGGGTTCCCAGGTCCCCTGGGTCCAGAGCAGCATCGGCCCCAGAGGAAAGGGCGGTTTTCCGTCGAGCGGGGTCCGTATCCAGGGCGATGAGCTTCCCCACTGTTGCGGTCCGCAGGATTTGGATGAGGAGGAGACCGATAAGCCCGGCCCCAACCACCGCCACGGTTTCGTTCAGTCCCACCGGGGTAATCCGCAGGGCATGGGCCGCCACCCCAACCGGTTCGGTTAAGGCCGCTTCCTGATATGATAAGCCCGGGGGAAGCCGGTAGCAGATATGGTCCGGCACCACCACGTATTCGGCAAAGGCCCCATGCCGGCGGTATTCATCACAGGAAACCCCCAGGACTACCCGGTGTTCGCAGAGGTTCACCTGGCCGTTTCTGCAATAAAAACAGTGGCCGCAATAGATCGTCGAATCAAAGGTGATCCCTTCCCCAACCTGAAAGCCCGTAACCTCCGTGCCAAGGGCAACAAGCTCCCCTGCCGCCTCATGCCCCATGATGATAGGCGGTTTTCGCCGCCCTGTGGAACCGTCGAATCCGTGGACATCGGAACCACAGATGGATACCGCCTTAACTCGTACCAGCACCTCATGAGGGCCCGTGATTACCGGGTCCGGCACTTCCGTATAGATTACCTTCTTGTATGTTTCCATTAATAACGCTTTCATACAGGTTCCTTTATTTCAGCCTTTGACCGCCCCCATAGTAAGTCCCTTCACCACGTACTTCTGGAAGATCATAGTCAGGATAATGGCGGGCATAACAATGGCCACTGCCGCAGCCATGACGCCCCCCCAATCGACTTCAGCGTAAGACATGAAGTTGTAGACCGCAATCGGAAGGGTGCGGGTCTTTTCCATACTTAACACCTGGGAAAACATGAAGTTGTTCCAGGAAAAGATAAAACTCAAGGTCGTGGCCGTAACAACTCCGGGCATGGAAAGGGGCAGGACAATGGACCAGAAGGCCCGCTGGCGGGTGGCGCCATCCACCATGGCTGAATCTTCAAGCTCAATCGGAATGGATTCAAAGTAGGAGGACATGATCCACACCACCACCGGCAGGGCGATCAACATGTGGGAGAGAACGAGGGCCGTATAGCTGTCCATGAGGTGCAGCCGGGAAAACACGATGTACCAGGGCATAAGAAAGGAGATACCTGGCATGAGCCGGGCCACGAGAATCACCATGAGGAGTTTCTTCTGCCTGAAACGGGCAATGGAATAGGCTGCCGGAAGACCGATGACCAGGGATAACACCACGGATGCAATACCGACCAGGCTTGAGTTCTTGAGGTAGAGCATGAAATTCTGTTCTGCAAACACCTTGTGGTAGTTTTGTGTGGTTGGACTGAAGAAGAACTTCGGCGGCCAGGCGATGATGTCAACCTGGACCTTGAAAGAGGAGAGGAACATCCACAGGAAGGGGAAAAGCATGGGAACCACAATCACGAGGACGAGGATGGAGAACCCGATACGAAACCAGAGGGGCTTTTTCACGATGTCTCCTACAGTTCAAAGTGTTTACGGACCTGCATGACCACCATGCTGAATCCCAGGACGAGCAGGAAGAGAAAGACCAGGATTGAGGACGCCTGACCCAGGTTAAAGTATTCAAAACTGAACTTATACGCCATGATGTTGAGGGTTTCCGAGGAATACCCGGGACCGCCCTGGGTCATGGCATAGATAATGTCGTAGGTTTTGAGGGCATCCACCGACCGCAGGACCACCGCCGTGAGGATCGTCGGCATGATCATGGGGAGGGTAATGCGGAAGAAAGTCTGGCCCCCGTTCGCACCGTCCACCATGGCCGATTCATAAGGCTCACTGGAAAGCCCTGAAAGACCGGCAAGCACGATGAGGGCGATCATGGGGGTCCACTGCCATATATCCACGAGAATAAGGGAGGGCAGCACCGTGGCGCTTTCAGTAACCCAGCCGCTTTGGGGAAGACCAGCCACCTTGAGGATATAGTTAAGAAAGCCGATGGTGGGATCATAGAAGAGCTTCCAGACAATGCCAATGGCCACCGGCGTCGCCACCAGGGGCAGGAGGAGGATGAACTTCAAAAGCCCCTTCCCTGTAAAGTCCCGGTTTAAGATCAGGGCAATGATGGTGCCAAGAACCGCCTCAAGGACAATTGCACCAAAGGTAAAACCAAAGGTCCGGCCCACTGCCGCAAGGAAACGAGGCTCCTTGAGTATCTTGAGATAACCGGCAAAACCGGCAAAGCGCATGGGCCTGCCGGAAGTAAGGGACCAGTCGGTAAAACTGACAAACAGGGTATACGCAACCGGAAAGATCATCAGCAAGACAACAAACAGAATAGCCGGTAATGGGAAGATATAGTTAAGGTTTCGTTCTATAAAACCACCCTTGCCTACCATGACAGGGCCTCCTTTTTTTAATATGGGGGGTCAGGGCCAAACCCCCCGTACTTCTAACTACGCGGGTCTATTTGTCGTATTCGCCGTCGGCTTTCAGGAGTTCGTTCACCGCGTTGGCTTTTTCCGTGGCAAGGGCCTGAAGCCGGGCTGAGGTTCCCTTGGTGTTGATGGACTCAATGATGACTTCACCCATCAGGTCCCGGGCCTGACCAACGGCGCTCATGAAGGGCCGATCATAGGGATAGCCGTTCTTTGCCGC
>JAITNU010000154.1 GCA_031290325.1 Treponema sp.
AGCCTTTTTTGCGGATAAGCTCCCGGTCGAGCACCGGGACCATAGCATACCCGCCGCCAAAGGTGATACACCCCAGTTTTATAAAGGTGAGTAATAACTCAAGATACGCTTTCACTCATCACCTCGTCCAATACAAAGCGCCACTTCATCCAGGAAGCTCGGGAAACACCATCCCAAAGCCTTCCTTGGCATTATGATAGTATGAGTATAAAGAAACATGGAAAAAAAGGCAATGGGAAACAAAATTATCAATGCAACGATTGTGGACATCAGTTTATTGATGAGCGGGAACTGACGTATAATGGTTGCCGGTTTGCTATACCCAATCTCGTGAAACGCATGGTGACGCGGTTGTCCAAGCGCCATCCTCTGTATCAGTATACTCAAATCTTTTAAATATAAAATAAACCGAAGAAAAAAAACACGATGATGTCCTTAAAATCGACTAATTGTTTATAACAACATACTTGTTATATCAGATGCTTCTTCTTTTATTCTATATTTTCAGGCTCTTCCGGCTATGGGTAAAGATCTCGTCCACCGCAATAGAAAAGTATATAAGTACGATAGTTTTTGAAGTTTCTAAAACCGCTGGCGGTAGCTTTTATATGCTGGATAACGCTATTTATGCTTTCAGCAAAACTGTTTGATATACGATGCATACGTTATACTATTTTCAAAATGCCTCTTGAGCATTTTGGCGATCTTAATAACCGGAGCAAGTTGGGAATGTGTTGCCGAGAAATACCAGTCCTTAAATAATTGACGCGCTGATGCTTCGTCGGTACATTCCCAGAATTCCTTTCGTCCACACCAAGATATTTTATCTTCTTTCCGCCGGGACAGCCCCCGCGCCCGTTCCATCTTTTTCAGTATAAACCCGTTTTTATACGGTACATGGACTTTTCTATTGAAAAGATGGACAAAACATTATAATAAAGAATCTTGTTTTTATATTAATTATATAAAAATATATTTCTATGCACGTGTCTTGAGACAAAAAATGCCGGATTTCTCCCCTTCCCTGCAAACAAACGCCGTCTGCCGTTCTCCACGTACCGCTTGACACCGTAGTATTTCCCTTTATATTATATCCTGAGTTAAGTACATCAGGAGGGGAGGATACTATGTGCGGAATAACCGGTTATATTGGACAACAAGAGGTGGTTCCGGTCTTGTTGGGGGCGCTGGAGAAGCTTGAATACCGGGGCTACGATTCCGCCGGTATTGCGGTGCTGGATAACGGCGAACTGCTCGTGCGTAAGGCCAAGGGCCGGCTGGCGGTTCTGGCGGAACGGCTGGTGGGTGAGCGGATTGGCGGTACCCTGGGCATTGGACATACCCGCTGGGCAACCCACGGAGAGCCTTCGGATATCAATTCCCATCCTCATACGGATGTTTCCGGGCGAATTGCCGTGGTTCACAACGGTATCATCGAAAACTACGCACGCCTCAAGGAATGGCTCCAGGCCAGGGATGTGGTGTTCAGAAGTGATACGGACACGGAAGTGATCGTCCATCTCATCAATTACTATTACCGGTCCCCCCCAGAGCCGGGAGTAGCACCGGGGGGGATCCTGGCTGCCGTGCTTGCGGCACTCAAACGCCTTGAAGGTTCCTACGCCCTTGCGGTGGTGGCTGGGGACTTTCCTGACCGGCTCATTGCGGCACGGAAAGACAGTCCCCTCATTGTGGGCCTGGGAAAGGGGGAGAACCTCATTGCCTCGGATGTGCCCGCCCTGTTGTCCTATACACGGGAGGTTTACTTCCTGAAGGACCGGGAGCTGGCGGTGCTCTACCGGGATCATGTGGATCTCTTTACCGATCAGGGGGAGCGGATCCACCGTGCCCCTTCCCATGTGGACTGGGATGTTGAATCCGCTGAAAAGGGTGGGTTTGCTCATTTCATGCTCAAGGAGATCCACGAACAGGCCAAGGCCCTGGCAGATACCCTGCGTCCCCGGCTTACGGATCCGACAGGAGCAGCCGGCGGCGCTATGGATATCACGTTTGATGAAATCAAACTTGACCCCTCCTGGGCTACTGCGCCGCGGGTTGTCATGACCGCCTGCGGGACGGCCTGGCATGCGGCCATGGTGGGAAAATATGCCTTTGAGCACTTTGCCCGCATCCCGGTGGAAGTCGATATTGCCTCGGAATACCGGTACCGCAACCCGGTGCTGCAGCCCCAGGATATGTTTATCGTCATCAGCCAGTCCGGGGAAACTGCCGATACTCTGGCGGCCATGCGGCTTGCCAAGCAGGGAGGGATGCGTATCCTGGCCATTACCAATGTGGTTGGCTCAACCTTATCACGAGAGGCGGACCTGGTGCTTTACACCTGGGCAGGACCGGAAATCGCCGTGGCTTCTACCAAAGCCTTTACCACCCAGCTTATGTGCATCTATCTCCTGGCCCTCAAACTAGGCAGGCTCCGGTCTCACCTCTCCGACGAGGAGTACCGCCGCTACCTCGCCGCCCTGACCTGCATCCCCACCCAGGTGGAAGGGGTGCTGGGCAAAAAGGACCTGATTCAGCGTTTCGCCTCCCGGCAGTTTAACAAGAACAAGGTTTTTTTCATGGGGAGACAGTTTGATTACGCCGTGAGCCTGGAAAGCGCCCTCAAGCTCAAGGAGATAAGCTACACCCATTCGGAAGCTTTTGCTGCCGGGGAATTAAAACACGGGCCGATTGCCCTGGTGGATGAGAACACCCTGGTGGTTGCCATTGCCACCCAGGAGACGCTGTTTGATAAGATCGCCTCCAACATCCGGGAAGTTACTGCCCGGGGCGCAGCGTCCCTGGTCATCACCTGGGAAGGGGAGGGGGCCTTTGCCTCGATAGCAGATGAGGTCTTCACGATTCCCAAGACCGAGGATAGTCTTTCGCCCCTGTTGTCGATCATCCCAGCCCAGCTTTTCGCCTATTATTGCGCGGTACAGCGGGGGAATGATCCTGATAAGCCCCGGAATCTCGCCAAAAGCGTTACGGTTGAGTGAGGAGCGTTATTTATTCATGGTTTCGGTAGTATCCGAGAACCTTGTATAAGATGGAGCAACTTGTTATACTGATGTATATTATAATTTGGAGGAATCCATGGAGAAGGTTATTGTCCAGGCGAAAGATTATATAAGTAAAGAAAAGGATGTATATTTCAGGGCTGAGATTGAAAAGCTTCTGGCTGCGGAGGACTGGAAAGAACTGGAGGACCGGTTCTACCGGAACCTCGAATTCGGGACCGGCGGCCTGCGGGGGGTCATCGGCGGTGGGTACAACCGCATGAACACCCTGGTGGTGAAGCGCGCCACCCAGGGTCTGGCCACCTATCTCATCAAGGCGTTCCCTGATAAAGCGGCAGCAGGGAGCCTTCAGGGGGTGATAGCCTACGACAGTCGCCATTATTCCGCTGAATTTGCCGAAGCCGCTGCCCTGATACTGGCTGCCAACGGCATCAAGACCTATCTCTTCTCCGGGCTGCGTCCCACCCCGGAGCTTTCCTTTGCCATCCGGCGCCTGGGCTGCGATACGGGAATTGTGGTTACTGCCAGCCATAATCCCGCCCAGTACAACGGGTACAAGGCGTACTGGAACGACGGCTCCCAGGTTATTCCCCCCCATGACACGGGCATCATCGAAGAGGTCAACGCGGTTACGACTATCAGGGAAATGGACCGGGAAGCTGCCCTTGCCCAGGGACTCCTCAAGATCATTGATAAGGAAATTGATGAACCCTATCAGGCCATGGTGCGGAGCCGGCTGTTCCGGCCGGATTTGATCAAAGCCAAGGCCGGAGAAGTTAAGATCGTGTATACCCCCCTGCACGGTACCGGAGCCATGCATGTGGAAGCGGTCCTGGGAAGCCTGGGGCTTGAGGTCATCACCGTGCCGGAGCAGCGGGAGGGTAATGGGGATTTCCCCACAGTGTCCTTCCCCAACCCCGAGGAAGCTGCCGCCCTGGAATTGGCCCTTGCCCTGGGGAAACAGGTAGGCGCCGATGTAGTTATGGCCACTGACCCCGACGCGGACCGGCTGGGTATTGCCGTGCCTGCGGGAGGCGAATTCACCTTGCTGACCGGTAACCAGCTTGGTACCCTCCTGGCGGACTATATCTTCTGCTCCCTCAAGGAAACGGGTACCATGCCTGCGGCGGCGGCGATGGTGAATTCCATCGTTACCACCGGTATGCAGCAGCGGGTGGCTGCGTCCTATGGAGCCGAATGTATTGAATGTCTGACTGGCTTCAAATGGATAGCCGATATATGGCGGAAGAGTGAAGCCGCCGGGAAGCCTACCGTGGTCTACGGCACCGAAGAGAGCTACGGGTACCTGGTGGAGCCGGAGGTTCGGGACAAGGACGGGGTTTCCGCCGCGGCTATGACCGCCGAGATGACCCTGTACTGGCGGAGTCAGGGGAAGAGCCTCCTCGACCGGCTTGATGAACTCTACAAGGCCAACGGGTATTGGCAGGAGCTGGGGATATCCAAGTACTTCCAAGGCCCGGAAGGTCCGGCCATCATGCAGTCTATCATGGATGCCTACCGGCAAAAGCCCCCGGCGGTCTTAGGGGGCATTGAGGTTGAAAAGGTCCGGGACCTCCTCGAATCAGTGTGGAAGGAGCCGAAAAATCCCGTTCGCCGGGATCCGGTAGACCTCCCCAAAAGTGATGTACTCCAGTTCTACCTCAAGGATGGAACCGTGGTAAGCGCCCGGCCCAGCGGCACTGAACCTAAGATCAAGTTTTACGCCAGTTGCTGTTGCGAGGTTGGAGCCGGAGGGCTTGCTGCGGCCAAGGCTGAGGCAGCGCGAAAACTTGAGGCTATTAAAAAGGACATCCGCCAGGTCATCGGCGTCTGAGCGGGATATGGGTACGTATGACGAAATCGTCCTTGAGTCCGGGGTTTTTGTGGCCTTTGACCTGGAAACCACGGGCCTGGACGCAAAAAAAGACCGTATCGTTGAGATTGGAGCGGTGAAATTCGATAAACAGGGACTTATGGCCCGTTTTTCGACCCTCATCAATCCCGGTATCCCTATGCCAGAGGAGGCCGGCAGGGTGAATAACATTACCGACGAGATGCTTCGGGACCAGCCCTCCCTGGATGAGGTGTTTCCTGATTTCATTCGGTTTATCAAAAATACGGTGCTGGTTGCCCATAACGCCCCTTTTGACTGCGGTTTTATCAATGAACAGCTCAAGGACCGTTTTGTGGCCTCCCGAAAACAGGAAGCGCAGCGGGGGCTTTTGGAGGGTATTGACGATGAGGCGGGGAAAACCGGAAACCGGTGGGCTGCCCCCTTTCCGGTCTTACCGAATCCGGTGGTTAATACCCTTATCTATGCCAAAGAGGTTTTTCCTGGCCGTAGCAAGTACAAGCTCCAGGAATTGGCCGCGTTCTTCAACATCACGACCTTCGACGCCCACCGTGCTGAAGATGACGCCCGGGTCTGTATGGAGCTATTCATACGGTGTGTCCAAAACAGGGAATTGAAAAAGATATAGCTATTCACTGTGGAACGAGGGGCAGAGCTCCTCATTCAAGTCTTGTTGAAGCGCTCGGGATCGGATATATTAAATGGAGAAAAAAAGGAGTGATAAAAACCATGAAAGTGCAGAGTGTTTTATTGCTATTGAGTATGATACTCATCAGTTCCTGTTCAATTAATCAGATGGCTACCAAGGCGGTGGCTGATGCCCTCACCGGATCGGGGAGCACTGAGGTTTTCACCGGAGATTCGGACCCTGAACTGGTGGGGGATGCCATGCCCTTTGCTATCAAGATGTACGAGGCCCTGTTATCCCAACAGCCCCGTCATCAGGGACTCATCCTCACCACCGGTTCCCTCTTTATTATGTACGCCAATGCCTTTATCCAGGGACCGACCCAGCGGCTGCCCCCAAACCGCTTTGCCGAACGGGAACCGGCCCTTGAACGGGCGAAAAAACTCTACCTCCGAGGAGCGGACCTCCTCACTGCGGGGCTGGACCTGAAATACCCCGGTTTCAGCACCGCCTACCAGGAGGGAACCCAGAATGCTTACCTGGCCAGAATGAAAAAAGCGGATGTGCCCTCCCTCTATTGGATCACCGCAGGGGTGCTTTCCGCCTATTCCCTCAACCCCTTTGATATGGATCAGGGGGTGCGGCTCCCGGAAGTTACCGCCCTCATACACCGGGCCTACGAGCTGGACCCGGACTTCAACAACGGCGCCATTGATGAATTTTACGTGTTATTCTATGCTGCCCTGCCTCCGGGCTTGGGAGGGGATAAATCCAAGGTAGATACCCACTTTAACCTGGCACTGAAAAAATCACAGGACCGTCTGGCCGGTCCCTATGTATCCTATGCCGAGGCGGTCTGTATTCCCGCCCAGGATTATGATACCTTTAAAAAATATCTGGAAACTGCGGTGGCCCTGGATGTGGATGCGGATCCCGCAAACCGGCTGGTCAATATCCTGGCCCAGCGCAAAGCCCGATACCTGCTGGATATGGCTTCAAATTATTTTTTTGATTTGGATCCTGGTGATTGGGGTGATCAGGAAGGGGAGGAGAAGTAAACATGTATACAGTAAGGAGTAATAACATGAAACAAAACTTCAGGCTGGTTGTATGTATGAGTCTGTTGGTCGTGCTGGCTGGTCCGGTCTTTGCCCAAAAAAAGGTGGTTACCATTAAACTGGCATCCATAGTTCCGGAAAATACCCCCTGGGGCATGGCGTTAACCAAGCTGGCCCGTGACTGGAGCACGGTAACCAATGGTGAGGTGGAACTCAAGGTATATCATAATGGGGTCGCAGGAAGCGAACAGGATGTGCTGAGAAAATTAAAACAAAATCAGATCCAGGCTGGTGTTTTCAGTTCCGTTGGCATGAGCACCATTTCCTCTAAAATCATGACGGTGAGCTCTCCCTTTCTTATCAGGACTGATGCCGAATTGGATCTGGTCCTGAAGGAGCTGAAACAGGAACTGGAACAGGAGTTTATCGACCAGAAGTTTCAACCTCTGACCTGGGCCCTGGCCGGCTGGGTCAAATTCTTTTCCCGATCCCCGGTTTTTGTTCCTGCAGACTTAAAAAAGCAAAAAGTGGGGACCGCTTCTGATCAGCCTGAATTGATGCAGACCTTCAAAACCATGGGATACCAAATGGTGCCGGTAGAACTCAACGAGGTACTCATCAGCCTGAACAGCGGTATGATCGATGCGGTGTACCAAAGCCCGTTGGCAGCCGGCGGCTTTCAGTTCTTTGGGATAGCCAAGAATATGGCCTCCATCAATCTCGCCCCCATGATGGGAAGTATTATTATAAACCAGCGGGGCTGGCGGGCCATCCCGGATCAATATAAAGACAAGCTGCTTGAACTTGGGGGGCAGCTTTCTAAAGATATGAATACGTCTATTCTGAAACTCGAAGCCGATGCCATAGCAACTATGTTAAACTACGGACTCATTATCAATTCGGTAAGCCCTGAACAGACCCAGTTATGGTACACTGATGTGGAACAGGCCATGCCGCGCCTTTTGGGAAAAACCTTTGACAGGGAATTATACGGAAAGATTCAAACCCTCCTGGGGAACTATCGGAACAGGCGGTAATGTTGATGGGGGGGAATAAAAAACAATCGATCCTCTGGACCATTGAAGAGGGGATTTGTTATCTCTGTTTAGGGTGTCTTGCCCTGCTCCCCTTTGCGGAAACAGTGGCCCGGATCTGTTTCAAAACCGGGGTACCTGCTTCTGCAGTGCTTATGGTTCATTGTCTGCTGGCCCTGGGCCTCTTATCCGGTATGATCACCACGAGGAATGGGGAGCATCTTTCCATAGCCCTGGCCCAGTATTATCTCAAAGATCGATTCAAAACCCCGCTGTTGATTGCTACCAACCTGTTATCCGCCTTTGTGGTTACCATCATCGCCTGGTGCGGGGCCGCCTTTGTGTCCATTGCGCTCTCGCCCTGGCAGATGATCGGGTTTATCCCGGATCAGGTCTTCGCCCTGGTCATCCCTATCGGTTACGGCATTATCGCCTTTCGTTTCGCCCGTATGACCCCGGTACGGGGAGCGGCCCGGTGTCTGCCGGTTCTGGCCCTGGTGCTGGGCACCGTCTGTTCCCTGCCGGCGGTCGCAAAACTGATCTGGGGGTTCGATGTCCCCGATGCGGTGTATGCCCTCACCGATGCCCTTGTTACCCTGGCCAATTATGTAAAAGTACCGGCAGTCGTCATCTTCCTCCTCGCGGCCCTGGCAGGGACCCCCCTCTTTGTCGTCATGGGTGGCATGGCCCTCCTCCTGCTCCTGGCTTCAGGAGGGGAAATCGACGTGGTGGCGAATCAGATCTACACCGGGCTTACCCAGAGCAGCTTCATCGCTATTCCCCTCTTTACCCTGGCGGGGTTCTTCCTCTCTGAAAGTAAGGCCGGGGAACGGCTGGTCCATACCTTCAGGAGCTTCTTCAGTTGGCTTCCCGGGGGCATGATCATCGCCACCGTGGTGATCTGTGCGTTCTTTACCTCCTTTACCGGTGCGTCGGGGGTTACTATCCTCGCCCTGGGGGGTATCCTCTATACCATTCTGACTGAGCATGTCCGCTACCCGGAACGCTTTTCCATCGGGCTTTTAACCTCTGTGGGGAGCATCGGGTTGCTCTTCCCCCCAAGTCTCCCCCTCATCCTGGTGGGGGCAAAGACCCAGACCAATATCATCCACATGTTCCTGGGGGGCATTTTCCCTGGGTTGCTCCTGATATTGGCGGTGATTATTTTCGGCATCATCATATCAATCAAAATAAAGATCCCGGTTAGGCCCTTTGACCTCAAAACAGCCTTTTCTGCATTAAAACAGTCGGTGTTTGAAATCCTGCTGCCGGTTTTCCTCATTGCAGGTTATTTTTCCGGGCTGCTTTCCCTCATCGAAATCGGCGCCGTGGCAGTGATATACCTGTTTATTGTGGAGGTCTTTATCCACCGGGATATCAAGCTGGCCGCCGTGCCCCAGGTGTTCCGCAAGGCCATTCCCATCATCGGGGGGGTCCTTTCCATCCTGGCCCTGTCCCAAGCCCTCTCCTACTACATCGTAGACACCCAGGTGCCGGAGAACCTGGTCCGGTGGATGCAAAGCGCCATTCACTCAAAATACCTCTTCCTGCTGATCCTCAATCTGGCGCTCCTGGTGGTGGGCTGCCTCATGGACATCTTTTCCGCCATCCTCATCGTGCTGCCCCTGGTGGCGCCTCTGGGTGTGGCCTATGGGATCGATCCGGTCCATCTGGGGATTATCTTCATCACCAACCTGGAAGTGGGCTTCATGACCCCCCCCGTGGGGATGAACCTCTTCCTCGCGGCCTACCGTTTCGAGAAACCCTTTGTGGATATCTGCCGCTATGTGTTCCCTTTTCTCTTCATCCAGATTGTGGTGGTTATCCTGGTAACGTATGTGCCCTGGCTTTCGACCTACCTGACACGTTTCTTCTGAGGCAGCCCTGGAGGGGTTTGTGTATCTATGTATAGAGAGGAGCGTTTAGCAATGGAAGGGATCATTGGTATTATCGGGGGAGTCGGGCCTTACGCGGGGCTTGATTTCCTGCGGAATATATGCAATAATACCCGTGCGGTTAAAGACCAGGATCATATTAACAGCCTCTTAGTTTCCTGCCCTTCGTTGATCCCTGATCGTACCGCGTTTTTGCTGGGAGATGAAAAAGACAATCCGGCTTATGGTATGGTTACCTGTGCGAAGATGCTCTATGATGCGGGGGCACGGTATGTCAGTGTGGCCTGTAATACCGCCCATGCAGGGCGTATTTTTACGCCCTTCTGCACTATGGTTGAGCGGTTTGAGGGTCTTACTATCGTTAATATGCTTGAAACCTGCGTCGTTTATGTTAAAACGCGGTTGCAGGTCCACCGTATTGGGCTTTTAGCGACTAAGGGGACCTATACAAGTGGCGTGTACCACGAGTATTTCAGGGAGGAGGAGGGGTTTACGCTGATGGAACCTGCTGCGGCAGAGCAGGAAGCCATCCATGCGGCTATCTATAACGAAACCTTCGGGATCAAAGCCCATTCCGCGCCGGTAACGGTCCAGGCAAAAATCATCCTGCAAGAGGCCATCACCGCCCTGGCTGGACGAGGGGCTGAGGCGGTTATCCTCGGGTGTACTGAACTGCCCCTGGCAGTAAGCCCCTCAAAGGGGGGCCTGCCGTTGCTTGATCCGGGTTTGCTGACCGCGCGGCGCTTAATTGAGCTGATCGCCCCTGAAAAACTGTCCCCTGCGGTGCGCTGCAGAACAGAACCGGCTTTTCGCTCCTGATATTCAGGAGGAAGCATATATTTTGAAGGTATAGGAGTATTTTAGATGGGAAAAAAAGGTAAACAGAACAAAGAAGCGGCTCGGAAGCACTGGTATAGCTGGTACTTTGAGTTCAATTTGCTGTACCGGATCCTTATTGGTCTCGTACTTGGTATAATCCTGGGACTCCTGTTCAGGGAGAAGATACTCTGGATAGCACCCTTGGGAGACCTCTTTGTCAGGCTCCTCAAGATGATCATGATGCCGATCATCCTCTCGACCCTTATCGTAGGGGCCTCTTCGGTCAGCCCTGCCAATCTCGGCAGAGTCGGTATCAGGGTTATCCTGTTTTACCTCCTCACCTCTGCGGTTGCCGTGATTATCGGCCTCCTGATGGGCGCTGTTTTTCAGCCTTCCGCGGAACTGGCTGGCTTTGCCGAAGCTGCGGGAAAGGAAGCCGCTGCCCCCTCATTGACCCAGACGCTGCTCAATATTATTCCCACCAGCATCGCCCAAGTCGTGGTCAGCGAGACGATTCTCGCCGTGATTTTCGTGTCCCTGATCTTCGGCATCGGGATTTCCTATTTGCGGGTTTCTCCTGACAAACGGCTCAAGAACGCTGGCGAAACCCTGTTTACGATCTTTGACGGGACTGCGGAAGTGATGATGCTGATCATCAAGGGGATCATGCAGTACGCGCCCATTGGGGTGCTGGCCCTGGTGTCGGTGGTCTTTGCCACCAATGGCCCCAAGGTGGTCGGTTCCCTGGGTATCGTAACAGCGGCTTGTTTTATCGGGTACGCGATCCATATTATCGTGGTCTATGGGGGCTTGGTTAAAGTGTATGGCGGCCTGAACATCAAACGGTATTTTAAGGATGCCAAAGATCCCTTTATTACCGCCTTTGTAACGAGAAGTTCCAATGGAACCCTGCCGGTGACCATGGAAGCAGCGGAAAATCTCGGGGTTCCCAAGGATATTTACGCCTTCTCCCTGCCCCTGGGTGCAACTATCAACATGGACGGAACGGCCATCTACCAGGGGGTATGCGCCACCTTTATCGCCCTTTCGGTATGGGGACATGGCTTTAGCCTCGTGCAGATGGGGATCATTGTGGTTACCGCAACCCTGGCCTCAATTGGTACTGCTGGTATTCCCGGGGCAGGTGCCATCATGCTCCTGCTGGTGCTCGATGCGGTTGGCCTGCCGGTTACTGCAGGAAGCGCGGTTGCAGGTGCTTACGCCATGATCCTGGGCATTGACGCGCTCCTGGACATGGGACGGACGGCGCTGAATGTTACCGGTGATCTTGCCTGTACCACCATTGTGGCCAAAAAGATGAAGGAACTCAACTTAGCGAAGTGGAAAGCATAGGCTTCGTTTTTTTATTTTTTTCTATTTTTTTCTATTTAAAGGAACAGATTCATGATTGATTTAACTATTAACAAAGCAGTTCTTGCAAAGAACATCAAAAAAGCAAAGGAAAAAGGGCTTATCATCCCCACTTTTGCCCAGATGCGGGATCCGGAGCTGGTCCCGGAACAGATAAAAGCCCGGTTGAAACATACCGGTCTGTGGGATGTGGATCCACTGAATCTGTTCAGAATAACCTGGAAAAACGAAGGGAAAGATGGCCTCTACGGAGCGCCTAACTGCATTGAGCTTCCTTCAGAGCTTACCGGTGTGGAAGCCCGGATCATCTGCATGATAGGAAAGTTCTTTCCTACCGGCTGTCACAAAGTGGGGGCCGCCTTCGGCTGCCTCGTGCCCCGGCTCGTTACCGGACAGTTCGACGCGACCACGCAGAAGGCGGTCTGGCCCTCCACGGGGAATTACTGCCGGGGAGGAGCCTTCAACTCCAAGCTCCTGGCAGTCGATTCGGTGGCCATTCTCCCTGAGGGCATGAGCCGGGAGCGCTTCCAGTGGCTCTCCACCATCGCCGGTGAAATTATCGCCACCCCGGGGACCGAATCCAATGTGAAAGAGATATTTGACAAGACCCACGAGCTGCGGGCCACCCGGAAGGATGTCCTCATTTTCAATCAGTTTGAGGAAATGGGGAATTACCTCTGGCACTATACGGTTACCGGTAGCGCCATTGCCGAAGCCTTTGAAAGCATCAAAGGCAAGGAGGGTAACTTCGCAGGGGTCTGCTTTACCTCCGGCTCTGCAGGAACCCTGGCAAGCGGCGATTACCTCAAACAGCAATACCCCTACAGCAGGATCGCTGTGGGAGAGGCCCTGCAATGCCCCACGATCCTCAACAACGGCTTTGGCAGCCATCGGATTGAAGGCATCGGGGACAAACACATCCCCTGGGTGCACAACGTCAAGAACACCGACATGGCCATTGCCATTGACGACCATGACTCCATGTCGCTGCTGCGGCTCTTCAACGAAGAAGCAGGGAAGGAATATTTGGTAAAGGAAGCGGGACTTGCCCCGGAACAAGTTGCGGCGCTTGCCTACATGGGGATATCTGGTATATCGAACGTGCTCTGCGCCATCAAATTTGCCAAATACTACGAGCTTACAGGAAAGGACGTGGTTGCCACGGTACTCACCGACTCGGTGGAGATGTACCGTTCCCGGCTCACCGAACTGAGCGCCGAACTGGGAGCATACCGGTACATCGACGCGGCGGTGGACTTTGCGGCAAGCCTCAGGGGTGAAGGCACGGACAACATGCTGGAACTCACCTATCCCGAACGTAAGCGGGTGCACAACCTCAAGTATTACACCTGGGTTGAACAGCAGGGACGCAGTATGGAAGAACTGGATGACCAGTGGTACCACCAGGAAAAATCCTTCCTGGGAGTACAAAAACAGGCTGACGCCATCGACGCGTTAATAACCGAGTTTAATGATAGAAGGGAGTGAGTTGCATGGGAGGTGGTAGGATGAGAAATGTTATTGGGGCGGTGTGTATCAACTGTGGGGTGCAATACGAAGCTGGTGATACTACTTACACGTGTAAGCAATGCGGTGGTGTTCTTGATATACAATATGACTATGAATACATCAAGTCCCGGCTGAACCGGGAAACACTGGCAGGGCGGAAAGATTTTTCTATGTGGCGCTATCTGGAACTCCTCCCGATAGAGGAGGGCAGCCGGCTCACGCCCCTGCGGATCGGCGGGTCCCCTCTCTACAGAGCTGAAAAACTGGGGGAACATCTGGGGCTTAAAACGCTCTATATAAAAGATGATGGC
Source organism: Treponema sp. (assembly GCA_031290325.1). GTDB lineage: Bacteria > Spirochaetota > Spirochaetia > Treponematales > Breznakiellaceae > JAITNP01. Next base: position 13,498 of record JAITNU010000154.1, read on the forward strand.
CTTAACCCAACGGGGAGCTTGAAGGACCGGGCCTCTGCAATCGCCGTGGTCAGAGCGGCCCACGCGGGGATGCACACCGTGGCCTGCTCCTCCACGGGGAACGCCGCATCTTCCCTCGCAGGGAATGCCGCGGCCATGGGGCTTGAGTCCTTCATCTTCGTGCCTGAGCGGGCGCCCAAGGGCAAGGTTGCCCAGCTCATGATCTTCGGCGCCCATGTTATCAGCGTCAAGGGTAATTATGAGGATACCTTTCGGCTCTCCGCCGAGGCCATTGAAAAATGGGGGTGGTATAACCGCAACGCCGCCATCAATCCCTACCTTTCGGAGGGGAAGAAGACTATATCCCTGGAAATCGCCGAACAACTGGGCTTCAAGGCCCCGGATTATGTGGCGGTCTCCGTGGGGGACGGTTGTACCATTGCCGGAGTGTGGAAGGGTTTCAAGGACCTCTACGCCATCGGTCTTATTGACGCGCTGCCCCGGCTCATCAGCGTCCAGGCCAAGGGCTGCTGTCCCATTAACCGGGCCATTGAGACGAACCGGCCCTTGGAGCCTATGGAAGAAAACACCCTTGCCGACAGTATCGCCGTGGGGGTGCCCCGGAACGGGGAAAAGGCCCTCAGAGCCATCCGGGAATCCCAGGGGCTGACGATTACAGTTTCTGACGATGAAATCCTCATGGCCATGAGGCTCCTCGGGGCTACGAGCGGCGTCTTTGGGGAACCTGCTGGGGTAAGCGGCACAGCGGGGATTAAGAAGGCGGTGGAACAGCACTTGATCCCGGCAGAGGCGGTGGTAGTATCCCTGGTAACCGGCAACGGCCTTAAAGATACGGCATCCGCCCTGTGCGCCGCTGGGGAGCCACTGCATATTCCCCCGGATCTGGGGATATTGATTGCCGAGCTGGATCGCACGTAGCAGAAAGAGGAGATTTTTATGGACACCATCAGTTATCTTGAATCATTACCCCTTAATAAAATCATCAAATATCCGGGGGGGTCCCCCAAAAATGGGGTGCCTTTTACCGGGTATCCCCGGCAGCACCCTTCGGAAAAACACAAACTCATCCTGGTGTATGATCCTCTGGGAGAAAGTCCTACGGTGATGGAATTCAAGGTTGATGATGTGCTCTACGCAGAAGAAGTACATTCGGCGGTTACGGAAACAGGAGAAGCAGCGCCTTTGATACGCCTTTGGATCCGCAAAGGTGCCCGCGGGGTAATTCTGGAACCCTTTGAGGTTGATGATCCGATCAAGTTGATCAATAAATCACGGGATTTAGGCAGCCGTTTCTTAATAGAAACGTAACCATGCAGCTAAATCCTCCTGAGGGAAGGTATTTTGACTGCCTTCCCAGAGGCTCCTCTTCGCAGCCCCAAGGGATGATACAATGTCGGCTCTGTCCCCGATGCTGCCGGCTTCCCGATGGAGGGCTTGGCCGCTGCGGGGTTAGGGGAAACCGGGGCGGGGTGGGGAACCTGCCCTATTACGCCTTTATCACCGCCCTAGCCGTGGACCCTATTGAAAAAAAGCCCCTCTATCACTTTAACCCCGGTTCCTCCATTTTATCCCTGGGATTCGCAGGTTGTAATCTCCACTGTCCGTTCTGCCAGAACTGGCACATTTCCCAGCGTACCGATGTTCCAGGCCGGTATTGTGCTCCTGCAGACCTTATTGCCGCGGCTCAAGCAGAGGCGTCCCCTCAGATCGCCTATACCTACTCGGAGCCACTGGTCCACATCGAATACCTCCTGGACTGCATGGCCCGTGCCCATGAGTCAGGACTCGCGAATGTGCTGGTCAGTAACGGTTGCGTACAGATAGAAGCGGCACAAGCGGTTCTGAGCCTCATCGACGCGGTCAATGTTGATTTAAAATGTTTCTCCGAGGATACCTATCGCCGCGTCCTCGGCGGGGACCTTTCCACCGTACTTACCTTCATTAAAACAGCCTGGAAAATGGGAGTACACCTGGAACTTACCACCCTCGTGGTACCGGAACTTAACGACAGTGACGGGGAAATTGATAGGTGCATAGCGTTTCTTGCGGGACTTTCAAAGGATATACCCTGGCACCTTTCGGCGTATCATCCTGCCTATCAATGGAACGCACCTCCCACAGACGCATCCCGGCTTAGGTCAATTGCCCGGCGGGCACGGAACACCTTATCCTATGTGTATACCGGCAATCTACAAGGTGAGGCAAACGACACCTCCTGTCCCCAATGCGGCCAGCCCCTGGTACAACGCCACGGATACCACGTCAATACCCAAGGCTTAATTTTCAAAAAAGAGAAAAACACCACTAGCGTGTATTGCAGTCATTGTGGAAGTCCTGCGCCCATCGTGATGAAGCGGAACCAGCTCTAAAGAAGATTGGAATTGGCGTGG
>JAITNU010000215.1 GCA_031290325.1 Treponema sp.
CTGGCCGATGGTTCCAAACAAGTGTACCGTATTACGGCGCCGGTGGAAGTTCATTGGAAGGATCGGGACACCGATTGCCGCGCTATCGTGTTGCCCAACGCTGACGAGGTTTTGCTCAAAGCTATCCCACTTGCAGACATGGACCTCATAGTAAATCCCGCAACCGGCGAACTGACTGGCGCCCATGGGGACGAAGTGGTGTGCATGATTAAATAGGCACCATAAACAGGAGGATCCTATGGGAATCCTGTTGTGGCCCTGAGCAGGAGGCTTTTCCATTTCCATACCAGGGGGCCTTGTTTGATCCGGTCCCGCAACGCATCCCGCAGCTCAAGAAAATTCCCTTCCCCCAGGGCCTCAGCAATAAAAGCCCCCCAACTCGACCTCCCCGTGTCAAACCAGGCTCCCAGGTCCCGTTCCGTAAGGAGCCGGTCCTCCTGTTGGTCCAGTACGGTAAGGCTGGTCTTGAATCCCGCGTCATGAAAACAGGTTTCCAGGGTTTCTCCACCCCAGGTCCAGCGCTCCCAAGCACCGGCCAGGGTTCCCGTTTTCTCAGGGTTAAAAAAGGCTTCCTCTGCAGCTTCCAGTTTTGCCCTCGCGGCTGAGGAAGTCCCCTCCCCGATGATCCGGGAAATCCGCTCCCCAAGCCGGGGTGGAGACTGGAGCATGATCAGGTCTCCTTCAGGGGCGAGAAGCTGCCGGGCAGTATGTGCAAAGGCATGAAACACCTCGGAACTGCCTCCCCTTCTCCAGGGTTCCCGCACCAGGATATGCTCAAAGGTGTGGGCCGCAAACAGGGTATCCGTTTCTTCAGGGCTTGGCAGCCTTCCGTTTGGATATACCCCGATCTCAGGCTGTTCCGGCTCATCAAGGGAAGCGGCATAGCGGAGGAGGGCCTCTTTCGCAGTTTCGCTATCCACCAGGGCGGCGGTCAGCCCTTCGGGAGTACGGCGGAGGCTTTCCCAGAGGAGCAGCCCGTCATGGGCCGCGGGGATGAGGATCCGGTCATGGCGTTTTATCGAACATTGCCCCAGGATGGCGTCCCGGTCGGCAAGGAGGAGGGCGCTGCGCCCGGATTCCAGCCGTTTGAACCAGCCTTCCCTGCCTTTGGATGTGGCGGACCAGGAGAGTATTTCCCCTGCTGCCGCCTGGATATCACCCATGATAACCGCAGCCTGGATTTCCCGTTTTCTCAGCACCTCCTCCCGGATCCGGCCCTCGTATCCCACCTGTGAGGGAAGGTAAAAGGTTTTTCCCCGCAGCGGGGTAGGAAGGTACTGCTGGGCCGCCCAATGGTCCCGGTAGGCGTGGGGATAGATATAGCCGTCCCCGTGGCCGAAACTTTCACTGTCCCGGTTTGTGTCCCGCAGGTGATTGGGTACCTCGGCATCCTCCTTTTCAACCGCACTCAGGGCATCGAAAAAGCCCATGGTGGTGTTGGATTTGGGGGCAGTGGCGAGGTACAAACAGGCATGGGCCAGGGGGAAGTTCCCTTCTGGAAAGCCGATGCGATCAAAAGCCTCAGCGCAGGAGATGACCACCCTTAGCGCATCAGGGTCCGCAAGGCCCACATCCTCGCTGGCCAGGATGATCATACGGCGAAAGATGAAACTCGGATCCTCCCCGGCGCGGACCATCTTGGCAAGCCAATACAGGGCCGCATCAGGGTCACTCCCCCGGACGCTTTTTATGAAGGCGCTAATAGTATCGAAGTGGTAGTCCCCATCCCGGTCATAGAGCACTGCCCGCCGCTGGATGCTTTCTTCCGCAGCCTCAAGGGACACCGGTATTTCCGTGCCACCAGGTGGAGGCCAGGAAGCAGGACTCGTCTCCACCGCCAATTCCAGGGCGTTGAGGAGGCTCCGGGCATCTCCGCCAGCCACTTCCACCAGGTGTTCCAGGGCCCCCTCCTCAAAGGAGATCCGCCATTTTCCGTAACCCCGTTCCGTATCCCCAAGGGTCCGTTCAACAGCCCTGCGGAGGTCTTTGGAGGTAAGGGATTTAAGCTGAAAGATACGGCTGCGGCTTACCAAAGCGCGGTTCACCTCGAAGAAGGGGTTTTCCGTGGTTGCCCCGATGAGGATCACCGTACCTTTTTCCACCCAGGGGAGGAGGGCGTCCTGCTGGGCCTTGTTCCAACGGTGGACTTCATCCACAAAGAGGATAGTTCGTTTGCCGTAGAGTCGCCGCCGTTCATCGGAACGGTCTATGGCCTCCCGTATATCCTTGATACCGGTCAGCACGGCGTTGAGGCTTTCAAAAGTGCTTCGTGTGGTATTGGCGATGACCCGTGCGAGGCTGGTCTTACCTGTTCCCGGAGGACCGTAGAAGATAACCGAGGAAAGCCGGTCTGCCTGGATAGCCCGCCGTAAGAGCCGTCCCGGGCCGACAATATGGTCCTGCCCGATGATATCATCCAGGGCTTTGGGCCTCATCCGGTCAGCCAGGGGGCCTTCAGGGGGAAGCGCCCCGTGGACGGTAAACAGGTCGCTCATGTACTAGCTTCGATTCCCACTATAAAGAAAAGCATCTACAGATACATTTCGAACCGAAGCAGGGTACATTTTTATTCACCCTTTGAGCAGAGACGAAACCCGATGTTAATGTCTTTGAATGTGGGGCTAAAGAACCTCTGGGAATTAGCGGTAACATTATCAGCCACATCGGACCAGCTCCCACCGCATACGGTACGACTTATACCGGAATTTGACGGATCCCAGCACCATTCCGAAACATTCCCGCTCATGTCGTATAGTAGTTCATCTGGTTCGGTGCCAGTAGGGTTCTTCAACCCTACGATATGGGTAGTACCTTCGGCATTAGCAGCATACCACGCATTTTCAAGATCAGTTTCATCAGAACCCCGTGCTTTCGCCCATTGCTCTTTTCTCGGCAGACAGTAACCATTTTTATCTGCCGCCGTCACGGTGCCTGTACTTTGAGTTGAGTCCCGTATCGTTCCATTCGAGGTATACACCGGCTCTTTACCAGTCATCTCGCTGTAAGCATTGCACCATACCACCGCGTCCCACCAGCTTATATACGTTACCGGCTCGTACTTTCCCATTTTTGTCGGTGCATTCGCGGTGACACCATCACTGCCTTCACTGCCTGCGTTGGCAAAGCGATATTTTTCGTTTCCCCTCGCCGCACTGATTGCCCACTGATATACCTCATACCAGAGTTCATAGGTTACCTCATACTGACCGATCTTAAAATCCCTCTCCGTAATAGTTTGCATATCTCTATATAACGGATCCTCAGCTTGTGCGTCCGCTACGGTGATTGTTGCAGCCTTGGTAACCGAATTGCCATCATTATCAGTAGCCTTGAGAAACACCTTTAATGTTCCTGGGGCCGTCAGTTCTGATTTAATCTTCAGATCAGTACCAACCACCTCAAACTGATCATTATCATGACCATCAACCGAATCAGCTACCAATTCATATATATATGGTGCTGACCCCCCCACCGGAACACTGAATCTTCCCGCAATATGGCCGACCTTTACGCTGTCAGTACCCGCCTTCAAGCCGCTTATTGGTGTGAAGCTAAAGCCGGTAATTCCCGTAAATTCCGTACCAGAACTACCATGATCACAGCCAGTACATACCAATACCATCACCATGAAAGGCAGGGCACATCCATATACAAAACGCTTTTTCAACATACTATTCTCCTTATTCAAAAAGTATTACCTATAATTAAAAAAATGTAAATAGACTAAACCTGCCTATTCTTCGGCGTTCCATTGCCATTCCCTATTACGCTGCCGGTAAGACCAGAGGCCGTTTTTAGTGGTTGCAGCAAACAGGGTCATGGTCGTGTCAAGTGTATCCGGGGCCTGCAAGATCGAAGTAACCGGATGTTTTCCAAGGGTCGAATTATAAGTATCATAATTTGAAACACTGGAATGATCTGGATCTTTTCCTGGAGTGTTCAGGCCCAGATTACCGGGGTTTAAGGTTCCATCGGTAAGTACTATTTCCCGGTATCCGTGGGTAGTGGACGAAGCGGATCCGTGAATTCCCAGGAGGAGCACGTGTACCTCTTCGTCCACCTTTGTGAGCGCAAGGGCGCCGGTAAAGTTATAACCAGGTGAACTCACTGTAAAACCACTGGAATCACCGTAAAGAAGCTGCCCATTACTACTGACCGCCACAATGGTATCGCTGATTCGAATAAGCCCAAGGATATTGAGGCCCTCGGTATTAGTAATAGGAGTCGAGGGGTTACTAAACGTAATAATCCCATCCCCGGCAGTGGCAAGATAATAATTTGTTTCATCATACACGGCGCTGTTGAGGCACTTGGCGTCACTTTTTAAGACATGTAATTCATTACTAGTATCCTCTTCGTAAAGAATGGCAAACTCAGTGGTGCTGATCATGGCAGAGGCAAACAAGCGAGTTCCCGCTCCATAAATGGTCTGTAAATTTTTGTATACTCCATCAGGGGAGATGGTTTCCCAATTCAAATCAGCGCCTTTGGTGTGTTTTCTACGAAGCGACATCGTGCCCGGCTCTCCGGTAAGGGCGTATAAATAGTCTTGCGTCGCTGCCAATTCCATAATCTCCCCCCCGGGAGCGGGTTCCACGGTGCTCCAGCCTAAGCTGCCTGACGGCAATATCCCATACTGGTAAATTGTTTTGTTAAATTTACTGGCGACGTATAGTTTATCCCCATCAGTAACAATATTCGTGGGAGTCCCCTTGATCCGGGGATCAAGGGGTTTCACCTCATAAGAAATCCCATAGAAGATGGAATCCTGGGGACAGGCCAGAACAAGGGTCCCGCATATAAGAACCACGAGCAAAACACAGGCCTTTTTCAGGACTCCTTTCAACGGTACCGTATACATCATCATCCTGCTCCTAAAAATGGTACCGGGCTGCCAGGGTCAATTCCAGGAAATTGCCATAGGTATCTTTGCCAGGTTCACGGGGCCACTGGGGAACTAACCACCAGGTGGCATTAATACCAAAAGACCAGTCCGGATTAAAGCGGAAAAACACCGAGGCAGAAGGCTTGACAAAAAGCCCAAAGTATATCTGTTCCAGATATTGCTGCCTCGCCCCGCCCAAAAGGAGGCTCACCGGGAATTCAAAGCGTTTCACCACGAGTTGATACCCGAATCGTAAACCAAAGGGAACCATAAAGAGGGTATTCTCCGCCAGGGTTCCGATAAACATAATCCCCACCTCGCCCCCTACAAAAAGGTGGGAACCCAGAAAGTAATTATAGGCCAGGAAACCGGTACCACCAACCAGGTTTACCTTATTGGGCAGTATCCCCGAATTGCCCCAGAACATCATGGGCATGACCACCCCAGCACTCACGGTAAAGGTCTGGTCCCCCCTGGAATAGCGGGACGGCATAAGACCGGACCAATCCGACTCTATGGGGACATCTTCCCCGTCATCTGGTTCCTGAGCCATTACTGGCGACTTTATAAAAAACAGAAAAAAAACAAAAAACAGAAAAAAAATAGAAAAAAAGGCCCTTGCCTTTCCCATGCCCCTCACTCCTGTTGGCTCATACTTATCTTTCAAACAAACTCAATACGATTCCGTTACTATACTTGATGCGCTTATTCTTTTCAATGCCTGGGGCAGGTTTTTGACAAGCGGCGGGATCGGTACTATACTGCCGGAATGGAGGACGATATGCCGAATGTGGCCAGGGTGATTTTTGCTCAAGAAGACCGGCGTTTCACCTATAAGGACTATGCGGCGTGGGAGCTTGCACCAGGGGAGCGGTTTGAGCTGATTGACGGGAATGCTTACGCAATGGCAGCGCCGGGCCTGAACCATCAGGGTATTGTGACGGCCTTGGGAGCACAGTTTTATACCTTTTTGCAGGGTAAACCCTGCAAGGTGTATGTTGCGCCCCTGGATGTGCGGCTTTTCTATGAAAATGACGAAAGCGACGATACGGTGGTACAGCCGGACCTGACGGTTATCTGCGATGAGCAGAAGCGGGGCGAGGAGGGCTACCGGGGCGCACCGGACCTGGTGGTGGAGGTGCTCTCCCCGTCTAACACGACTCTGGAGATGGAAAGAAAATTGGCCTTGTACGAGGAGGCAGGGGTACGGGAATATTGGGTGGTTGATCCTAAGAACAAACACATCTGCGCCTACCGGCTCTCAGAGGGTCAGTTCAGTATGCAGCGCTACAGTGAGGGTGTCATCACTTCCACGGTGCTGCCGGGGCTGGAGATAGCCCTGGCAAACGTGTTTGAGGGGTAACCTAACGACCCTTTTCAATGGTCAGGTATTGGAGCAGGATGGGGTATTTGGTCAGGAGTTCACCGTATTTGGTCAGTTCCTCAAAACGTATCTGGGAACCGATCCGGGCCTCCGGCTGCAGCATGCGGTCGGTCTGGATATATTCCCGCTGTTTTGCAATATAATCCTCATAAATGGAACGGACTGTATGGTAGAGCTGTATATCCGGGAAATGGGGTGTATGGATGTTGCAGGAGAGGTTTTCTATGTCAGGAAAGGCCTGCTGTATATCAGCCTCCCATTGGATAAGCCTGCCGGAGGAGAGGATCTCCGCTGTTTTTTCTTCATCCCCTATATACAGCCGCAGGCGCTGTAGCGCAAAAGCCTCGATTTGATCTGCCAGGTCTGCCTCAAACGCATTGAGATCAGCCTGATCGTTGATATGATAGGTAACAACCAGGGAGGCCAGGGAAGCGGGCTTGATCGTGCAGGAGAACGCCGCGGATACTTCATAAGAAAAATTAAGCCGAAGCCCTGCAAAGGAGGCGTATTCACTGCCCGAAGGGAGGGTATCCCGGACAATGAGGGAACGGCTTATCCGGTCCAGGGTGAAGGTCTGAATCACCACGTTGGTGGGAATGAGTTTATACCACACCCACTGGAATTTCCCTTCTCTGATGACCTGGGGATCGATCCCGTGGGTTTTAGAGCGCAAGATCCCATAGGCACCCAAGGGAACCGTCAACTGCGCCCAACCGAAAAAAAAGGCCACACCACCCAGGATGATGAGTATGGTGAGGAGCAATAAAAAATTTTTCATAGTACCTTCCCCCATTCGTATTTATACTATATTATATTGATATCATAATCTAAACGAAGCGGATTGAGCAACCAATATGAAAATCGTTCGGCCTGAAAAAAAACCGATGAGCGCCATTCTGATCAAACAAGTGGTTTCTTTTTGCTTGGGGATGTGTGTATTAACGCTGTTCCTCTATGGAATAGGAACGGCTCAGGAGTTTATGGACAAAACCCAGTTAATACTACTGCGTTTAACCAGTATCCTGGGGCTTTTTTTAGGGGCCGGTTCCCTGTATGGGATTCTGGTGAATTGCAGGCTGCTGTTTCGTGGAAAAGTCCGTTATATTGGCGGTATAGGAGTATATATGATGCTGGGCCTCTTTGGTATGGCGGTGGCTGCCGTATCGGTATTTCTGGTAGTGGTGGCAGGAGGAAACACGGCTTGATGGGGGAAAAACGACTCAAGGCCCTGCGGGGCGCGACTCAGTGCGAGAACGAAGGGGATGATATAACCCAACAGGTTACCATGTTATACGATGAACTGCTGGTACGAAACCAGCTCAATGAGGCGGATATAGTGTCCCTGGTCTTTTCCCTAACCAGGGACCTGGACGCTAAAAACCCGGCCTCAGCTTTGCGACATTCCGGCAGGGCACAGGACCTCGCCCTCTTCACGGTACAGGAGGCATACATAGCAGGGGGCTTGGAACGGACCATCCGGGTCCTCATCCATGCGTACCTTGACGGAGCTGCCTGTCATGTATACCGCAATGGGGCCGAGATTTTGCGCCCTGACCGATCTGCATTGACTCGCGGGGGATGAACAAAATAAGCTATGTTCATGGTTTCTTTCAACTTTTTTACGGTACTTCGTAATCTGGTCCCCCGGACAGGGGAGTTGTTTGCAAAGGATGGAACAGGATATTCCTGGGCTGCCTTTGGTAAAGACTGCATTGCTGGTATCATCGTCGGAATTGTGGCCCTTCCCCTTGCTATGGCCTTTAGCATTGCCGCAGGGGGAAGTCCAGCCCAGGGCTTGTATACCGCCATCATAGCCGGTTTCTTTATCAGTCTCCTGGGGGGAAGCAAATTCCAAATCGGCGGGCCTACCGGGGCCTTTGTAGTCATCATCTTTGGAGTGATTGCCAAGCATGGTATGGCAGGGCTGATCACCGCCAGTGTGCTTGCAGGTATCATGCTGGTGATCATGGGCCTCAGTGGGTTGGGACACTTTATCAAGTACATCCCCTATCCGGTTACCACCGGTTTCACCGCAGGTATCGGGGTGCTCATCTTTTCCCAGCAGGTGAAGGATTTCTTTGGCCTATCCATAGCAGCCAGTTCTCCTGCGTTTTTTGAGGAATGGAGTGAATATTTCAGTGCCTTTTCGACCCTCGATCCTATTACCCTGGGTATCGGCTGCGGAACCCTGGTGATTATCATCCTGGTGCGGCGCTTTTACCCCCGCATTCCTGGCGCGGTTGCCGGGGTGCTGGTCCTCACGGTCATAAGCCGGGTGCTTTCCCTGCCCGTTGAAACCGTGGGAAGCCGTTTCGGCGGCATTCCTTCTGTCCTGCCGGTTCCTCATCTGCCCGCATTGAGCTGGGCCGTTGTGCGGGACGTGTTTCCTGATGCCTTTACCATTGCCCTTCTTGCGGCGATTGAGTCCCTGTTGTCGGCAGTGGTTGCCGACGGCATGACCGGGGACCGGCATAACTCAAACACCGAACTCGTGGCCCAGGGGATCGGTAACATTGCGGCGGCTATTTTCGGCGGCATCCCCGCAACCGGTGCCATCGCACGAACCGCTACCAATATTAAGGCCGGCGCAACCAGCCCCGTAGCAGGTATTATGCATTCCCTCACCCTGGTGCTGTTCATCCTCTTTCTTGCCCCTGCGGCTTCTGCCATTCCCCTGGCAAGCCTTTCCGCGGTCCTGATGGTAGTTTCCTGGGATATGAGCAATGTTCCCCGGTTTATCCGGATCATCCGTACTGCCCCCAAAAGCGATGTGAGCGTCCTTATCACCACCTTTATCCTGACCATCGTGATTAATCTGACCTTTGCCGTTGAAGTCGGGGTGGTCCTAGCCATCTTCCTCTTCCTCAGACGGATGGTTGAGGTTGGGGGGATTAAATCCGCGAATGACGAGCTCATCACGAAACTCGCCCATGGAGACCTGAAAAACCGGGGAACCGCGACAGATAAAACGCTGTACCCAAAAGACCTTGAGGTCTTCGAGATTACAGGCCCCTTCTTCTTTGGGGTGGCGGATATGCTCCAAAATACCTTGCGCCACATAGCGAAGACCCCCCAGGCACTCATCCTCCGTATGCGTGAGGTGCCTGCCATTGATTCCACCGGCATTGCCGCTCTGGAATCCTTCCTTATCCAGTGCCGCCGGCGGAAAATCCGCCTGATTATCACTGAAATCCAGGGGCAACCGAAAAAGGCCCTTGAAAAATCGGGGTTTATCAACGATCTTGGCACGGAATACCTTGTTCAGACCCTGGAAGAGGCAGTACAAAGGGCCGATAAAAAAAACGATGAACCATAAGCCGGGTTCTGTTTAGGCGTTTTACGCCATAGCTGCCATTTATCTTGTGCTATCCTTGCGGATAGTATCCACGCAGTCTACCCGCGGCATAAACGGGCCGTTCTGCCGCTGTTTGACTTTGCTCCTGATGAGGCTTGCCGTGCCGGAACCGTTACCGGTCCCGCGGTAGGCTCTTACCCTACCCTTTCACCCTTACCAGAGGAGAGGGGTCGTTTACCGCCCCCCTCTGGCGGTTTGCTTTCTGTTGCGCTCTCTGTCGCAGGGGTGTTGAAAACACCCTTCCGCCCGGGTATTACCCGGCATCATGCCCTGCGGAGCCCGGACTTTCCTCACCGCGACTATAGTCACGGCGCGGCAGCCTGGTTCATCGCTTATTCGTCGTAATCAATGTTTACTTTTTCTTCTTCTTCCTCTTCTTCGATATCGTAGTCTTCTTCGTCCATATCATCAAGGTCCGAGAGGCTCCCTGCATCTTCGGTATCAAAGAAGTCCTCCTCACCCTGCTCGGATTCCTCATAGAAGAGAATACGGGAACAATACGGGCAGAAGACGATCTTCTCCCCCATGCGGACCTCATTGGCGAACTGGACGGGAAGGATCATGTGACAACCCATACAGACCCCGCCTTTGATGGCAACAATGCCCCTGCCCCCCTTATTGCGGATGATCCGTTCAAATTTAAACAGGATCTCAGAATCAAGACCGGGGCTGAGCTCGTGCTCCTCGGTTACGAGCTGCTCAACCTCGTTTTGCTTTTCCGCTACCTCGGCTTTAATACCTGAACGCCGCTCCTCCAAGTCCTGTTCCTGCTGCTCAATCAGGGCGGCGCTCTGTTTCATCTGCTCATCCAGGTCTGATAACAGCCGTTCCACCCGCTGCAGGTCCTTACGGTACTGCTGTTCCTTTTCAGTGGCGTCCCTGATCTCCTTGTCCAGGGCCTCATATTCCCGCTGGGTACTGATGGAATCCATGTTTTTCTCAGCCCGTTCCCGGGAACTTTCAGCTTCCTGCAGGAGACCCCGGTATTCCTCTCCTGAAATCTTGGCCTTTTCATAGTCCTGATTTTTTTCAATAAAAGATTTTTTAAGCCGGGCCAACAGCTCTTCCTGGGTCGAGAGTACCTTGGGAATTTCCTGAATGTCATGTTCCAAGCTAATCCGATCCGACAGGATATCCTGTAAGGTCCGTAACTTATCAAAAACTTCTTCCATAATTATCCCCTCAATAGTATTGATATGGTGGTCAATTGTCCAAATAATCCTTTAACTTGACACTCCGTTTTGGATGCCGCAAACGCCGGAGGGCTTTTGCCTCAATCTGCCGGATCCGTTCCCGGGTAACATTAAAACAAAGCCCCACCTCTTCCAGGGTAAGGGAATAGCCGTCTTCAAGGCCGAAGCGCATCTTGAGCACATCCTGCTCCCTGGTCGGCAGCGTGGCAAGCACCCCGGACAGCATTTCCTGTAGCAGGGTAAAGGCGGTCTGATTCGCGGGATTTTCCACATCCTTGTCTTCGATAAAGTCCCCAAGGAGGGAATCTTCCTCTTCTCCAATGGGGGTTTCCAGGCTTATAGGTTCCCGTGCCACATTCTTAACCGTTTTTACCCGCTGGGTAGTCCAGCCAAGACGTTCGGCGATTTCCTCATCCGAAGGTTCCCGGCCTAAGACCTGCATGAGCTGTCGGGACTCCCGGACCACCTTGTTGATCTGTTCTATCATGTGTACCGGCACCCGAATGGTCCGGGCCTGGTCGGAAATGGACCGGGTAATGGCCTGCCTTATCCACCAGGTTGCGTAGGTGGAAAACTTAAAGCCCTTCTGGTATTCAAACTTCTCCACCGCCTTGATAAGGCCGATATTGCCCTCCTGGACCAGGTCAAAGAATTGAAGCCCCCGGTTCGTGTACTTTTTGGCAATCGAAACCACGAGCCGGAGATTCGCCTTGATGAGCCGGTCCTTGGCGTTTTTCATCATGATCCTGCCGCGGCTGATTTCCTTGGCCATGAGGTTGATACTTTCAATGGTTTCCTCAAATTCCGCTTCCATCTGACGCAGTTTTTTTTCAGTTACCTGAATAAGCCGTATCTTCTCTTTGATTTCATCGGAACTGAGGCTCAGTTCTTCTTCCAGCCGTTCCCGGTCTTCCCGGATAGTAAGGCCCCGGCCCAGGGAGCGCAGTTCCTTGAGGGAACCGACCTTGAGGTGTTTTTCTATCCGTTCCTGCTCTTTTTTATAACGCTTGATTCTTTTCGCGGCCTGAATGAATTTTTCAGAGAAGCCGGCTATTTCATCAGGGTGAATTTCAGCATTTTCAATAGCCGCCATGATGCGGGTGCGGATGCCGTTCAGTTCCGGATCCTCAAAAATATTCATTCCCCTGGTGATAAGCCGTCGCTTAAGCTCGATATAATTTTTAAGATCCCCCAGGATAGTTCTGAGGGTTTCTTTGTAAAACTGACTGAGCCTCCGGCGTTCAGTCATGTGTTCGGTGATTTCTTTTTTGGAGAGGTTTAATTCCCGGAGGTCTTTTTTTGAAAAGGCTTTCTGGGCAATATGATAAAATTCAGGGATGATCATACCGGATTTTTTGATCACCCCCTTGATAATGTTTTCCCCATCCTCCATTTGCTTGGAAAGCGTTATTTCCTGTTCTGCAGTAAGGAGGTTCTCCCGGCCTATTTCCCTCAGATAGAGCTTAATAGGATCATCCATGGATGCTTCTTTGTTGCTATAAACCAGGCGCTTCTTGTCGGCATCCGGGCTTTTCCGGGGTTCCTGCTCCGATTCATCTTCTCCCGAGGCTTCTTCCTCGATGAGCTGGACATTATTTAATTCCAGCAGTACCAGGACCTCTTCGATTTTATCAGAATTGGCAATATGCTCAGGCAGATAATCGGAAAGTTCCTCATAGGAGAGGGTTTTCTTTTCCTTCGCATATTCAATCAGCTTCATAACAGCGGGATCAAGCTGCAAATCCGTCATGTTATTTTCCTTCAATCGAAATCTTCCTTCAATCGCAATCGGCGTAATTCGGCGTCAATATGCATTTTTTCGTCCAGGAGGTCTTCAAGCGGGGTTTCACCCCCTATCCCGGCCTCCGCCTTTACAATACGCAATTTCATCACAATCTCGTCCAGCCGGCGCTCAAGCCGTTTTTGCTCAACCCGTTTAATGCCGTCTGCAACAAGCTGTTCAGGGTTTACCGCAAACTCATTCGACGCCCCCCGTTCAATAACAAAATTCCGTACATGAGGAGCGCTTATGCGGGATAAAAGCGCATCCATCCCCGACTCATCATGGGCATAACACTCTTCCAGGGCAATAAAAATATCCTTGGCACAAGGATCCTCAATCTCCTTGATCGCAAGCCTTGAACGAACCTCTGGATACAAGCGCTGATGGATCGACACCACGGCGAACAAAAAAAGCTCGTCATTCATACGAATCGCCGGTGATGGCCGGACTGCCTCCAGGCTTTTGTTCCCCAGAGCAGTCTTACGATAATCATCCGCTACCGCCCCCCGGTCAACCCCAAAGGCGGCGGCTATGGAGCCAATACACGCATCTCTTGAAACTTCCGAATCCAGAGTTTGTAAATAAGGAAACAGAAAAGCAACCCCCCGTGCTTTCCCCTCGGAACTGGATACATCGAACAAAGCTCTACCACGATCCATAAGGTATTCAAAATCATTTATAGTATATTTTACCCTTTTTTGCAATACCTCAGCCCCGGCTTCTTTTAAGATATCCGCAGGGTCTTTAAACCGGGTCTGTCCTGGCGCCCCCTTTCCCCCGGCGGGATCACCACCGGGAACCACCACCCCGGCGGCAAGGCCATTGTTCCTGCAGGTCAGGATGGCCTTAACCACCGCGTTCTGCCCTGCAATATCCGCATCAAAGATGAGGAAGACCTGATCCGCCCAACGGCGGAGGAGTTTGGCCTGCTCATCGGTAAAAGCCGTTCCCAAAGGGGCCACCGCGTTGGTAATCCCCGCCTGGTGAAGGGCAATCACATCCATATAGCCTTCAGCGATATACACCTCCCTGGTTTTTCGTATTTCCGGCTGGGCCAGATCAATGGCAAAGAGGGTCTGCCCCTTTTTATATCCCTCTGATTCCGGAGAATTGATATATTTCGGCCCTTCCCCCCCCAGGATCCGCCCGCCAAAAGCAACAGTCCGCCCCTGCCGGTCCGCAATGGGAAACATGAGCCGGTCCGCAAAAAAGCTGGACCGCGGATACTTAGGCGAAAAAAGCCCGGAGGACGCGAGAAACTCCGGGGAATACCCTTTCCCGGAAAGAAAGGTGAAAAGCCAGCGCCGGTCCGCCGGTGCATAGCCAAGACGGAAACGGTCGATCATTTCATTACACAACCCTCGAGATATAATATACGCTTTTGCCGCCCTTCCTTCAGGTTTTTCCATAAGAACATAGTGAAAACTTCCCGCCACCCGGCTGTATAACTCGGCATGTTCCTCGATCCGTTTCGTCATCCCCGTATCAAGCTGGCCCCCATGTTCGTAGACCACCGGGACGCCGAAGCGCTTGGCCAGGAGTTCCACGGTTTCTGGAAAAGAGAGTTTATCCATCTCCATAATGAAATTGATGATGGTGCCCCCTTTGCCGCAGCCAAAACAGTAGTAGAGTTTCAGATCCGGATTCACCGAAAACGAGGAGGTTTTCTCGTGGTGAAAAGGACACAGCCCCAGGTAACGGCCACTTCGTTTTTCAATACGCACATAATCGCCCACCACGGCCAGGGCGTCTATTTTATCAGTTACTTCCTGTATGGTGGCTTTGGTGATATAGCCCATCAGGAGGTTCTCCTTTTTACATAGAGCGCCCCTGCCTTGATATGGTCGTCCAGGGTCTTTGAAAAATAATGCCGTCCTGCATCGGCGTCCACCAGCCGGAAATACAGATACTCCGTGGCCAGGGGATTAAAGGCCGCGTTCAGCGCCACAGCCCCGGGAGCCGCAATGGGACCTGGGGGGAGGCCCGGCCTGATATAGGTGTTATAAGGGTCCCGAATCTCCGTATCCCTGGTGTAGAGCACCTCCGGGTGGGGTTTCCCCTGGATCTCGGTGATCACATATTCCACGGTGGCGCAGGACTGGAGGGCCATGCCTATCTTGAGGCGGTTATAAAACACCCCTGCCATGAGGGCCGCCTCCTCATCCACCCGGTATTCCCGTTCCACTATCGAGGCGATAATGACCCGCCGGAACAGCTCTTCCGGGGGCAGGGCATCAAAATGCCCGGTATCGTTATGGGGTAATTCGCTCAGGCGCTTGAAAAACGTATCCGCCATGATGGTGACCACCTGTACGGCAGGGTAGGTCTTGGGGAACAGATACGTGTCCGGGTAGAGGTACCCCTCCATGGTGGCCCCTGGTATCTGATAAGCCGCCAGGAGGTCCTGGTCCGCAGCAGCGGCGAGGAAGTCATCTGCAGCACAGATACCTGCGTCTTCCAGGATCCGTCCGGTCTTTTTAAGGGTTACCCCTTCGGGAATAGTTACCTTGGTGAGGGCCTGGCGTCCTGCTACCAGGGTGGCATGGATATGCACCTGGTTTGCAGGAACTGCAAGCTGGTAGATGCCTGTTTTTATGAAGGATTTATCAAACCGGGAAAGGAGGTACCAGAAATACCGGGTTTTTATGATTCCCGCCGCTTCCAGCCGTTTCCCCACGGACAAGGCACTTTCACCTCCGCGGACCTCAAAGGATACGATGCCATCCGGTTCTACCCGTACGGTTTCGTCATCATCAGGGATCACCGGCGCCTGGGCAGGCGGGGCATTGCAATAGATCAACACCCCGGCCACCAATGCCAGGGCCACGCAGACCATACTTATGAGAATACTGATAATTTTTATTACACGGAGGATACTCATTCCCGCCTCATCACGATACGGTAAGCTCCAAACCTTCTGTTGCCAGGGTCAGGGTTATTCCCCAGTTATTGATACGTTCAGCATACCTCCGGGCGAATTGGAGGATATTGTCGAGTTTCTGGTCATTATAGCCAGGATCATGGTGAAACAGCACCAGGTGTTTTATCCGCCAATGGGCGGCAAATTCAACTGCCATGCTGAAGGCGCTGTGCCCCCAACTGTACTTTTCAATGGCCTCCCCCAGGGTATACTGGGAATCAATGACCACCAGGTTGGCCTGATCAAAAAAGGCGATATTTTCTTCGTTTTTAATGAAATCCATGGAGGAGAGTTCCACATCCGTGGCATAGACAAACCGGTGTTTCCCATCATCCACCAGATAGGAATATGAATCCCCCGGATGGTTCATTTTTTTAGTGGAAATGACCGCATCATAGAGGGTAATCCCCGAAGCAAGTCCCGGAGACAAGGAGTGGAAGGTCTGTTTTGCAGCCATCGTTTCCATACTTACCGGAAAATAGGGGAATACCATCTGCCCTTTCAAGATGGTTTCAAACTCCCCCTGGGGTGAATAAAAATCAGCGCTCACCGCAGGATCATAGGCAGGGGTAAAGAAGGGCAGTCCCATGATATGATCCCAATGGAAGTGGGAGAAAAATATATGATACTGGGTGATTTTCGGCGTGTTCCGTGCCAGGGCATTACCCAATTCCCGTATGCCCGAACCGGCGTCAAAAACAATAAATTGCCGGGGATTATCAAAGGAAACCGCAATACAAGCGGTGTTCCCCCCGGTGGTGCCGAAGAGCCAGGGCGGAAGTCCTGCGAGAAACCGCTCCCTGGTTTCAGCGCTTTCAATATCCGCCGTGGTTAAGCGTTCCATAATCGTGGAAATCTTGCTTTTTATCTGAGCAGGCAACTGCGGCACCGGCAACGAACCACGGACCCCCCAAAAACGGATACGCATCTATACTCCCCCAAACCGTGCAATAACCGGTTCTGTCCGCTGCCGGATTATGGCGGCTTCTATTTCATCCTGGGTATGCAGCATCCCCGTTCCCATACCCGGACAGGATGCTGCTGCCGCCTGCCATGCCCCGGGAACGGCGAGCAGTACCTCCCAGAAGGGAAAGGTCCTGCATTGCAGGGGACGCCCTTCATACACAGAACAGCCGTTTTCCCAGAAAATACAATCATAATTAGGTTTTTCTCTGAGGGAAAGCTGTTCCCTCCCCTGTCCCATCGGGACCCATCGGCAATAGGTATCCACAAAATCAGTATAATCCACCTGTACCGTTGCCGCCAGAAGATTCGCATCTTTTTTCGTGAGAAATACAAAACCGCTCTCATACCGGCAACAGGTTGAACAGCGGGTACAGGAAAAACAGAGACCTTCGGTAAACAACTGTTTCGACATACCAACTCCAAAAAAAAGGGGGTTGTCCAAAAGGACAACCCCTTTGGGGAGACAAGGATTTGAACCTTGGAAGGCTGAACCAACAGATTTACAGTCTGCCCCCTTTGACCACTCGGGAATCTCCCCCGGTATTCACCTCAAAGTGCCATCTTTTCCGGTGTCCCGGAAAGCCATCTCCCGGAGTCGAACCGGGGACCTCATGATTACAAGTCAGGTGCTCTAGCCGACTGAGCTAAGATGGCATTTTGAATAATTAAGAATATATCCAAATCAACGATAAGTGTCAAGTAATTTTCTCTTTTTTCTCTCGTTTTTTTTCTCTGTTTCAAAAAGATGCCACCTTTCAAGGAGCTGATTTAAATAAAATACATATAGGAATCATCGGGATCGATGGTGCCCACCAGGGAGGCCAGGGTCTCCCGGTCTATGACTGAGGCGATACGCTCGTTCAGCCGGTCAAATACGATAAGTCTGATGCAGCGCTGCAGCTTTGTTTCAGTGATGTTGGGAAGCGGCGGATCGCTTATCAGCATATCCCCCTCCAGTTCCCGCAGGGCATCCCCGACAATGATGTCCTGGGGAGACCGCGCCAGGGTGTACCCACCGAAGGCTCCCTTGACCGACCGGATAAACCCTGCCCGCCGCAGTATCACCGCAACCTGCTCAAGGTACCTGATGGAAATCGTCTGCCGTTCCGCCACCCGTGCCAGAGACACATGGGGTTCATTGATATGCTCGGCAAGATCAATGAGGAGCCGTATGCCGTAACGCCCCCGAGTCGAAATTTTCATATCATATACTCCATTTTATCCATAGCATAGTAGGCTTCCACCAGATCCGCCAGGGAGATGGAATCAACACAGTCGGTTATGCCCTCGTAGAGATCACGCCAGGTATGCCGCGAAATACAGCCATCCTGAGCTGGACAGTACTTTAAGCCCACACAGTCCACCGGTTCCAGGGGACCTTCCACAGCCCGCAGAATATCCCCCACGCTTATCTTATCCGGGGCCTTGCCGAGGAGGTATCCACCTCGGGGACCCCGGATCCCCTGGAGGATACCGGCCTTCCGCAAGGGGGTGAATAACTGTTCCAGGTATCCATCGGATATGCCGGTGTTTTTTGAGATAGTCCGGGTACTTGCATAGTCCCCATCACGAAGCAGAACCATATACAGCAACGCTTCCAAAGAATAACGGCCTTTGGTTGAAATTCTCATAATCGTTTTTTACTCCATTGCAGTATCGTTTACATATATCCTATCTAAATTGTAGGATATGGAAGGAGTAAAAACAAGGGATACACTTGTAACATATTTTTTCCACCTGATGGTCATACCGCAAACCCTATTTTATTTCCCGTGTCCGCACGAGCCAGCAATTCGTCCTGACAAAACCCGATGAGCGTATCAATCGAAGGGTCCATGCCGGAAATCACGCTGTCAATGGTACGTTTGCGGGCGATGTTCTCAATCTGCCCCCCTGAAAAATCGTACTGGGAAGCCAGTTTCCGGGCTTCCCCGTCGGACAAGGCCGGTATCATGGTCTGCCAGATGGACTGCCGGGCCGCGAGGTTCGGTTTCGCAAATTCGATTTTATATAAAAAACGCCGTTCAAAGGCGTTGTCCATGTTCTGGGTGAGGTTGGTGGTGGCTATCAATATACCAGTCAGGTTCTCAATTTCCTGGAGGATGATGTTTTGAATGGTGTTTTCGGTTTGAGCCACCGAGCTTTGGGTTACTTCTTTCCGCTTTCCGATAATCGCGTCGGCTTCGTTGAACAGCAGAATCGGCGCCAGATCCCCTCCGCTCTCGCTGGTTTCCACATAGGCCCGGTACCGGTCAAAGACCTCTTTGATCCGCTTCTCGCTTTCTCCAAACCACATGCTTTTGGTTTCCGATATGTCCACCATCATAATATCCCGTCCGGTTTCCCGTGCCACCTGATACACCGTTTCGGTCTTGCCGGTTCCCGGAGGCCCGCAGAACAAACAGGCAAAACCGGTATGCATACCGCTGAGGGCCAGGCGTTTCTGAACGGCAATGAAATGTTCAGCCCCCAGGAGCGCCATAAGCTGCTGTATTTGCTGGGCTTCTTTTGTATTATAAAATAGTTTCTTTTCATGAACCGTATCAGCCAGGATCAAACCCTTCTTGCTTTTTCCCTGCCGTTCCTTGATATGTAATTCCGCAAGCAGCTCGTGCTTGGCCTGATCGGTCAGCTTGAAAGACTCCCGGTCGCCGAAGCCCTCGCTGTTGCTGTTTTCAATCAGTCGCCGCTCCATTAATCCGTGATCCCCATCCTCTAACATGGTCTTTATATTTCTAAAGGTAAATTTACTGTCATATATATCATTAAAATCATGAGAACTGATGTTATCATCATCGTTATTGACAAATAAAAGACAAAAGAACAGCAACAGGATCATATCATCATCATCAAGATAGTAACTTTTTATTTTCCGGGAAAAACCAAGCTGCATATTGTCGGTTATCAGGGTGTTTAATTCAGCAACCAGCGCATTGTAGGTCAATTCATTCTCACTGCGCTGTTCAAAAAGATTTTCAATCACCGTAAAAAATTCGGTGATTGAAATATGCTCATGATTAGCAGGCGTGAAGGCTTCCCCTTTCCTCATGGCGCCCAGGACCTCCATAGGGACCCGGTACGAAACGGTTCTCCTTCCCCGGCACCCGCAGATGAGTTTCTTGGCTTCCAATGCATCAAAAGCGTCCATGTATTGCAGGAGTTGTATTTTACTGCACTGTATTGATTCCGCTATATCGTTTATAGAAATGGCTTGATCATCGCATCGGTTAAGAAAATGGGAAAACAACACCGCTTCTATAGGCGTGATATGCAGTTTTTGGGTTACAAAGGAGATATGCGCCCTGGCATTGTCAAACAGGAATTTACCCAGTCCGTTCTTTTCTGACAGTTCAACAATTCTCTCGAAATGTCCCAGGAGGTTACGTTCCCTCGGTACCGTGAGTTCGCCGATGGCATCCGGCACTACCGGCAGTGCATTGCCGTAGAGGTTGAGGGTTTCCATGGCCTTACAATCGCCGATAGCCTCCGGCAGGGCTGTCAGTTTATTCCACCGGATATCCAGCTCTTCTAAAGCAAACAGGGTACCGATAGTTTCAGGCAGGGTCATCAGGTTATTGTGGCTGATGTCCAGGGTTTTAAGGGCCGTCAGATTACCGATAGTTGCCGGTAATGAGGTCAGTCCATTACCCCGAAGGATCAGGACTTCCAGGACGGCGAGTTTGCCGATCTCCTCTGGCAGTATCCTCAGCGCATTGTGACTTATGTCGAGATATTCCAGGGCGGTGAGCCTGCCGATACCATCGGATAGTTCTTTGAGGTTGTTTTCACTCAGATTGAGCACCGTAACATGGGTCAATTCCGCGAGTTTTGGTGGAATTTGCTCTAATCCAAGGTCTGAAAGGTCAAGTTCCGTTTCACTGGTTTCACGGCAGCGGCTGATACGCTGCAGGGCTTCCAGATTACCGGGTATGTATATTGTTTCCATAAAATATAAAGTATATAATCAAAACACGGTTTATGCGCCACAACAATGCTTGTATTTTTTCCCGCTTCCACAGGGGCAGGATGCGTTGCGCCCCACCTTAGGCTCGATGCGGACTAGGGTCTTAGGCACAATATCCCCCTCCTCATAGAACCACCGGTTGTTTTGTTTCTTAAACCGGGCACGCTCATGGTGGATATCCCGGAACCCGTTCCGTTCGTAAGTCGCCTCAAACTCCACGGTCCCCTGGGCATCCTCAGGACCGCCCTGGATAACCGATAGGATCTTAAGCCCCAGCCACCGGGACTGCTCGCTCCAGTTCCTGGTCTGCTGAACATCGATCTTCCCTTTGGCTTCCTCCTGATTCACGACAGAGGTGGTGATGATGTAATCAACGGCATGTTCCACATAGGCGGAATACCGGCTCCGCATGAGGGCTTCCGCGGTGAGAGGGGTACGCACACCGGTAATATAAGGTTCACAGCACTCGGTATACGCAAGGCCGGAACCGCAGGGACAGGGTTTCATGATAATACCTCTAATAAGGCGGTGATATCCGCCGGAATGATGCGGGCATCCACCCGCCGTTCCATCACCTTTTTAAGGGACAGAGGAACCGGAACCGGCCCGGTGAGGGGTTCCACGGTTTCGGCAAACTTTGCCGGGTGAGCAGTGGCCAGGACTGCCAGAGGGCCAGGGGGCAAGAGACCCTGCAGCCGATCTGCCGCCTCCCATCCCACTGCACCATGGGGGTCGAGGAAGTAGCCGCAGGTATCGTGAACCCGGCGTATTGCCTGCCGGGTATCCTCATCAGCCACCGCTACGCCCAGGATCATCTTCCGCAGCGCTTCATAGGACCAGTGGGCGGTCATACGTTCAAAGTTACTGGGCGCTCCCACGTCCATGGCATTGGAGATGGTGGCTTGGGAAACACGGGCCTCGTACTTCCCGCTTGCAAGGTAATCCGGGACAGTCTTGTTGATATTGGTAGCGGCGATGAAGCCCTGGATAGGCGCCCCCATCTTCATGGCATACAGTCCGGCGGTAAGGTTGCCGAAGTTCCCCGAAGGCACAACAGTGAGGAGCGGTGTACTGCCGGAGCGCACTCCGCCTTCCGCACCCCGATCTTTCACCCGTGGAGTGGCTTCTCCATCAGGGTCAAGCGTACCTGCAAGGGCCTTTCCCGCGGCAGCGGCATAGTACACCGCCTGGGGAATGAGACGGGCCACATTAATGGAGTTTGCCGAAGACAAGGCCAAGCGCTTTTTCAGGCTTTCGTTCCCCAAAGCGGCTTTGACCAGGCGCTGACAGTCGTCGAAGCTGCCTTCAACGGCCAGAGCGGAGATATTCCCCCCCAAACCTGCAATCTGCCGCTCCTGCAAAGGGGAAACCCTGCCACGCGGATAGAGCACCGTTACCGAAATGCCTTCAATACCGTAAAAGCCGTCAGCCACTGCCCCGCCAGTATCCCCAGAAGTGGCCACCAGGATGTGCAGGGGCTTTTCCGCTCCCCGGCGCACATAAGAAAAGGCCCGAGCCATAAACCGGGCGCCAAAGTCCTTGAACGCCGCCGTAGGCCCGTGGAACAGTTCCAGCATCAGCCGGTCCCCCACAGGCAGGAGAGGCGCAGAAAAAGAAAATGCCTGCAGGACCAGGTCCTCCAGCACCGGATCAGGTATCTCACCCTGGACATAAGGTTTTATCGTTTCAAAGGCAATAGCATGAAAGCCCATACTCCCCAGGGAAGCCGTTACATACCGGGGGTATTGGGGTATTTCTTCAGGGACAAAGAGGCCACCATCCGGTGCAAGCCCGGTCAAGGCTGCGGCGGCAAAGCTCACCGCTTCCGCCTTGCTCCTCGTACTATAATAACGCATAGGCTCATAATAGCATATCTGAGCTATAGCGACAAGGGGGTGGCTATGAGGGATTTACCCCCTGAGCTATCAAGCTTTGTCTTAATCTCAATGAGCAGGTCCGTTGACCTTGCATTTTCAGCCATTCCCCCCTCTTGGCACCTATTCAAAGCCCCTTTTTCACGATACAATACAATATCCCAAGGAGGTTAAGCATGGGTGAACATATAACACACAAGAAAGATCAAAAGAAGGTTCCTCAAAAGACCGCAAAAGCAAAGCGTAAAGAGAAAAAGCAAAACAAAGGCAAAACGACAAGCGACCTCAATTCTTAAAGCGGTTTTTGCTTCGTAATGCCCTTGCCCGCCTAAACGTCGTAAACATCCAAAACCTTAGGCGTGCAAGAGCTTGTCCGGTTTACCTATACCTTCACAACGCACAAGAAGAAGACAATCCGCGGATTTACGCTGATTAACGCGGATTATATACTGCTTTAGTATTGAAAATAACACCGCGAAACGCTGATTGTAGCATATACCAACCTTTGTATGGAAGCAATTTGAACCACGGATGGACACGGATGGACACTGATATTTTCTTTA